>JAESUG010000111.1 GCA_016763185.1 Robiginitomaculum sp. | reverse complement strand
CGTTCCACCATAAAAACAACACCAAGGTCAGCAATAATATCCCCGCCATGCCGACCGGCAAGGACAAGGATATTTCCCGGCCAAAGGCTTCAATGATCACCAAGCCGGTTTGCGAAGCCAGCCACCAACCGCCCGCCGCCACAATCAAGGCCAGCAATACATAAAGCACCAACCGGATCATTGCGTATCCCCTTTGGTTTGTTGTCCTTGCAGCTCTGCCAATACCTGTTCGATGGTTTGTCGGTCTTTGGCTGTTCGTAGCCAAGCTTCGCTTGATGGGGAGGCGGGATTAAGTTGCTCAACGAGACGGATGGCTTCGTCTAGCTCGCCGGCGCTCAGCGCCGTTTCAGTTTGCGCCAGCAACCCTTGTAGGCCGCCGCCTTTGCCATCGGTACGACGCACTGAAACCAAGGAGCGCATCATCGCCCCGGCCTTGATGGCAAAAGAGGCACCCGGCGCCGGTTGATTGGCTTCGCGCAGCAATTTTGGGATTATTTTGGTTAAGTTTGCGCTTAATTGCGCTTGATTTGGCGCACCGGTTCCGGCAATGGCGCGCAATCGGTCCAAAGTGGGGTCCGTGCCAAATGCCAGCTTGGCCGAAGCAAATGCCACCGCAAACGGGGCCGGTTGTTGGGCTGCTAATTTTAGATCAGCCAAGGCATTTGTTTGTTCGGCGCTGACCCCATCCGATTTTGTGTTGGTTTCTAATTTCTCGATCCGAGCCAGCAAATTTCTCGTATCGGCAGTGGCCAGCGGCGCTGTGCCAAATGACAATAACCGATCGTTCAGCCCGGTGATTTGTTGTTGGATATCCGACAGGTCTGGCTCGGTAATTTCCGGCCCCTTGGCAAGAGCCGTCTCCAACGCGATCAGTCGCTCGGTTATTGGAGCAAGGTCGATGGCCGGTTGCCCATTTTCACTCAATACCGATATTGGACGTTGTTCCATTTGCCGTAACCGCTGCGCAAGCACCTCTAATTCCACGATCAGATTGTCTGTTGTGCGGGTATCGTCTTGTTGGGTGAGCGCATCAATTTGTTGTTGCACCATCGCGCGCTCCGTCAGTTGTGTGTTGGCTAGAGCTTCAAGTTCCGCTTTGGTATCATCAAGCTGTTGCGCCAACGCTGTAATTTGAGCTACATCAACCTGGGCGGGCGGGCTTAAAAACCGGCCCGCAATTGCGCCCAAAGCACCACCACCGACAATCGCAACACAAAACAAAGCCCATACCAATGGCCAAGCCGGACGGTTGCGCGGTGTGCTCTTAGCGACAACTGGCTCAGCGATTTGTTCAAACTCAGCGTCGATCACGTCGTCCGGTTTTTCTGGTTGTTTGCTCATGGGATCAAATCTAACCAAATGCCGCCCGTTAAGAAAGAGAAAACATCTTCTTCAATGTGGCAATCATGCTCTGCTCATTTGGGCGTTCGCAAGTGATGATATTGGCAAATCCCATATCGGCCAAACGAGCGGCTATTGGGGCACTAAAGGCCAAGGCCTGTGTGGTTTCGCTTAAGTTGGGCTTTAGCTTGCGAAAGCTGTCCGCACCCTGTCGGGATTGAAAGATCACGGCATTGAACTGGCCAGCCTCTAGGCTTGCTGCGACCGGCACCGGCAAATTTTGCAAAGCTTTGGTTCGATAGCATCGGTGTTGTTGCACCTTAATCCCCTTTTTACGTAACGCTTTGCCCATGGCTTCATCGGCAATTTCACCGCGACACCACAACAACACACCGCTCTGGTTTTTGTTGGTTTTTAAGACCTGTCTGGCCAAATTTCTGCCATTTCCGGAGCCTTGGATGTTATTTTGATATCCCGCTTGTTTGGCCTGAGCCGCGGTGGCAGCACCGACGCAATAGATCGGGCGTACACCTACATCATCGGGCGTTGGCAATCCAATAATGGCGGCAGCAGAGGTTAGGATAAAGCCAACAATATCCTCGCCCATTCCTGCTTTGCCACCAATACTTTCCACTTCCAACATCGGGCAAATCGTAGACGAAACCCCAATCGCTTGTAATTTTTCGGCCAAGCGACTTGCGCCCGGGTTGGTGCGTGTGATCAAAACATGTGCGCTCATTGGGTTTCAAACCGGATGCGATCACCGGCCTCCTGTGCTATTTTTTTACCGGCTTCACGGCCAACTTTTGCGGCGATGTCCAGTGATGCCGGTGTTACAGTTACGCTTTCTTGCCAAACCTGACTGCCGTCGGGCACATACACCTCACCAACAAAGCTAAGGGTTTGACCGTCAAAGCGGGCCAGAGCCGCAATTGGGGTGCGACACGACCCATCAAGTACCCGCAAAAACGCTCGTTCTGCTGCCAGCTCAATGGCTGTGCTTTCACAACAAATGCCTTGAAACAGTTTTAGCGTTTTGTCATCTCCATCACGAATTTGCAACCCGATAGCCCCCTGCGCCGGTGAGGGTAACATCATATCTGGCTCTAATACTGCGCTCGCAGCCTCAACAAGCCCCAACCGTTTCAACCCCGCATAAGCCAGAAAACTGGCATCAAACTTACCTTCGGCCAAGCGGCGCAATCGCGTGCCAACATTGCCGCGCAACAGTATAATTTTTGCATCCGGACGTAGGCGCAAGACCTGAGCTTGGCGACGCACGCTGGCGGTACCGATCACTGGGTTTTTAGGCAAATCGGCAAGCGAGCGAACCTCACCCGCGATCAATGCTTCGCGGGGGTCTTCGCGCGGTAACATCCCGGCCAGCACCAATCCTTTGGGCAATTTGGTCGGCACATCCTTCATCGAATGTACTGCTAGGTCGATATCACCATCGGCCAGTGCGCTTTCTAATTCCTTGGTGAACAGGCCCTTGCCGCCGGCATCGACCAAGGAATGGTCTTGTAGTTGATCGCCACTGGTGGTGAAGGTTCTTATTGGTAGCAGTTGCGGGATATCTGGTGCTGACAACCCAAGCTCGGCACCGATCAAATCGCGTGTCATCTGCGCTTGCGCCATCGCCAAAGGCGATTTACGCGAACCTAGGGTAAGCAAAACTTGCATCATGGATAAGCCTAATGGTATTGAGCCGAAATGGACCTAGACCACAAACCACCTATCGCGCAAGCACTGACCGTTTTGGGGCTGGAAAGTTCCTGTGATGAAACCGCGGCGGCATTGGTGCGTTTGCATGTAGATGGCCGTGTTGAAATTCTTAGCGATTGTATCACCGACCAAATTGAAGCCCATACTCCCTATGGCGGCGTGGTGCCGGAAATTGCTGCGCGCCAGCATGCCGACATTATGGACCAAGTGGTGGCCCAAACCATGCGCGAGGCCAATTTGAGCTATGGCGAACTGGACGGTGTGGCGGCAACTTGTGGCCCCGGTTTGATCGGCGGCGTGCTGGTCGGTATGATGACCGGCAAGGCCATCGCATTGGCGGCCAATTTACCGTTTATTGCCATCAACCACCTTGAAGGCCACGCCCTTAGTCCGCGTCTTGGGGCCAGCCTGCCATTTCCCTATTTGTTATTACTGGTGTCCGGTGGTCACACACAACTTCTGGCCATCGAAGGGTTGGGTCAATATCACCGTTATGGCTCGACCTTGGATGATGCGGTTGGCGAAGCCTTTGACAAAGCCGCCAAAATCATGGGTTTGGGTTTCCCCGGTGGTCCGGCGGTGGAGAAAATTGCTAAATCCGGCAATGCCAAACGCTTTGAGTTACCGCGCCCTCTGGCCAAACGTTCTGGCTGTGATTTTTCATATTCGGGCCTAAAAAGCGCCGTCCAGCGTATTTGGCAAGGCTTGGATAACCCAAGCTCCCAAGACAAAGCGGATCTAGCCGCTAGTTTTCAATTGGCGGCGACTGATATTTTGGTGCGCCAAACCAAAAAAGCTTTGGTCCGGTTTGCCGAACAATTTGCCAACACCCATTTGGTAGTGGCCGGCGGGGTTGCGGCCAATGCCTTGGTTCGTGCGCAATTAGAAACGCTGGCCAATACGCACGGGTTTGCTTTTTTGGCTCCGCCGCTGCGCTATTGTACCGATAATGGGGCCATGATCGCCTTGGCCGGGGCCGAGCATTTGGCCCGTGGCCAAACCAGCGCATTGGACGTCGCCGCCCGTCCGAGATGGCCGTTGGACGAAGCTGCAGCCAACCAGAACCCGGCATCCGGCTCTGGCAAAAAAGGACCAAAATCATGAATGAATTTAACAAAATCGGCATTTTGGGTGGCGGGGCATGGGGAACCGCACTGGCGCAAACCTGTGCCAAAGCCGGACGGGACGTAGTGATCTGGGTCCGCGAACCCGACGTTCGCGACAACATCAACCAGGCTCATGAGAACAAATTGTTCTTGCCCGGATTTGCACTGGACCCGAACATTACCGCCACCAATGAGTTTGCCGATGTCATTGCTTGTGATGCTATATTGTCGGTCATTCCAGCCCAACATACCCGCGCTGTTTTCACACAAATTGGCCGCGATCTACCCGAAGGCAAGCCGGTCTTACTGTGCTCAAAAGGCATTGAACAGGAAACCGGAAAATTGATGAGCGATGTGTTGGCCGAAACCTTGCCGCAAGCCCTGCCTGCGGTTTTGTCGGGGCCGAGCTTTGCGGTGGATGTGGTTGCAGGCTTGCCTGCGGCGGTAACCTTGGCCTGTAATGATGCGGTGTTGGGGCGCAAACTGATGATGGCCATTGGCACCCCGTCATTTCGGCCTTATTTGGCCAATGATCTGATCGGGGCCGAAGTGGGCGGCGCGGTGAAAAATGTGTTGGCGATTGCCTGTGGCATTGTGCTCGGCAAACAATTGGGCCAAAGCGCCCATGCGGCACTGATCACCCGTGGCTTTGCTGAAATGGTGCGCTTGGGCGTGCGGTTGGGTGCCAACCCCGAAACCTTGCGTGGGTTATGCGGGTTGGGCGATTTGGTGCTGACCTGTTCGTCGGCGACCTCGCGCAATATGTCCTGTGGTTTGGCCTTGGGTGAAGGGCAGCCTTTGGACGAAATTTTGTCTGGACGGTTGGCGGTTACCGAAGGGGTGGCCTCGGCACCGGCTCTGGTCCGTCTGGCCCAGCACCACGGTGTGGATATGCCAATTACCGAGGCGGTGGCCGCGATCATTGCTGGGAAAATGGGTGTGGATGCGGCCATTCACGATTTATTGTCGCGACCGCTGCGTACCGAATAGCGGTTATTTTGCGCTGGGTTTGAACACCTGTACCGTGTCCAGCACTTGTTGGTTTTCACCGATGCCGCCTACGATCACAAATTGGCCTTGGTGAACCAACAAACCCCGGTGATCCATGCTCGCCATTGGTTTGTCAGCGAAAACTTCAAATTCTCCGGTGATTATGTCATAGCGCCAAACATGTTGGCTGGGTTGCGCTGGAACCTTGTTATAGCCAATGCCGTTATAATTATATGGGTTGTCCGTTCCGCCAGCAAACCAGATCGCGCCCTCAAACCCAGCGCCTGCCATGCGATACCCGGCCGGGGGCAAGGAGCCGGCCAAGGACCAGTTGATCTGCGTTAGGTCTTGGCGGTCGATCTCGCCGCGCCAACAGGCGGGCGAGCCTTCAAAGGTACGCCGGGCGCCGGGAACGCTGGGTGGGACCACTTTTACACCGTCACAAACCAGCATCACCTCATCAACAATGCCGCCAGCATGGCCAAAAACTGGATTGCCAGGAAAAGCGGTCGCCGAAAACCAGCGATTTTCTTGGGTATCGAACACTTGAACCAGGTCGACATTGTCATGATCATGCCAACCGGAGACCAAAAACACATACCGGTCCAGATAAACCAAGGCCATCGCATCATCGACCGGCACCGGCATTGGCTTCATGGGTTGATAGCTTTCGTCGCGCACATCAAAGGCCCAGATCTGCGGTGTGGAAACTTCCGCGCCGTCCGCCGCCACGGTGTATCCGCCAAACACATAAGCTTTGTTCTGTACGGTTACGGCGACGCTGGCCAAGCGCCCAATGCCGTCCGGTAGACCGGCAATTTCGCGGCACGTGCCGTCGGTCAACTCGCAAGCAAAGGCGCGGTGGGTGGTATCTTCCCAAGTTTTGCCGGACAATAAACCGCCAAACGACAAAGCCGTGTCACCAACCAAGGTTACCGCATTATTGGCGATCGGCACCGGTAGGCGAAGTTCGGTTGCGGGCGGGGTTTGTGCCGCACAGGCGCTGATCAAGGCGCAGGTGATCAAGACGGAAAATTTAATCATTATAGGCCTACTTGGATGGCAAATTGGTTGATGATGGCTTTTTGAGCGGATTTGGGGTCGCCTTTGGCATGAGCGACCCGCATCAGCATTTCTTCTAGTTCGAGCAGCTCTTTGGCGCTGACGCTGGTCACAATTTGTTGGCTGGATTTTTCAACCGCTTGGGTAATTTTTTTGGAAGTGGTAAGGCTGTGCGCTTGCTTGGCCACATGGGTTAGAAATTGTTCGGCCATCACTTGGTCAAATGCAAAAGAACGACTGATCTGGTTGATAATCACATCATTTTGCCGTTTTGACAGGGGACCGCCAGCGCGGGCTACCAACAACATCAATAGCGCTGCCGCCTCACGGGGGTCAGCGTTTTGTGGGCTAGCGGTTGTCGCAACTTTGCGCGATCGCTTGGTTACGGTTTTCGCCAATTGACCAAGCTCGCGCGCCGCCCGAATGCCCAGCGATAGCCGCCACATTAACATGGCGATAAATCCGATTGCTCCTAAAAACGATATGAGCGCTGCCATCAACTTTCTCCAAATTTCAAAAACAATCCTAGCGGGGCTTGCCAGCTGGCGCAAAGAAAATCATGCTTCAATCAGAAATTTCGGATCAGGAGCCACGCATATGACCAATGAAACCTATCCCGTACCCGCCGCTTGGGCGGCCAAAGCGCATGTGGATGAGGCCGAGTATCATCGCCTATATCAAGCCAGTATTGACGACCCGGAGGCTTTTTGGGCGGAAGCCGGGCAGCGGCTAAACTGGTTTACGCCCTATACCAAAGTTAAAAACTGCTCTTGGGATAGGGATGATTTGCGGGTTCGGTGGTATGAAGATGGCCAGCTCAATGTGGCTTATAACTGTATTGATCGGCATTTAGAAACCCGTGGCAGTGAGGCCGCGATTATCTGGGAAGGCGACGACCCCGCGCAATCTAAAACCATCACCTATCAACAATTACACGAAGAAGTGTGCCGGTTTTCCAATGTACTTAAAAGCCAAGGCGTGAACAAAGGCGATCGGGTTACTTTGTATATGCCAATGATCCTTGAGGCCGCCTATGCGATGCTGGCTTGTGCGCGTATTGGCGCGGTGCATTCGGTGGTGTTTGGCGGGTTTTCACCAGAGGCACTAGCGGGACGCATACTGGATTGTGCCTCAACCTGCGTCATTACTGCCGATGAGGGCGTGCGCGGCGGCAAAACCATTGCTTTAAAAGCCAATGTTGATATGGCTTTGCGCAAATGCCCGGATGTGAAAACCGTGATCATGGTTACGCGCACTGGGGCCGACACGAACATGACTGCCGGTCGGGACCTGGTGTATGAACCGCTACGCGATGCGGCAGCACCTGATTGCCCGCCGGAGGTGATGAACGCCGAAGATCCGCTCTTTATCCTCTACACCTCTGGCTCCACCGGTACGCCAAAAGGCGTGCTTCATACCTCTGGCGGTTATTTGGTCTATGCGGCGATGACCCATCAATATGTGTTTGATTACCATCCCGGCGATATTTATTGGTGTACGGCGGATGTGGGCTGGGTTACGGGGCACAGCTATATTGTCTATGGCCCCTTGGCCAATGGCGCGACCACCTTGATGTTTGAAGGGGTGCCGAACTATCCGGATGCCTCGCGGTTTTGGCAGGTTTGCGACAAACATCAGGTCAATATTTTTTATACCGCGCCTACCGCCATTCGTGCCTTGATGGGGGCGGGTGACGAATTTGTCACCAAGACCAAGCGTACGTCCTTGCGATTGCTGGGCACGGTTGGCGAGCCGATTAACCCCGAAGCCTGGCACTGGTATTACAAAGTGGTTGGTAATGAAAACTGCCCGATTGTCGATACCTGGTGGCAAACCGAAACCGGCGGCATCATGATCAGCCCGTTGCCGGGGGCAACCCCTTTGAAGGCTGGTTCCGCGACAAGGCCGTTTTTTGGGATTGATCCGGTATTGGTCGATGGTGATGGCAAGGAGCTTTTCGGCGAGGCATCGGGCAATTTGTGTATTCGTTCGTCTTGGCCGGGGCAAATGCGTTCGGTCTATGGCGATCATCAACGCTTTGTCGATACCTATTTTGTCACCTATCCGGGTTTGTATTTTACCGGTGATGGTTGCCGCCGGGATGCGGACGGCTATTATTGGATTACGGGCCGGGTCGATGATGTGTTGAATGTTTCGGGCCACCGGATGGGCACTGCCGAGGTTGAAAGCGCCTTGGTTTCGCACCCGGCGGTTTCCGAGGCGGCGGTGGTTGGCTACCCGCACAACATCAAAGGCCAAGGCATTTATGCCTATGTCAGCTTGATGGCCGACTATGAGTCTAGCGCCGAATTAGAACAACAATTGCGCCTACATGTACGCCAAGAAATTGGCCCGATTGCCAGCCCAGATCTGATTCAGATCACCCCCGGCCTGCCCAAAACGCGCTCCGGCAAAATTATGCGCCGGATTTTGCGTAAAATTGCCGAGAATGACTTTGGCAATTTGGGTGACACTTCGACCTTAGCCGACCCCGGCGTGGTTACGGATTTAATTGCCGGTCGTAAAAATCGCGATTAAGGCTTTTGCTTGCGAAATTTTGAGGACTGCGCCCGCATTAGGCTAAGAGCCATTGGCCCCGGTAACAACTTGGCCAACACCGCAAGAAATTTATTAACCCCGCCCGTTACCCGAACCGCGGCATTGCGCTCTACGGCCAGATAGCCTGCTTTGGCCACAGCCTCGGCCGTTTGCCACATATAGTTTGGCATTTTTGAAACATTTTCGCGGGTGTCGTTTACATCGTGAAATTCGGAATAGGTAAAGCCGGGACACAGGGCGCTGACATGCACACCGCGCGTCGCATTTTCCAAATTCAGCGATTCTGAAAACTTGATCAAAAATGATTTATCGGCAGCATACAAAGTATGGCCCATCGAGCCTGGCAAATGACCGGCCAAGCTGGCCACATTAATAATACGCCCAAAGCCGTTTTTACGCATATCCGGCAACGCCAAATAACAAAGCTCCAGCGGTGCGGTTAGCATGACCTGTAAAAACGCTTCATGGTCCTTCCAGCTCGGTTGCGTAAAACTGCCGGGCAAGCCATAGCCCGCATTATTGACCAAGCCATCAACTTGCCGCCCGGCATCCGCCACGGCTTTAAGGATCGCTTTCGGTGCGGTTTTTTTGGTAAGGTCTGCCGGGATGATCAAGCTGTCCACCCCGTACCTAGCCTTTAGCTCTTCGGCCAGATCCGTCAGCCGTTCTGTGCGCCGGGCCGTCAGCGCCAGATCCCAACCATGCGCCGCAAACTCACGGGCCAACGCCGCCCCAATTCCAGCCGAAGCGCCAGTGATCAAACAAAGTTTACGGGTCATTTTTCTCTCCAATGTAAGCTGACCCGTATCAAAAGCAATTTTTTGCAACAAGCAAGTGATATGCGTCAAAATTGGATAGGGTTTGCTATCAATCGCAAAAACGGACATGTAACAAACGCTTAATTTCGCTGGGCTCGTGCAATCAACCCCATTTCTTGCTGTCTAGCAACAATGAGGCGGCCCACCGGTTGCCTGCGCTTCTTGAATGGGGGGGCATGCAACGGTTCCAAACGAACAAAAAACACAGCAATCACCTTTGTGGGGACGAAGAACGACAGCACACCCCTTGCAATCATAGAAAAACTGACACGCATCGGTTGGCATGGTTTCAGTTTCTACATGTCCGCATTTTGGACATGTAAGTGTCGAACAAAGCTTCATCATCGAAACCCCAACACGCGCATAATATCACCCTCAAAACTTGGCAAAATATAAGCAAGCACGACGATGAAAGCCGACAACCCGAACAGGATAATCACCCGTTTTTTGAGCTTTCTTCCACCCCAAAATGACGCAATGACACCCAATGCGATAAAGAATAGAGCGCCGAGCAAGAAGTATTCTGTTTTATCGGCAAAAAACGCCAAATTGCCAATGACTGCACTGCCAACACCCATATTAAACAAGATGATCGGCAACACACAGCAAGATGCACCAATTAGCCCCGCCACCGCGCTGGCAAGGCTACCGCCAACCGCTACTCTTGGTCCAAGTCCCTGTGGTGAAAATGGCTCATTTGTATCATTCATGGAACTGTTATACGCTCTGTAGTAGCTACAGGGTCAAGAGGTTTTATTATGCAGGAAGTAAAACGCGCAAAACTAGCGCAATTGACCGGGTGTAATCTAGAAACAATCCGTTATTACGAGAAAATCGGATTGTTACATGCGCCGAAGCGAACCCAAAGCGGCCACCGCATTTACTCCGGGGATGATCAAAGACGATTGAAATTCATATTACGGAGTCGCGAGTTGGGTTTTTCAATCGAAAATTTACGTGAATTACTCAAGATGGTTGATGCAGATGACTATACGTGTGGTGAGGTGTTAAACTTAACCACACAACACATTATAAACATCAAAAGCAAAATATCAGACCTTAAGAAACTTGAGCACACCTTATCGAACACGGCTTCGCAATGTGCCGGAGGTGAAGTTCCTGAATGTCCGATAATCAATGCGCTGTTTGATGATTGATCATGATGAGCCACCCGTACACTTGCGCTCATTATCATGACCGACCTTTGGAGCGTTACCATTGCTCTTTGTTGTGCCGATAGTTGATTCCAGAAAACAGAGTCTAGCACGCTCGGCTTTGCCGTGGAGCCAGAAGAAGCCGAATAACCACTCACGCCTGTTGTTTGTTGCGGCCCCGTAGCCATTGCACAGCTAAAATCACCAAGACCAAGCTGATAGCGACAGCCGGCGCAACCAGACGTGCTTTGGTGCCCAGCGCCTCGCCCAACACATGAAACAGCGCAAACGCCAACAGACAATACAGCGCCCCTGAGATCACAATCCACAATGAAAACTGGCCAAACGGTGCTTTGAAAAAACCCGAAGCTAGATAAACCGGAATTCGAGTTCCGGGCACAAACCGGGTCGCCATCAAGGTTAGCCCCAATTGTTTGACCACTTTATCGCGCACCAGCATTACTTTCGCATTGGCGGCAATTCCGTTTGCTTTCTTGTGGGTCCGCCCCCAACGCCCGGCCCAGTATTTCCATAAATCACTGGCGGTTAGTCCCAGTAAAATACTGATAAACAGCAAAACCGGGTCGCCTAACGCGGCACTGGATGAGGAGGCCGCTAAAATAATGGCCGCATCTTCTTGCACAAACGGCGCCAGCAATAGAACCAGATAAATTCCCCACGGATAGGCTGCCAACGCCTCGTTCAATATATCCATTTGACCATCTTCTTCTTACTCATAAACCCAAGTGATGAAACCTAGCCCATTGACATCCGGTCCGGTACCGGCTTTTCCAGATAAAAGCAAAATTTCATACGAAGGAACCCCCATGAGCGACGCACCCAAAAAGATTGTCCTCGCCTATTCAGGCGGACTGGATACCTCGATTATTTTGAAATGGCTGCAAACCGAACTCGGTGCCGAAGTGGTGGTGTTTACTGCCGATCTTGGTCAAGGTGAGGAGCTGGAGCCAGCCCGCAAAAAAGCCGAGCAAATGGGGGTCAAAGAGATATTTGTCGAAGACCTGCGCGAGGAGTTTGTCCGCGATTATGTGTTTCCGATGTTTCGCGCCAACACGGTGTATGAGGGCTGTTATTTACTAGGTACCGCCATTGCTAGACCGCTGATTGCCAAACGCCAGATCGAGATCGCCAGATTAACTGGTGCCGATGCAGTTTGTCACGGCGCAACCGGCAAGGGCAATGATCAAGTGCGCTTCGAGTTGGCCTATCTGGCCCGCGACCCAGATATCAAAATTATTTCACCTTGGCGCCAATGGGAATTTGGCTCGCGCACCGACCTGATCAATTTTGCCGAAAAGCATGGCATTCCGGTGGCGGCCGACAAGCGCGGCGAAGCGCCATTTTCGGTGGATGCCAATTTATTGCACACCTCGTCCGAAGGCAAAGCGCTCGAAGACCCGGCGCTCGAAGCCCCTGAATTTGTCTATCAGCGCACCGCTCGCCCCGAAGATGCACCGGACAAACCGCAAAAAATTCGCATCGGTTTTGAACAAGGCGATCCGGTTTCCGTTGATGGCGAAATCCTGTCGCCGGCAAATTTACTGACCCGGTTAAACGAGCTTGGCGGCATCCACGGCATTGGGCGCTTAGATTTGCTGGAAAATCGCTTTATTGGCATGAAGTCACGGGGCATTTATGAAACGCCGGGCGGGACCATCTTGCTTGCCGCCCATCGTGGGATTGAGGAAATCACGCTGGACGGCGGTGCGGCGCACCTCAAAGACGAGCTGATGCCACGCTATGCCGAGCTGATTTACAATGGGTTTTGGTTCTCGCCGGAGCGCGAAATGCTGCAAGCCGCCATCGACCGCTCGCAACAAATGGTCAATGGCGAGGTAACCTTAAAACTGTATAAAGGCTCGGTGTCGGTAATTGGCCGTACCTCGCCGAACTCACTATACTCATTGGAACACGTCACCTTTGAGGATGATGTGGTATTTGATCAGTCGGCAGCGGATGGGTTTATCGAGCTAACCGCTTTGCGGCTCAGGCTATTGGCCGCCCGCGATCGCAGTGCTGGCAAAAACCAATAGCGCTACAAATAACCGAGGGAGCCGAACGCCAGATCAACAAATGCTGACATGAATGTGAACTGAACAAGAAACGAAACGCCTTGGAGGTTGGACAAAAAAAGCGTATATTATCCGCAAGTCGTCTTGAAACAGGAGTCACTCTCATGCGTACACGTATTCTTTTAGCAATCGGGTGCGCAGCGCTTTTAAGCGCCTGTGCGACCGCCACCCCATATCAGGCCGCTTCCGAGAACTCTCGTGGCTTTGCCGAACAACAGCTTGAAAAAGACCGCTATCGGATCAGCTTTGCTGGCAACAGCTCGACCGACCTAGAAACGGTTGAAAACTATATGTTGTTTCGGGCGGCGGAGCTGACTACCGAAAACGGCTTTGATCATTTCATCATCGCGGACCGGGATACCGAGGCAAAAACCCGGTTTATTGGCGGTTCTTCATTTGGCGTAGGTTCTTCATTCCATAGTCCATTTTATTGGAGTTACTTCCAGCCCCGTCTGGGTTGGGTTCGGTACCACCGGGGTTTCGGATCGCGGGGTTTTCACTCGCGGGGTTTTCGCTCAGGGTTTGGTCATCGTTTGTCACGCAATGATTTCTCGCTACGTCAAATTACGCGCTATCAAGCATCGGCGGAAATTGTCATGGGACGCGGAGCCAAACCATCGGACAATGAAAAGGCCTATGGTGCCCGCGATAAACTCAGCAATTTAGCCGATAAAATCGTTCGCCCAGAAACATAAATCTTGGTTTTATTTCCCGTGCCCTTGAGCGCGGGAGGTAACTTATCCAACACATAGCCCTATGGTCTATGTTGTGGCCTATGGAAAACTTAGACACCAAACTTGAAACCGCCAGTCATTTGTACGCCCTTGGCACAACAGTGCGGCGCATTGCCACACTTACCGGCCTGGCGCCGGATATGATCAAAGCCCAAGCGGCGGCAGAGAGCTGGGTTGCTGGACCCAAACCCAATTGGCCTGCCTTGCGCCATCGCTTTGCCCAAGGCGAGACCCTTGCTGACATTGCCAAAAGCACAAACATTTCCATTTCAACCTTACAAAAGCGCAAGCGCCGCGAAAGCTGGATCGCAAACCCAACGCAGGGCTTGGATGCTTTGCGACGCTCAGTGGCGGCACTGGAGACCGCTTTGCTGGCAGCACCCAATGATGACCCGATGCTAACCACCCGGATCAGCACCGCTTTGTCGATGGCCGCGATCCGGTTAAGCCGGATCGAACAAGGCGGAAAAAACACCCCTATTGCTGAAATAGACCCTGAACAACAAACCCCCGAAGAACATCATGCCGTCACTGAGCTAGCCCGGATCATGGGCGATTGGCGCGTTGATAAAGCCATATAGCAACAAAATTATCGGCGCGAACCTTGGCGACGGGCATTGGGCCGTTGTTTTTTGCCAAACATATCCGCCAATTGGTCGGTAATGGCCCCGCCCAATTGTTCCGCATCCGTAATGGTTACCGCTTGTTTGTACCAACGGGTGACATCATGGCCAATGCCGATGGCCAGCAATTGCACATTGGAGCGGCGCTCAATATCCGAAATTACCTCGCGCAAATGATTTTCAAGATAGCCGCTTTTATTGTTCGATTGGGTGGTGTCATCAACCGGTGCGCCGTCCGAGATCACCATCAAAATCCGCCGCGCTTCGGGACGCGCCAACAACCGGTCATGCGCCCATAACAACGCCTCGCCATCAATATTTTCTTTGAGCAGGCCTTCGCGCATCATTAAGCCTAGATTGTTATAGGTCCGGCGGATCGGCGCATCGGCGGTTTTATAAATAATATGGCGCAAATCATTTAACCGGCCCGGCTCGCGGGGTTTGTTGGCCGCAATCCAATCTTCGCGTGAATTACCACCTTTCCAAGCGCGCGTGGTAAAGCCAAGGATTTCCACCTTAACCCCGCACCGCTCCAAGGTTCTGGCCAAAATATCGGCGGTCAAGGCTGCAATCATGATCGGACGGCCCCGCATTGAGCCGGAATTATCCAGCAATAAGGTCACCACCGTATCGCGAAACTCTGTTTCGGTTTCTTCCTTGAACGACAACGGCTGCATCGGGTCCGTAACCACCCGCGTTAGCCGCGCCGTATCCAACACGCCTTCTTCCAGATCAAATGTCCACGAGCGTTGTTGTTGCGCCATTAATTGTCGTTGCAATCGGTTGGCAAGGCGAGAAACCGCGCCTTTAAGGCGCTCTAATTGCCGATCGAGATATTTACGCAACCGGGCCAGCTCTTGCCCATCGCACAGATCTTCGGCCCGTACCGTTTCATCATAGGCGCGGCTATACACCCGGTAATTGGTTTTGCCGTCCCCAAGCCCGTGAAAGTTTGGGCGCACCGG
>JAESUG010000110.1 GCA_016763185.1 Robiginitomaculum sp. | reverse complement strand
GTAGGTCGCTTACAGCAAAATGGGTTTGTCGGTGTCGTTGCTTCTAATGATCGCTCCGAGTTTGGCGTGCGCTTTACCAAACGCTTCGGACGATAAAACGCGGGTTTACCGATAAGAATGCCGAGGCCTTGGCTTCGGTATTTTTGTATAAACTTCCGTCAAATTTTCTATTTTCATCTTCCTTCGGTCAAGCTGGAGGAAGATGAGCGGCGAAAGACAGCGCATAAATCAACGTAAATGAGCATGACAGCGCTGTTTCTTAATGTTAAAAATCAGTAGCTAATTCTACCAATATATCCACAGACAGCACGCCTAAATGCGCGTAGTTTTGGTGATCAACACCTAGCAAAACCTGAGCGCCCGGCTCGCAACTGTTTTTTAGAATTATTCTAAAAATGCAATTGAGAATGATTTGCTTGGTATGTTTTTTCGGAGTAGGCAAGCGTGGTTGAATTGTAAAAAAGGCAGGCAATGCGTACCGAAGTGGCAAGTTCACCAGAAATTGACCCAAAAGCCAACTCAAAAAATGGGCCAAAAAACAAGTCAAAAAGCATATCAAAAAACAAAAACGCACTTACTTTTATTTTTATTACCGTGCTGATTGATATGGCTGGCTTTGGCATCATTATGCCGGTATTGCCCGATCTCATTCGCGAACTAACCGGCGAGGGGTTGGCCCGTGCCAGTTATTATGGCGGCGGCTTATTACTAGCGTTTGCGGCGATGCAATTTTTATTTGCGCCGATTGTAGGTAATTTGAGCGACCGGTTTGGGCGTCGACCGATTTTGCTCATTTCCTTGGCTGGCTTTGGTGTCAATTATGCATTGATGGCCTTTGCGCCAACCATGTTCTGGTTGTTTATCGGGCGGTTGATTGCTGGTGCTTTGGGCGCAACCCTAGCGACGGCTAACGCCTTTATTGCCGATGTTAGTCCGCCGGAAAAGCGCGCGGCAAATTTTGGTTTAATTGGTGCAGCGTTTGGAGTTGGCTTTATTCTTGGCCCGGTGTTGGGTGGGTTCTTGGCGCAATATGGGGTGCGCGCGCCATTTTTTGCCGCTGCGGCCTTGGCTTTGATCAATGTCATTTATGGGTTGATTGTGTTGCCGGAAACCTTGCCGCCCGAAAAACGCCGACCCTTTGAATGGCGACGTGCCAATCCATTGGGTGCCTTTCGCCATTTAGCAAAGCGGCCCATCGTGTTGGGTTTGGCCTGGGTGATGTTGGTGTTTGGCATAGCGCATCAGGTTTATCCGGCGATTTGGTCATTTTTTACTCAGGAAAAATTTGGCTGGTCCCCGTTGGATATTGGTTTGTCATTGGGGTTTGTCGGCGTGATTTACGGATTTAGCCAAGCGGTGATCACCAGATGGGCCATTCCGCGCTTTGGTGAAATTCGCTCGGCGACCATTGGCCTTATCGTGTTGTCTTTGGCGTATTTTGCTTATGCGTTTGCTTTTGCAGGTTGGCAAATATATGTGATTGCATTGGCTTCGTTTTTGGCGGCGTTAATTGGTCCGGCGATCAATGGTATTATGTCGAACCGCACATCCGAGAGCGAACAAGGCGAGCTACAAGGGGCAATGGCTAGCATCGCCGCCATTGGTGCGATTATCGGCCCGATATTATTTACCGGATTATTTGGTACATTTTCTACCAAGGGTGTTGGGATTTATTTCCCAGGTGCACCGTTTTTTGCGGCTGGAGTATTGGCGTTTTTTGCCCTGCTTTGGTTTTTTCGAGTGGCGGCAAAGATGCGCCAAGAACACAAAATTGCGGAATGAGATAAATGTTGAAATTATATATCGGAAATAAGAACTATTCGTCTTGGTCAATGCGGCCTTGGTTGGTGCTTAAAAAGGCGCAGCTATCGTTTGAAGAAACGCTCATTCAGCTTTATGTGCCGGGCGTTAAATCGCGCTTAAACCAATTGTCACCGGCTGGGACCGTTCCGGTGTTACAAGTTGGTGAGCAGATGATCCCGGACAGCTTGGCCATTGCTGATTGGGCGGCTAATTGTGTGCCAAATTTATGGCCCAAAAATGAAGAAGATAAACAACTGGCGCAAAATTTCTGTCGGCAAATGCAAGAAGATTTTGGTGAATTTCGTAAGCATGCCCCAATGAATTTACGGCGCCGCACCACTACCAAAATGCCAAAACTAGCATTGGAAGCGACCGACAAGATGCAAGCGCTTTGGTTGGAATACTTGGCCCGCCATGACGGTCCGTTTTTGTTTGGCCAATGGTCGATAGCCGATGCCTTTGCCACCCCCTATGCCACCCGGTTCATATCGTACAATATCGAACGTAATGCCCGTGCCGATACCTATATGAGCGAGCTTATGGCCGATGATGACTTTCTTGAATGGGAATTTGAAGCCCTAAAAGAAACATGGACAATTGAGCCGGTCGACAAGGTTGGGTTGTAGGGTGGAGGGGCTATCCATTGGCTCAAGCCCAAGCGAGACAGGAATAAAGAGGGCCAGAAAACCCATTACCATCACGTCCGTCATACTGGCCTAGGTTGGTATTTATCTTTTTTGCATGCGCAGACGAAAGGAACTGAACCCTGGCGTGGGGGCCGGGGACCGGCAGGGTTGGGAAATCATCAAACGAAATTGCTGTCATCGGGGTGACGGCGGCTGGGGGCTTGTCAATCCATGACCGTCAATCATGGTCCCCGGATTTAATCCGGGGTCCAGCTCTTTGGGCGATTTTCATGTGGGACGAAGAACTGGACCCTCCGGTCAAGCCGGAGGGAGACGAATAGGAGGAAGTGGGCGGTCAAGCCGGAGGGAGACGAATAGGAGGAAGTGGGCGGTCAAACCGGAGGGAAGCGAGGAGGCGATTATGTCTAAGGCGAAGGGGCGATCACGTCTAAGGGAGGCTACCCATGGGGCGAGGGTGCTCCGAACTGACTAACGGTCTCGTTGAACCATGAAGGCTAAGCGTTCGAATAGTTGTACGTCTTGTTCGTTCTTGAGCAAAGCGCCGTGCAGGGGTGGGATCAGTTTTCTAGGGTCGCGTTCGCGCAATACTTGTTCATCTATGTCTTCGCTGAGCAACAGTTTTAGCCAATCGAGCAATTCGGATGTGCTGGGCTTTTTCTTTAGGCCGGGGGCTTTGCGGATGTCGTAGAAGATTTGTAAGGCTTCGCTGACCAAGCGTTTTTTAATGCCGGGGAAGTGGACATCGACAATGGCTTGCATCGTAGCTTCATCGGGAAAGCGGATGAAGTGAAAGAAACACCGTCGTAAAAACGCGTCCGGCAATTCTTTTTCATTGTTTGAGGTAATGATGATGATGGGTCGTTGGCGGGCTTTGATCAGTTCGCCGGTTTCATAGACGTGAAACTCCATCCGATCCAACTCTTGCAGCAAGTCGTTTGGAAACTCGATATCAGCTTTATCAATTTCGTCGATCAATAAAACTGGCCGGGTTTTGGCTTCAAAGGCTTCCCATAATTTGCCTTTGCGGATGTAGTTTTTAACGTCTTCGACTTTGGGGTCGCCCAACTGACTATCGCGTAATCTAGCCACTGCATCGTACTCATAAAGGCCTTGCGCCGCCTTGGTGGTTGATTTGACGTGCCATTCAATCAGCTCCAACCCCATCGCTTTGGCCACTTCAATCGCCAACATGGTTTTGCCGGTTCCAGGCTCACCTTTGATCAATAATGGTCGCTCCAAAGTAACCGCAGCATTGACCGCCACCGAAAGATCGTCGGTTGAAATATAATTATCTGTGCCAGAAAAACGCATAAAATTACCTTGTTTTAGTTTTGTTTTGCCGGTTGTGCGACGATCTGCACTTAGATGCAAGATTTTTTAGCGCTCGTTAACCATCAGGGTTTAGACTGGTTCTAGCATTAACCCAAAACTGCCGGTTTTTTATTCGTCGGTTTATTGAAGTGGAGATAAAGGCAATGCCTTTGAAACTATCACTGAAACCGAGCGAAAAGTTCGTGTTAAATGGCGCTGTCATTCAAAATGGGGATCGGCGGGCAAACTTGGTACTGCAAAACCAAGCCTCGATTTTACGGGAAAAAGACATCATGCATCAGGCCGAGGTGAACACGCCAGCCAAGCGCGTCTATTTCCCAGTGATGATGATGTATCTTGATCCTGAAAATAGTGACGAGATGTATAACGAATTTGTGCTCAAAATGACGGAGTTCATGAGCGCAGTAAAAAATCCGGAAATGCTAAGCCAATGCGTAGCGGTAAGCCGGGAAGTGATGGCGGGAAACTATTATCGGGCGCTAAATGCATGTCGCAAGTTAATGGAGTATGAAAAGGGAAGTTTGGATCATGTCACTAACAGCATACCAGCAAGCGTCAACACGGGCTGAAAGCGCTTCTAGCACCGAGTACCGCCTGTTTGCGCAAGTTACTCGCTCGATGATGGACGCGTGTGACGCACCGGCTGAGGCGTTTTCGCAAATCGCCGAAGCTGTCGATTGGAACCGTCGTGTGTGGGGCGCATTGGCCTATGATTGTACCCAAAATGATAACGGTCTGCCGGATGCATTACGGGCCGGCATTATTTCGCTTTCGATATTTGTAAACCGTCACTCGTCGATTGTGGTCCGCAATGTGGATGAAATGGAAATATTGGTCGATATCAATAAAATGATCATGCAGGGCCTAGCCGATCAACAAAAAATGATCGCCAGTTCACAGCAGGCAGTGGCAACGAACGACTAACCTACAACATTAGCTATTTTAGCCAGTTTGTTTTGAGTTGGTAAAGCTCAGAGCTATTTACATCTAAGAAATACCCAGAGCTTGCAAAGAAGATTTTGCCTAACCTGCATAATGTGCAGGTTAAATGATGCTCGCATTGTGAGTTCATATCCTAGATCGCAAAAAAAATACATAAAATCAATATCTTAATACAATATTTTTCCATTCATTCTGGCGCAAGTGTTGCAAGGACGTCGGTGGACAAGAATGTTCAGCGGTCAAAAAGACCGGATCCCTGACAGAATGGAAGGACCTCAAAATGACTATTTCAGTCAATACCAATACAGGTGCGCTTATCGCACTACAAAACTTGAACGTAACCAATCGGGAACTAGAGAACGTGCAAACTCGCATTAATACCGGCTTAAGAGTATCCAGCGCAAAGGACAATGGCGGCGCGTTCGCTATTGCTCAAAAACTGCGTGGGGATGTCGGTGCGTATAATGCGGTACGAGAATCGCTCTCGCGTGTTCAGTCCATCGTTGATGTAGCTTCGGCTGCAGGCACGGCGATCTCCGATCTTCTTATTGAACTAAAAGAGAAAGCCCTTTCGGCTTCAGATAGTTCACTTGATGCAACATCACGACTTGCATTAAATGAAGACTTTGCAGCTTTACGGGATCAGATCGCTACGATCGTCTCGAACGCATCTTTTAATGGAACCAACTTGATCAATAATTCAACCGCACAGCTATCGGCTTTGGCCAGTGCTGATGGGGGGAGTGTATTGACGGTTCTTGATGAAAACTTGTCTCTTGGTGGCTCGATTGTGACCATTGCTGCAACTGCAGGCATTGACACAATCACTAGAGCTACTGCGGCTTTGGCGGCAGTCACGGCCTCGATTACAAACTTGGGTTTGTCCCTAGCGCGTCTGGGCACAAAGTCCAGAGCGTTGGATGTTCACTCAAATTTTG
>JAESUG010000109.1 GCA_016763185.1 Robiginitomaculum sp. | reverse complement strand
CGGAATTGCCAACTTGCTTGCCAATTTCTACTGGTCGCCGCCAGCCATTGCACACATGCATCATCGTTTACGGTTAATTGATCAAGGTCTGAAGGCGTGATCCACATGTTCGACGAAACTTCCCAACCGGCAAGTGTCATCGGTATGTTAAGTGCCAACACGTTTTTAACCGCATCCACATCCAGTTCGAAATTCAGATCGCGAAACGGTTGTTGCTGGGTTGCGTTCACATAAAACTCAACGCCTTTGCGCCGGCCACCAACAAAAATAACTTCACGGACATTGCCAAGGGCTAGACCCGGTTGAGCAAGGGCGGTGGCAATTGTCGTCAATGGACCAAGCGCCAAAATACTGAGCGGCGCGTCGTCAATGGCCGTGCATAAAGCCTTGGTGGCTGCGTTGATCTGATGGTCCGCGGCATTTTTACAACCACGGTACACGGGGATGTCCAAACGACCGGCCCGCTTGACAATTTCTTTGGTCATCGCAAATGCATGTTCGGTATCTGTGTTACCAAACACCGCCGAAATACCAACAATATCCAATTCCACAGAACGCAGCGCTTGTATCAATGCAAATCCATCGTCGACCTCGCCATTGCCAGTGGTCATGGCCGGATCTGTATCAATCCATACCCGCCGCTTTGCTGGCTTTTGGGTCATGGGGATATCCCTAGCACCAAAGCGCGGGCTTCATGTAGCAGTGTGATCTTGGCTGAACAATCCATAGAAATGGGCAATTGTGCCACACCAAGCAAGCGGCGCATAATCTCAATTCCCGCCACTTTGTTTGCCAAAGCACGATCTATTGGTTGTCCATAGCGCCGGATAAATCGTGCGCTTTGTTGGGCGGGTTGCTGGCTTAGACGCAAATGTGCCAATACCATGCCGACATCCCACTCCCGTGGCCCCAACCAGCAAAATTCCGGATCAATCATGAACAGGCCTTGCGACGTGTTTAACCAACTGCCGGGATACAAGTCGCCATGCAGCAATACACCATCTGGCGCATCACCAAGATATAGCGCTTTTATCGGTTGCACGGCGGCGATAAAGTCACGATCTGTTTGTAAGACATTTGCTGCTGCTTGTAATCCGGGCGTGATCTCCTCCAGATCAAAGCCATTATCGACGGCCAATGGGAAGTCGAAAATATGAACCGCGTTTAATTCGCGCATGGCCCGATTGTTCAATGTGTTTTTAATGGAACCCGCGAGCGGTAAAACATGTAGCCCTGCCGCCCAATCCGCCACCGCATCAAGCTCGCCATCCGTAATTTTCGTTCCCGCATAGGCCGTCATCCCATCGGTACATTCGCCGAGGTCTTGTAAAAGATTAGCAGCATTGCGCTCGTCAAACCCAAGATGCGTGGGCATTTTCGCGCCAACGGACGATCCAGCAACAGCTGCGTAAAATGCTGCCTCCACCGCAGCCCGGCCCACGGGTGCCGGGATATGTGGATATTTCTCAACCCAGCCCTGCGCCCGCTTTAAGATCAAGCTGGTGCCGTTATCCAAGCTGACGCGCTCGACCAAATTCATATTGCCAGCCCCGGCAATTGCAACATTTACGACTTTGGTACCGTGGGGCAGCCAATTCAAGTCGCGTAATAGCTGGCTTGCTTCTGATCGGTTTTGCTGGCTCATATTAGAAACTTTTCCAAGCATACACACTGCGCTGAATAACCGTGAGGACACACATCACCGTATAGAGCACGGCAAGGGCGGTAAAAAATGTGGGAAACAAACACATCACCACAAAAACAATAATCGTTTCGGTGCCTTCGGCAATGCCTGTGCTGTAAAAGAAGCTTTTTTTGCCATGAGCCGTTGTCTCGCGCCCCTGTTTGGCGGCCATTAATGCGAAGGCCAAAAAACTAATGCCGGTCACCGTAAAACTGGCAACCAAAACCAATGCAAAGGGAAGATTGCCGGGTGCAGCAAAGCCAAACCCAATTGGAATAACCACATAAAATGCAAAGTCACAAACAATATCAAGATACCCACCAAAGTCGGTGCTGTGCGAAGCTCGGGCAATGGCACCGTCCAATCCATCGAACAATCGGTTGATCAGAATAAGCAATAAGCCAAGCCAGTAATATCCAAACCCAATGGAAATTCCAGCCGCTAATCCAACCATCAACCCGACCAAAGTTACTTGATTGGCGCTGATGCCTACCTGCACTAATTTACGCCCCAAAACGTTTAACGGCGGATCAATCCATGGACGAAGATGTTTGTCAAACATATGGCCAGTTCCTCATTCCTTTTTTTCTTGTGAAACTCTTGATATCCATCACAGGAGGCGGCGCGTCCAAAGGAACACGGCATTTGAATGCCAACATAAGGTGCATCAAGTCTTGGCGCAATATACCTTTGTTTGGTTCAAAAAACTTGGTCGAATATCAAATTCATCACGTTCACCTCGTGGTACGGTATAGTGGTAAATGTCGCACCCACGGTGCCGCCAATACATTCATCATCGGCGAACAATCCAGACGAATACGGTTGGTGGCCGGAACCTATTGGCGTGCAAGTTATGCGTGGATGAAAAGATATCAGGGATTAGATACGGTTCGCACGGCAACCGAGGTACCGCCGACGATACTGCCGTCCGCTTCATAATCTATGAAAATGCGATGATTGGCAGGACGAAATTCAATCTCGCCGCTAACGGTACCAAAAGTCGAAAATGTGTGTTGGCTATTTGTGGGCATGTTAATGGTAATTTCGGCAGCGGGTGGGTTAATACAAGCGCCACCGGCTTGGCCAGTCGTCTCACAAATAGACAGCGCTAAAGGTGCCGTACCATATGATGCACGCGGTCGCACGGTCACCATTTTTTCAGCGCCCAGATTAAAAGTCGCCACGCCAAACGCAGCGCTACCCATAGGTCCGGGGATCGCCAATATCCCATCATTCGTTGTGACGGCAGACAATGCGACAACATCTGCCAGATCAGCACCCGCGTTATATTGTAAGGTATTTACCCCAACCACTGTGCCAGCCTGAGCCGGTCCATCACAAACAATGGGTATCTCAACTGGCTGAGGAATAAATGGGATTGGAGTACCGTTAAAAACCTCTTGTGATGGTCGTAGAGTAAGAACAAAGGATTGTGTTGCGCCGGGCGCAATATCGACAGGTGTGTTGATGGTGCCTGTTGGTGTGTTGGTCGCTGGGTCGGTGGTTTGGTAGTCAAGCCTGACTCGAACTATGCTATCCATTCGATATCCGCAATTGCGTAAAATACCTGTCCCGCCATTGGCAGCACTAGCGAAAACGGTCGTCGGCTGTTCAAATTGACCCGTGCGACTACTTGGCAAAACCGACGAAAAGAAAGTTGCTGGCGCGAATTCAAACATCTCGGTGTCATTAATTACGGTTGGGTCAATTCCGGCATTGTCATTACTATGCCCGGTATCGGGGTCAATAGATGTGTGAATAGTGGTTAAGGGAACCATTTGCATCGTTGATGGTGTGTTGAAGATACCGGCGCGTAGACCAAGGCGCATTTCAAACGGGAATTGGGCGGTGGTTCGCACCTGATTACCGTCGCCGCCATAGGGTAAATTGACCTGAATTACCCTAGTCTGTGCCGGCCCCAACATATATCGTACGGTCGGTTCAAAATCTTCCTGTGTCCCATTTAAATTGGTATCAATATACGCATCGTCCACGTCAATCGCATAGGCAGGAAAGATTCTTTCAGGAACACCCGGCGAGCTAGCATCAAAATCAATTGCGAAACCACCAATATAGGCACCATCGCCCCAAACATCAAAACCATTAAACCCAACGGTATTACTTGGATAGCTAATTTCGACATTAAACGTTTCACGGGCACCCGCGGCAACATCTGTACGCACCGTATACCCCATTGGTACGTTAACATCAGTAGAACTAAAAGAAAGCTCGTAAAAGGTTCCCATTTCATACGGGGCCGATGCACTATCATTTGGTGTCCCATGAACGAGCACGAGACCCGCTTCAATGCAACCAGATAACAAACTTGTACACGCCAACGCCAAGACTAGTGTTTGTGTCGAGTTTCGCATAATAATCCCCTGAATAGTTTAGAGACGCTACATTGTATACGATATATTAGGCTTTGTCACGAAGGCTTACATTAAACCAAAAATACAGCCATGATTGACTGGGATACCGGTAACGAAAACTGTCACAGGAAAACTTACCTGAGGAAGTTAAACAAATTGTAGATGGGACCATGGGCGAAGACTAGCCTTTGGGTTGACCCTATTGATTTAAACTTTTGTGCCTTTCGCTCTTGTCGCCGTAGCGGAACATGGGAGCATTCGGCTTGATTACTCTGGCTTCCAATTTTACCTAGCAAGATATCTATAAACGTAAAGGCACATCAAATGCAGTTTTGGCTTACATCATTTTCCTCTGGGGGCACCAGCAGCGGGGGGCTTCGGCTTCTCTTTCTTTGGTTTTTTAGCTTCTTTTCTGCGTGGATTATTACCTTTAGCCATTGTTTTTCCTTTTAAAAATGTAGCCATCCTCACAGAAAAGCGCTCGGCTTCTTGTTGCGGTTTATCCACCTAACGCGCTTATTCGCGTCTCTGATGGTTTGAAAGAGGACGTCTCGTTAAACCCTATCAAAACACAATTGGTCCAATTATGCCAGCCATTATCCGTTTGGCTGTGATGCTAATCTTGGCACACTACGTAACTTTACCGGGGTGTTTTTAATTTCGATAAGCTCTAAACCATTGATATTCAGTCCTCTGACAATGCTGTGTCCGGTGCCGTTTTTGGCAAGCCACGCCCGACCCAGATAAAGTAAATCGCGGGGATAACGATCAGCGTCAATATGGTCGTTGAGACCATACCCCCTAACATGGGTAGAGCGATGCGCCGCATCACATCTGAGCCGAGACCTTCGGTTAAAAAGATCGGCGCCAGCCCCGCCATAACCGTTACGACGGTCATCAGCTTGGGCCGCACACGCATGGCAGCACCCTGGCTCACCGCGTCGAAAAGAGCGCTGCGCGTGCGAGGTTTGTCTTCGCGCACTTGCTGATCGATATAAAGCAGCATGATAACGGCGGTTGCAACGGCGATGCCGCCAAGTGCAATAAAACCAACGGCGACTGCGACCGAGAGATTATACCCCGCAAGTTCAACCGCCCATAAGCCACCGACCAATCCAAACGGCAAAGACAGCATGATGATCAGCGTACGATCAAGGCGGCCAAAGTGCAGCATTAACAGTAGAAAAATTAGCCCAATCGCGGCAGGAATAGCAATTTTCAAACGTTGGTTGGCTGCGGCCATTTGCTCATATTGACCGGACCATTCCACAGCATACCCAGGTGGTAGATCAACAGCATTGGCCACAACCTCGCGGGCTTCACGGACATAACCGCCAAGGTCACGCCCCGTAATATCGACAAACACCCATCCCGTCAGGCGCGCATTTTCAGAACGGATCATCGGCGGACCTTCCGCGTAACTTAGGCTGGCTACCTCCGATAGTGGGATATGGGCGCCGTCTGGTGTGGGGACGAGAATATTTTCTAAATCTTCGCTGGTCTCCCGAAACGCTCGTTCATAGCGCAGCATGATATTATAACGCTCGCGCCCGGAAACGGACTCGGATAGTTTCATCCCGCCAAGTGCGGTCTGGATCACAGATTGGAACGTTCCCATATCAATATTACGCCGAGCCAGTTCAGAGCGGTTCGGCATAATTTCAATATATTTGCCACCAAGTACGCGCTCAGCAAATGCCGAGCGTGTGCCGGGAACATCTATCACAGCAACTTCAATATCACGAGCGATGCGCGCAATTTGGGTTAAATCATCACCGGTGACTTTGATACCAATGGGCGTGCGCACGCCTGTTGACACCATATCCATACGAATTTTGATCGGATACCCCCACGAATTGACCAGCCCAGGCATTTGCAGCCGCTCGTTCAAATCATCAATAATGCCGTCCGCAGTCATGCCCGCTCGCCATTCGGATTTTGGTTTTAGCCGTATCCAGCTTTCAATCATGCTCAGCGGCGCTGGGTCGGTGGCGGTGTCCGCTCGGCCCGCTTTACCGAAAACGGATGCAATTTCTGGAACCGTCATAATCACCCGATTGGTTTGACCTAGAATTTCACGCATTTTTGTGGAAGACACGCCCGGTAATGTCATCGGCATGTAAAGCAGCTCGCCCTCATAAAGCGCGGGCATAAACTCCGTGCCAAGCTTGTTGGCTGGGATAATGACGCTGGCACTTATCAATACGGCCAAAGCCACAGTTACCCATTTAAACCTCAAGGCCGCCGCAAGAATAGGTTTATACCCCCAGATAAAAAACCGGTTGAGCGGGTTCTTATTTTCAGGCTGCATTTTCCCGCGCAAAAGCCAAATCATCAAAACCGGCACAAGGGTCACAGACAGCGCGGCCCCGAACACCATGGCGTAGGTCTTGGTAAAGGCCAGCGGAGAGAACAACCGATAGCTCTCCCCGGTCAGCGCGAAGACCGGCAAAAATGAGACGACGATAATCAATAACGAAAAAAACAAACCGGGACCAACCTCTTGCGCCGCTTGCAATAAGATACGTTTCCGCTCTGCCTCGCTTGGTTTGCCCTTTGCATTTGAGAGTTTTCGCACCGCATTTTCGACCATCACAATGGAAGCGTCCACCATCGTGCCTATCGCAATTGCAATCCCGCCCAATGACATGATGTTAGCGGTCATACCTTGGCTCGACATCAACCAAAAAGCACCAAGGATACCGACCGGCAATGTAATCAGCGCCACAAAGGCGGCACGAATATGCAAAAGAAAAATCAAAACCACCAAAGCTACGATAATCGCTTCCTCGATTAACTTATGTCCCAAATAAGTCACCGCCCCTTCAATTAAGGAAGACCGGTCATAGACGGTGACGATTTCCACCCCATCGGGCAAACTGCGTTCAAGTGTTTTCAATTTTGCTTTGACGCGTTTAATGACCTCAAGCGCATTTTCGCCGTCGCGCATAACGACAATACCCGCCACCGTTTCGCCTTCACCGTTAAGCTCGACAATACCGCGCCGCAGGGCGGGGCCTTCGACAATCCTTGCAACTTCCGACAGGGTGACCGGAGTTCCATCTTTGGCAAAGACAACTGTTTGTTCCAGATCAAGCGCTGTTTTCACATAGCCGGAAGAGCGGATGATAAATTCTGTCTCGCCTTGCTCCAAAACTCTTCCGCCAACTTCGCTGCTGGCAGCACGCACAGCTTCAACGATGCGCAATAAAGGCACATCGTACGCACGCAATTTATTTGGATCGATCAGGACTTGATACTCGCGCACGAAACCGCCAACCGAGGCAATTTCAGCAACACCTTTAACACCTGACAGTTCCAGTTTTAAAAACCAATCTTGTAGCGAACGTAACTCGGCAAGATCAGTATTGCCGGTTTTATCCACCAGCGCATATTGATAGACCCAGCCGACACCGGTTGCATCAGGGCCGATTTGCGGTGTGGCATTTGCAGGAAGTTCAGAGCCTAAGCGTGACAGGGCTTCGACGACCCTGGAACGGGCCCAATACGGGTCAACATCATCTTCAAAAATCACATAAACAAAGCTGGTTCCAAACATGGAGGAGCCGCGCACATCTTTGGTTTTAGGAAGTCCAAGCAAATTGGTGGACAAGGGATAGGTCACCAGATCTTCGACGATTTGTGGGGACTGACCCGGAAAGTCAGTGCGAATAATCACTTGTGTATCCGTTAAATCCGGAATCGCGTCCAAAGGCATTCTCTGAACGGACAAAATACCCGCAATCATCAACCCAAGCGCTAGGACAAAAACGATCAATTGATTGCTGATCGACCAGGCAATGAGCTTGGCAATCGCCGATTTTGATGGATCTCGGCTTGTTAAGTTTTCATCTGTTGTGAGGTTACTCATCGCCATCATCCCCACCAAAAGGGTTTGCGGCAGGCCCGCCTTGTTGAATCCAGCGGCGCTCGGTGCCGGGGTCAGAATAGAAAACCAACCCCTTTGACTGGTAATGAGACGGTGCGCCCCATGTCAACCAAGGGTAAAGCGCAGAATTTAACTGCGCCAAATTCGCGGCAAGCGCTGGCCCTGACCGACTGTCTTTTGCCGAGACAATCGCTTTTTTGGCGGCGGTCACAATAGGCGTGAGCGTAGAGCCTGAAAATTCAGCTTCCAAACCGTCCGCAATTTCAATAATCGGGTCTAAGAAAGATGGATCAATTGGATAACCATTGATCAGGGCTTCATGGAGGTATAGTGACGCATCCACTATGTGATCAATACGTCCCAGAACAGCCGCATCCACCGGCAATTCTGACAACGGTGTCGCGGCATCAAACCCCGCTTGCGACGAGGTCAGTTTTGAAAACCCTTCGCGCAAATTGGTTTCGGAATCCAGCAGGAATTGACCGCTTGAAACAATCATCTCACCCAGCATTAGGCCAGCTATGACCTCTGTGCGGCCACTGCTAACTTCACCGATTTCAATGGGCCGTGATTCAAAGCGCCCCTCCCCCAAAGCCACCACAACATGCGCCCCTTGTGAATCACGAAGCACGGCTTGGGTTAGCACAGATAGTCTGGCCTGATCCATATCACCTCGTTCAATAATGATGTCAGCATAGGCCCCAGGGCGTAGGGCACCTGATTTGTTTTTGACCTCAACGCGGACATCTGCCGTACGGGTTTTGGCGTCGATAGTGGGGTAAATATAATCAATAATTCCGGTTATTGGAGCATCTGAAGTGCTTTCAAAATGCAGCTTGACCGGCATCCCCGTAGAGACATTCCGCAGATCAGTTTCGGGCACGGCTGCTATAACCCAAACAATATCATAAGATTGCAAGCGCATAACCGACGCACCTGGTTTAATATAGTCGCCTTCGCGCACATGTAACATGGAGACAATACCAGCACTTTCGGCATAAACTGGAATGCGCTCAATAAGCTCTTGCGTCTGGGTTAACCGGACGATGGAACTTTCCTGTAATCCTTTGGATTTTAAGCGCTGGCGGACGGCGGCGATACGGGTAGCATTTCCGATTGTAAGGGCGGCCAAATATTCCTTTTGGGCGCCGATAAGATCCGGGCTATAAATTCGATATAAAAGCCCACCGCGCTTTACCGCGTCGCCTATCGCCCGAACCGTCAAATTTTCAATCCACCCTTCAAGGCGAGATGCTGAAACAGTTTCAAGCCGTGGATTGGCTTCGATTTGTCCATAGACACGGATATTACCCCCAAACCGGGACAAACGAGCGGGTGCGGTTTTAATACCCATGGTTTGAATCATTTCAGGCGATACGGCCACGCCGCCGGGCACTTCATTGGCATAGACCGCAATGTAATCCATCCCCATGCTGTCTTTCTTCGGAACCGGGGAGGTATCCGGTTGGCCCATTGGGTTTTTGTAATAAAGTATCTCTCCTTTTCCGGTGGGCGCTTGTGCGCTCGCCACGGGCACCAGGTCCATTCTGCAAATTGGGCAAGACCCATCTTCGTCGGTCGAGATATAATGTGGATGCATCGGACAAATGTAAGACTTGGCGATTGCAGATTGGGCCGCAGCGGTCGAAGTACCGTTTTGAGTGTTCGCATCACGGTTGTTATTGCATCCGGCTAACAAGGCTAGAGCCATGGCGCTCAGACTCATAAGTAATATTGTTTTTTGACGGATCATTTTGCACCTACCAATAAGCTATTCATGTTCACAGCGGCTCTATCGCGTTGGCTCGCCTCAATTTGCTTTTGAGAACGTAGCATCAAGATAGCGATCTCACCGTCCAGGATAGAAGAGTAATCCCCTACCCCCGTTTCATAGATGATGAGTGTCGCTGCGACTTGTTGTTGGATAGCTGCTATTTTTATATCCAGAATTTTGATATTTTCGACAGCCACATTCCGGTGGGCCTGATAGCGTTTCCAAACAAAGAGCACTTGTCGAGCGACAGCCGCTCGCCGAGCCATTGCTGCAGATCGATCACTATTGGCGGCTCTAAGATTAGGATCTTGGCGCTTTTTTGACCAGAAGGGAATTGTGAAACTGACCGCGCCTGAGACCCAATCATCGCCATCAAAGTTTGAGAACGGCGCACCATTGCCTGCCTCTCTTTGTTGATACCTTACGTTAACGCCCCAATCGGGCTTGAAATCCGCTTTGGCTTTTTGAACCTCGGCATCTTCAATTTCTACAGCGGCATCTGCGACCCGAACCGCATAAAATGAAAGCGCGTTCTGCGACCAAGTGATCGGGGTAACCAAAGGGGCTGGTGTATCAGGTATAAGGCCAACCAAATCCACAAAGCGGGCATGAATAGCGGCTTCTTTCCCGTCTAAGTCTGCAAGTGTGCGCGCGACTTCCATGCGCTCTACATCAGCTTCGGCCAATCGGAAAACCACCGGGCGGCCCGCATTTATTTCGATCTCTATAATCTCCGTAAGCTCTTGATATTTGACCTCTCGTGCCAAGGCCAGTTCACGTAATTTGGCGATCTTCTCCCGTTCAATCAGCAATGTGTACAGCTCGCCGCGTAACGTCGCAAATTGCATCTGTTTTTGCAGTTCTGTTTGTGCGGCGCTGCGCAAGGATTTGAGCGAGCCTGCCCTGCGTTTGGCCGCATTGGGGATGGCTTGCTGAACACCGATAAATTTATGGGTCGGCAGAAACTCCGTAAAAGAAGGTGAGAACAGTGGAAAATTATTCACGCCCAATGATATAATAGGGTCTGGCAAACCCAGAGCCCCTTCTGCACGCGAGCGATCGGCCTCAGCAGAGAGGCTCAGTGCATCAAGTGCCGGGTGAAGACGCAGTATCGCCTCCAGCTCAGCCAGGCTCAACGAAACCTGCTTACTGTGCACCACCGTACCAACAGGCGAGGCAACCCCATTGCTAGTCGTGAGTGTTTGCGCCAAAACCATTTGCGGCGCGATACCTGCGGCGCAACAAGACACGAGCGCAAATTTCAATAATATTGTGTGGATTGACATCCTGATCTCCAAAACGAAACAAAAAAAACCACAACTCGCCTATGCGATGCCGTGGGCTTACATTGCTCTGCTTAGATCATCAGGCGTTGTTTGAGTGTGATCGGTGTCTGTGCTTTGAGAAGACTGTTTTTGGGCGGTCCTCGCGTTTGAATATAGCGTGGCGCTGTGGTTGAAAACGGCTGGGTCTTGCCCAAGGTAAAGGGTTGAATATCAACCATATTAGCAAAAATAACCGGTGCCATATCGGAAGCAGCCATCGCCACAACCGGACAATCATCACAAGCTGGATGGGTGGATTGCTTGTTTGCATCATCCGAATAGCGCTCTTTTGCCGTCATATCGTGACAAGATGATGTTGTATTTTCAGCAGTTATCTGAACAGAATTGTGTTGCCCTGTGCCGCAACAGGCCATAGCTGGCAAAGCAATAAGCAGCACAGCTGCAATCAAACCTGATAGTCCTGCGAACAATTTCATAATCATCACTTAGACCAAAATTAGGCAAATGTAAATACCCCCCTAGGGCATATGGTGAATAAAAAATAACTTATCGCTTAAGCGTATAAAACAAATCAATAAATTTTGCGATTTTTTCATGCTGCGCGTCCGCAGGTGGGCATTGTCAGATTAAAATGATCAAAATCAAAGAGCCTTCCGGCACTGCATTAGTGCCGCAACTTGCCTCCACTCGGCCAGTGCCAAATCTCGGTATTTCTTGAAAACCCCTCTGCGGTTTAAATGTCATTCATGGTTAAAGTGATTGTGAAATTGGGCATGACTTGTAATATCTGCATACATTGGTCATGACGTAACGCAAAGGATCGTCTATTTCCCAATTATGAGTTTTAGTCTGACAATGCCCTTACAACAATCATGACCCATGGCTTTTCCCTTTTATTTGTCTTTGTAAAAAGAATTTCTCACCAATAAAAATAAATGCTACGCCGATCACTGCGGCATAAATAACCATAATATCGGTTTGTGCTTTAACGATTAGGAATGCCCCAAGTACGATAACATCAAAAATAATGGCCGAAATAAGTACAAAACCATTGGCATTGATCTCTTTGCGTAGATAGCGGAACACCCCCCAATGTACGGCAATATCCATGATGAGATAGAAAATAGCTCCGAGTGATGCGATACGGCTCAGGTCAAAAAACAAGGTAAGGAACATGGCAATTACCACGGTATATACCAATGTGTGCTTCTGAATGTTGCCGGGCATACCAAAATGACTGTGCGGCACTAATTTCATCTCAGTCAGCATGGCAAGCATGCGTGATACTGCAAATACACTGGCAATCACACCTGAAACGGTAGCAATAATTGCAAGCCCAACAGTAAACCATAAGCCATAATCACCAAAGGCCGGACGGGCTGCTTCTGCCAGTGCGAAATCTTTTGCTGATATAATTTCAGGTAAAGTAAGATTAGTTGCCACCGCCATGGCAACCAAAAAATAAATCACCACGCACAGCACAATGGAGATAATAATGGCACGCCCTACATTGCGATGCGGGTCAACAATTTCAGAGCCACTATTGGTTATGGTGGTAAAGCCCTTATAAGCCAGAATTGCCAAAGCCATTGCCGCCAAAAATCCTGTTACAGATGTCTCTGCTACACTTTCCGAACTCACTTCAAATGAAATATCTGCTACCCATAATCCTCCCACAGCAAACAGAATAATTGCGCCGATTTTTAATGAAGCCGTTATAAGAGAAAATAGCCCAATCATACGATTGCCTGAAATATTAAGCAGAAAGGCAAAGATAAGAAGGGCAACACCCAATGCTGTTACTATCCAGCTTGTTGGTTCAATATCGAAGAGCTGCACGCTATAGGTTCCGAAAGTACGTGCTACCAGACTCTGGTTAATCACCATAGAAAAATACATCAGCAGGGCACAAGCCGCTGTCATTACACCTGGGCCATAGGCTTTTTCTAAAAACATACCTATCCCACCGGCAGAAGGATATGCATTGGACATCTTCACGTAGGAATAAGCACTGAAAGCAGTAACAATAGCCGCAGCAAGAAACGCCAAAGGAAATAATGAGCCTGCAAGTTCTGCAATCTGCCCTGTTAGCGCCAATATGCCTGCACCAATCATTACGCCAGTTCCCATGGCGACTGCGCCTGCAAGCGTCAGGCTGTTTTTCTTATATTGTGCTGACCGGCTATGATCGCGGTGCGAATGGTCCATTGTTATTGCCCTATTATAGACTTAACCCTCAGTTCCGTCATCACAGCAATTACTCGCTCTTTCTTCCTGCATACAGCAGGATGATTCTTTTTTTACTTCTACTTTCACTGACCTCTTAGCATCACAACCACACCCATCACCTGATGCCTGTTTTGTATTCTCGGCTTCCTGCTTTTCAGTCATTATACGCCGCCTTGTAGTGAGTTACCATGACAAAGTTGCCCCCGGACATCGCCGCAACGCCGTCCGGGGTTTTGCTTTAT
>JAESUG010000108.1 GCA_016763185.1 Robiginitomaculum sp. | reverse complement strand
TGGGAAGGCAATGAACCCAAACGCCTTGCAAAAGTGCTTAACGTGCTGGAAAGCATTGCATCAGATACAGGTGCAAGCATTGCAGATGTGATTGTGATTGCAGGTAATATTGGTGTCGAACAAACTGCCAAAGCAGCGGGTGTTGATGTCAAAATTCCATTTACTGCAGGTCGCGGTGATGCCACCGACGCTATGACGGATGCCGAGTCATTTGAACCACTTGAACCTACCCATGATGGCTATCGCAACTGGCTCAAGCAGGACTATGCCGTCAGTGCAGAAGAGCTGCTGCTTGATCGTACGCAGCTGATGGGCCTGACTGCCGCTGAGATGACAGTGTTGATAGGTGGTATGCGTGTAATTGGCACAAATCATGGAGGAACTAAGCATGGTGTGTTCACCAATCGCGTAGGTACGCTTACCAATGATTTCTTCGTCAACCTCACTGACATGCGCTACTTATGGAAGCCAACCGAAAACGGCTTGTACGATGTTATCGATCGGAAAACGGGTCGTGTTACATGGACAGCCACGCGGGTTGATTTGGTATTCGGCTCCAACTCAATTCTTCGTGCTTATGCAGAAGTCTATGCACAGGATGACAATAAGGAAAAGTTTGTAAAAGACTTCGTTTCTGCATGGGTAAAAGTGATGAATGCTGATCGTTTTTAACGAGTAGAAATCAAACTATTTTATAGATGGCTGTGGCAGCTTCGGCTCCACAGCCATTTTTTTGAAGATTGAAGTAAAGTATCACCTATATTACAGGTCATTAAATATTCGAACTTTTGGTGCCCCCTAGTGGACGAATTCAGAACCTGTATTGACAGTAAGCTATTGATATTTAAGCTTCCTCAACTCAGGTTTTTACAAAAATGTTCCGCACTGGCGGCGTAACGTTAAGCATTTGGCTGCCCCAATGCATCCAGCACTGCGTGTGGGTTATTTTGTAGAACACAAAGCAATGTACGTGCTGTTCCGTCCGGAGTGCGGCGACCATTTTCCCAATGGCGCACGGCATGAACACTTGCTCCTATGAAATTGGCAAATTGCTCTTGCGTAAGGTGCATGGAGGAGCGGATTTCTTTTACGTCCACTTCATCAGGAACATTGTAAGTCGTGGTTTTGAAATCCTTCGTCCATTCTTCACCACGCGAGTGTGCAAGCATGGCCTCAGCAGCTTCAATAAGGTCACTTTCCAGTTCGGTAAGTGGTGTATTTATTTTTTTAGGTCTGGCCATTTTACGTTCCTTTTTTAATCAGTTCAGCCATTGCCTTGAGCTGTTTTTTAACAGTTGGGCTAATGTCGGCTTGCTCGCTCTTCGTGTAGCAGGTCATCAAATAAATGGTCGTACCCACTACATGATAGAAATAAATAACACGCGCACCACTGCGTTTGCCTTTATTACCCGATGCCCAGCGCATTTTACGAATACCGCCAGTACCGGGAATAACATCGCCCTTGTCCGGATGAAACATCAAATAGTTTTTAAGTTCATCCAGCTCTTTGGGGCGAAACAGCTTTGCTGCCTTCTTATCGAAAGGTGGCAATTCTGTGATAGTGATTTTATTCATATCACCATCTCTTTATACTATGCCACAGGCATGGTTATTTGTCAACCGCTAACTATGCCAATGTAATAGGCCTATGGCCTATATAAAGCAAGAATATCCTGTTATTTAGCAACTTAATTGTTCGAACATTTTTAGATGGTGCGCCCTAGTGGACGAATTCAGAACCTGCATTGGCAGTAAGCTATTGATACTTAAGGTTCCCCAACTTGGGTTTTTGCAAAAAAGCATGGCTAGTTGATAACTAGTATACTATAAACTAGTAGCATAGATATAGAGGTTAATATGAGTATTCGAATATTACACAGAGACAACCTATTGCTCGGTGGATTTGCAGGGCTAAAAGAACATCGTTTGGTGGCTGATAAAAAAATAGGCGGTAAATCTGATACATGGGACGGACTGGGTAACTTTGTGTATTTGGCTGATGCACGCTTTGTACCAAATGGAGAAACAACATTGCATCCCCATAAAGAAATTGATGTAATTTCTGTGATGGTGGAAGGACGCATTGCACATGAAGGATCACTGGAGCATGGGAAAGCAATGGAGGCTAACCAAGCTCAAGTGCAGCGGGCTGGTGGAAAGGGATTCGAACATAATGAAGTTAATCCAGATGCAACAGAAAACCGCATGATCCAGCTTTGGGTGCTGCCTGAAACCAAGGGCGAGCCTGCTGGGTATAAATTTTATGATCTTAAGCAAGATCAAATGACTCGTATTTATGGGGGCAACAAAGATCAGAACGACACCTTTGAAAGCGAGACGGTCATGGAGGTTGGCTTGTTAAGTGGCGGACAGAATGTTTCTAGACAAGGAGAGTTCATGGCCTATATCACTAGAGGAACAGGCATTTTAAATGGGCAAGAAGTTGCCGATGGAGACTTGGCACGAGGAGAGAATTTAAGCTTTAAGTCTACCGATGATGTCCAAATCATCGTAGTGACAACACAATAGCATTTAAACAGTCTAATCAGGAGATTATAATAACCAACAAGAAATTTTTTGAAACCGTCAATGCGGATAATGCTGTATTTGCCTTTGTTGATCACCAAACGGGTTTGCTTGTCAATTGTCGCGACCAAGATCCGCAAGCAATGAAGGGCAATATTCTAGCCATGTGTGAGCTGGCAAAAATTTGCAACATCCCTTCGGTGATTACTAGCTCTATGGCTGATGGCCCAAACGGCCCTATTATGCCTGAGATTACAGAAATATTACCCGATGCACCAATTGTGAATCGTGCGGGAGAAATCAATGCATGGGACTCGCCTGAGTTTAAAGCAGCTATTGAGAATACGGGTCGTAAAAAGCTTATCATTTGTGGTATTGTCACGGATGTATGCGTGATGTTCCCCGCGATTTCTGCAACGAGAGATGGCTATGATGTGTACGCGGTCGTTGACGCCTCTGGTACATGGAACGATATGGTATTGCAGGCCTCTATGCAGCGCATGTCTCAGGCGGGGATCAAAGTATCTACATGGGCCTCGGTTTTGGCAGAAATAATGCAGGATTGGCGTAGCGAGAAGGGTATGGAACTTGGTGGCTTACTGGCAAAGCACCTTTCCTATGGATGGGTATATTCAAGTTACATGGCTAATACAAAGGAAGAAAATTAGTGTGCAATATGAGTTTTATATAGAATGAATTGTTTGAAACATTTTTATATATCAGACTTATATGGTAATACCCCCATATTTAGAGATACTCATAAGTAGAGCGATTTAAGTGGCCATTGTGGCCAGCTTTTGTTTAGGCGTTATTCCGCCTATGGCCATGTTAGGCCTGTCATTATT
>JAESUG010000107.1 GCA_016763185.1 Robiginitomaculum sp. | reverse complement strand
CGCGATCCGGTTGTCCTTACCAATATGCCGCAACTAGCAGATACTCGTTCTCTGGCCCATTTGATGCGTCATTTGGGAGCCGAGGTGAACGAGGATGCCGCCGGGGTAATGACCATCCACGCCGCTAAATTGGGCGAGCCAGAAGCGCCATACGAGCTGGTGCGAAAAATGCGGGCGACGTTCAACGTGCTGGGTCCGCTGTTGGCGCGTAAAGGTCGAGCCAAAGTTTCTTTGCCCGGTGGCTGTGCCATTGGTGCACGTCCGGTGGATTTGCATATCGAAGCTTTAACGGCATTGGGCGCGAGCATTGAATTGCGTGAGGGCTATGCGATTGCCAACGCACCAACCGGTTTGACCGGCGCAAAAATCAGCTTTCCGTTTGTTTCGGTCGGGGCCACTGAGCATACCATGATGGCGGCCGTATTGGCCAAGGGCGAGACGGTGTTACTAAACGCGGCGCGGGAGCCAGAGATCATCGATCTAGCCAATATGCTAAACGCCATGGGCGCACGCATTGAAAACGCCGGACAAGCCAGCATCCACATTACCGGTGTCGAGAAATTACACGGCGTTTCACACGGGGTTGTCCCCGACCGGATCGAGACCGGCACCTATGCCTTGGCCGCCGCCGCCTGTCCGGGCAGTGATGTGACAGTTACCAATTGCGATCCGGCGCACCTAGATGCGCTGTGGGCCGCCATGCAACGAGCCGGAGTGTCGGTGGAGGCGGCGGCTTCATCCGTACGTATTCGCCGTGGGTCAGCCCCCTTACAACCCGTGGATATCGAAACCCAAGCTTGGCCCGGCTTTCCAACCGATTTACAGGCGCAATTCATGGCTCTGATGACCCTCGCCGAAGGTGCCTCCATCATCCGCGAGACGATATTCGAGAACCGCTTCATGCACGCCCCAGAATTATCGCGTCTCGGTGCAAATATCACGGTACATGGCCGCGAAGCCGTCGTACGCGGCGTCGAGCAACTCACTGGTGCCCCGGTAATGGCCACCGATCTTCGCGCCTCCGTATCATTGGTCATCGCTGGCCTAGCCGCCAAAGGCAAAACCCAAGTCTCCCGCGTCTATCACCTCGACAGGGGGTTTCAGAATTTGGAAGCGAAACTAACCGCCTTGGGCGCGAGTATCAGGCGGGTGAAGGACGGTTGATACCGGAAAACTAAATGTAGGGTGCATGAAGCAAAGCGCCATGCTCCCTACATTTGCTCAATCCTCAATTTGTTTTCAAAACGCTCGTGATGATCCGAAGAAAACTCTCCTCAGGTATCGTTCTTTCAAATATAAAAAAACTCCGCGCATATCTGTTAACTCTTCAACACAGACGAAGTAAGAATGGCCTTAAAGTAGCAACATGAAGCAGTTTCAAGTTTTGGAAACAATATCACCCTGGATACAGATCACGACAAATCCCAGTGGCTTTTCTTGATGCGATTTTAATATTACGGATATCTCTAATCTTGTGTTCGAGCGCATCAATAAACACTTTCATATATTCTTTTGCATAACAAGGCGCGTAACCGTCCACCGCCGCATCATTGTTACTGCGATTACCCTCTCGGCGACAAATGCTATCTTCGCCGCTTATTGCCTGCAGGTCTTACGCTTAATGTCTTTAATAATGTATTTCGAGGAACGTCCTGTAGATTTTTGTCTCATGTTAACTCCAAAAGCTACAATGAACAAAAACTCTCTCTTAGCTCGGACCTAAATCTATGCCATAAGCGTTGACGTCAGACAAAACGCACCCCCTCCGAATATTCAATAAGACAACTAAAATTTTACCGGTTTATTATCGGATAAGTCGATCATTCGGCTTGCAACTGTTGATGAGAGTACAACATCCAAAGCAGCGGGCATCTTTTCGCTAAAATGAACCCAACTATCTGCGTGGATTATTGAAAACGCTTTTGCATCAAGTTGTGCGGCCAAATCAACAGCTTCGCTTGCTTGCATTGAGAAGTAAGTCAAACTCTCACCTTCACCCTCCACAACGGCCCCTGTGTGAAGAAGTGCATAATCAATTTTTCCAGCATATCTCTCTATAATCGCATCAGTGCCAGAAAAAGGCACAGTATCACCGCTAATGTAAACAGTCGGCCCAGTTTCAGAACTGATAATGAAGCCAATAACGGGACCTACAATCGGGACTGCGGGAGCGGGGCCATGTTGAGCCGGCACTGCTGTAATCGTTACATCGCCGATCTTATAGGTTTCCCACCAGTCAAGCCCGACAACATTACCTTTAGTTCGACCTGCTGCATCTCCTGTCGTAAGTATAATGCCCGAATGCTCAAGAAGTGCCCTACCTGCATTGTCCAAATTATCCGCATGTTGATCATGGGATAGTAAAACAACGTCAATTTCTGGTAGGTCTTTCGGTAAAAAAGCGGGGTCATCAGTTTTTTCAAGAATGGCGATTTTGATATCGTACTTACCACCTGCCGGATCGAATGTCGGATCTGTGATAATCGTCAAGTCGCCATATTTCAAAAGGGTCGTTGGGCCACCTATGAGTTGAACCGAAAAGTCAGAATTTTTTGATATTGATTTTAGTTTTGTGGGTTCACCCTGTATGGAATTACAGGCTGTAAGCGCAAAGGTTACAGCAAACAAAAGGGATTTTTTGGTGAACTGGATCATAAATTTCTCTTTCTTTGAAGTCTCTAACTTTATGCATTGTTGCATCTACCTGATATGCAACAATTGCAGAGTTTAAAGAATAGACTGTTTGCAAAATTCACTCTTCCATATATCTGAATAATCGAATGAAAAGTTCAATCGATTCAAAAACAATGATTGTTTTGAGTTTGGGTTTTCCTTACTGTTCCTCCAAAGAAGTTGAACGCTATTACTACCCATTTGTTCCAACTCAAGAAACCTAGCAATGTGAAACGTTATGAAAAAAACTAATATTTTCTTGATTCCACTCTTTTTATTTTTCATCTCGTGTAGCCCCTCTCACCAAATAAAACAAAAAGAGAAAATAGTAAGTGCCGATACCGTTTTAACAAATGGAAAAATCTATACAGTAAATCCGTTGCAGCCTTGGGCGGAGGCCGTCGCCATCAAAGATGGGAAATACAGTTATGTCGGTACAAGTGCCAAAGTGGCGGCTTTCATAGGAAAAGAGACGCAGGTTATTGACTTGAATGGCCGCACGACAATGCCTAGTATAAATGATGCGCATACTCACAGCTGGCAAGGCGGTTTTAAACTCCTTTATGAGTGCAACTTTCCATTCACAGCAACTCCTGATGAAATTGCTGAAATTGTTAAAGACTGCATTCGGGCAAATCCGAATGCAGAATGGATACGTGGTGGGCAGTGGACTAGCGACTTTTTTAAAACCTATAACATAGGATCTCCAAAAAAATGGCTCGATGCGATTTCTGAAGACAAGGCGATATATTTTCAAGATGATGCTACACATAATGGTTGGGTGAATAGTAAGGCGCTGGAATTAGCGGGCATAGATAAAGATACGCCCGACCCCGCAGGTGGTACCTATCTTCGCGATGAAAATGGTGAACCAAATGGTTTGGTTCTGGAAACCGCCAAAACGGTCATTGAGAAAATTTTGCCCGCATGGACACCTGAACAAAATGTTGCATCATTAACTGCTGCCGTCAAACATGCAAATTCGTTTGGGGTAACGGGTATAAATGAAGCACGTACACCTCCGGAAATTTCTCTAGCATACCAAGAACTCGACGAACAAGGTTTGTTAACTGCCTATGCTATCACCTATCTGCAAACGCCACGTGGTCGACGTGTCAAACCATTTGACATCAGACCAATGCAAAAGATCAGTCAAAAATATCGTTCAGAACGTGTACATACAATGTTTGCCAAAATATTTTTGGATGGAATACCTTCGGCCTCACGAACCGCTGTTATGATAGATCCGTATTTAACCGATGAAACGTTTCCCGAAGTAACACGTGGGCATCTTCTGATAGAACCAGAAGTATTACTCCAAGATATGATTGAGCTGGACCGCGCCGGCTTTACTGTGAAAATTCATACTGCCGGCGACGGGGCAGTACATATTGCTCTGGATGCAATCGAGGCGATGCGTGCCATCAATGGAGCCAGCGGCCTTCGCCATCAACTAGCGCATGTCGGCTTTATCCACCCCGATGACTTGCCGCGGTTTGCCAAATTGAATGTGACGGCAGATCTGTCTCCATACCTATGGTTCCCCTCACCGATTATTGATTCAACAATAGGCGCTGTCGGCAAGCGTGCTTTGCATTATTGGCCAATAAAAGATCTCGTTGATTCTGGAGCCAATTTATCAATTGGCTCGGACTGGCCTTCTGCTGTTGACACGATGAATCCGTGGCCTGCCATTGAGGCTATGGTCACACGTAAAAATCCGTTTATGGACGAGGAAGATGCACTCTGGCCGGAACAGGCTATATCCTTAGAACAGGCTCTCAAAATATTTACACTTGATGGGGCAAGGGCCTACCGATTAGAAGAACTTACTGGTTCTATTGAGGTTGGAAAATCCGCGGATTTGATTATACTAAAGCAAGACTTATTTTCGGTAAAATTGGATGATATTTCTGAAATGAAGGTTGAGATAACAATGTTTTCTGGTGACGTTGTTTATAAGAAATAATTTACTGAAAAACTATTTTGTCGCACAAGGTCAAAATACGGAAAAACAATTTGATCTTTTCGTCCAACTGAACCGCCCCGAGTTTACCGGAGACTGTTTAATTTAAGTATGCTATTTATTGTGTTTAAAATTTCATTTTTTGGAGCACGAAATGGACCACTTGCGAGCATTGGAAGTCTTTTGCGCGGTTATCAAAGCCAATAGCTTCACAGGTGCAACACGTACCCTTCCTATCAGTGCGCCCTCGATAACGCGTATCATTAATGAGTTGGAATCTCATCTTGGTACGCCATTACTTCACCGAACAACACGAACCATGACTCCAACGGAATCCGGTTTAACCTACTATATGCATGCCAAGCGTATTTTGGAGGAATTACAAACTGCCGATGATGTAGTTCGAGGTGCGCACACAACACCAACGGGAACGTTGAGAGTAACAGCTCCACAACTCTTCGGTCAGCATTATATCTCTCCTATCATTAGGGAGTACCTCGACACATACAGCAATGTAAGGGCGGAAGGCCGCTTTCTTGACCGGGCCATAAATATTGTCGACGAAGGTTTTGACATTGCGATCAGGATTGGTCCACTTAGAGATTCTAATCTCAAAGCCATTCGGGTAGGGGCTGTTCGCCATGTTGTCAGTGGATGCCCGGATTATTTTAAAAAAAATGGTATTCCACAAAATCCAAGTGATCTTCAACATCATAAAATAATCCATTTCAGCGAGTTTGGCACCGATAACAGTTGGGTTTTTGATAAAGGTCTATCAATTCTACTAGAACCACGCATCACATTATCGACTATCGGGGCTTGTATTTCTTCTGCCAAAGCGGGATGGGGGCTGACGCGCGCTCTTTCATACCAAGTTGGTCCCAAATTGGGTGCTGGAGGACTTCAAACTGTTCTTTCTGAATATGATAGAGATGAATGGCCCATACACCTAGTGCATGCTGAAAATCGCATGCAATCTGCTAAAGTTCGAAGCTTTCTTGATCTGGCTGTAGAACGTTTAAGAGAAGATCCGTTTCTTAATTAACTGTGCCCTTGAACCACTTTGGCAAATCCGGGGCGGTTCAAGGGTCAGTTGTGTAACACAGCACGGCAACCTGAGGCTCTTTAGGCCACAATTGTAGAGTAGTTAAATCCAGCTACCTAGGAGGCCGCCAACCAACTTGCCATTTTATCCCCAACCTGCAAAAGTCACCTGCAAACAAAAAAGGGGGCTAATTATGTTGTCATTTTTACTTTGTGGGGTTCGGCGGATTGCGCATTGGCCAGCATTGTTAGTTTTGTTGGCGATGTATGCGGTGTTTGCAGGGTTGTTGATGCGGCTGTTGGTGAAGTTACCGGGGGCTCCGGTGGATGCAACGCCGCCGTTGGATCTGGCGTTTTCGTATTCGGTGGACACGGTATTTGCCCATGGAGAAAGCTTGGGGGCGGCGGGCCGCGAGTTATCGGCGTGGGTGCATCTGACTTTGGATGTTGGGTATCCGATTGTTTATTCGTTACTGTTTGCGGTGATCATGGTGATGGCATTGCGCTATTTGGCGCTGTCGGAGGTTTGGCAGCGGCGGACCAAGTATCTTCCTTTGTTGCCATTTTTGTTGATGGGGTTTGATTTTTTGGAAAATTTTGGAATTAGTTATTTGATGTTGGCTTGGCCAAATTTACCTAAATTGATGGTACAATTGACCAGTTTTGCGACTTCGGCCAAATGGTCGTTGGTGGGATTGGTGCTGTCTTTGGTATTGGGGTTATTGGTTTTGGCCTTGGTAAAACGGCTTTTTGCCAAGCCAATAGCCGGGTAAACAAAACGCTCACCAAAAACATTGCCCGTTTCATCGGGGAGGGATAGGGTCGCTGTGGAGTTTGATGGAGTTCGGCCCGTGCGATTATTAGCCCAAAGCAATGATGATTTACAAATAATCTCGGCCATGGCCCAAGATGCTGTCACCCGTGTCGGCGATATTTCCCATGATCGCAAATCGCGTCAGCTCATCCTGGCCATGAACCGGTTCTGTTGGGAGCGTGGGCGTAAGACAGCCCCGGCCCGCGCCAGATCCGCATTACAAATCGAAAGCGTCATCAGCATCAAGGCCAAGGGTATTGCCATGGGCAAGAAAAATGGCATTTTGTCGTTGCTGGCGCTGGAGTTTACCGAAGACGAAGCGCCCGGCGGTGTGTTGACGATTACTTTTTCCGATGGCGGCGCGCTGGCGGTAGCGGTGGAGTGTTTGGATGTAGCCCTTGTCGATATCTCCACGCCGTGGGGCGCTAAGTCGAGACCCAAACATGGTTGAAACCTCACCGAACCGGATTATTCACGTCCATCTTGACCCGAACTCATTGGCGGCAACCACCGCCATTACCGAACACGAGCGGCGGGTGGCGGTGTTTGATTTGCTCGAAGAAAACCAATTTCGCCCTGCCGGTGATGCGCAAGGACCGTTCACCTTACGCTTGTCCATTATCGATCGCCGCTTGGTGATTGATATTGCCACGAAAGATGACGAGCCGGTGAAACGACATTTGTTATCCTTGTCACCGTTTCGCAGGATCATTCGCGATTATTTTATGATCTGTGAAAGCTATTAT
>JAESUG010000106.1 GCA_016763185.1 Robiginitomaculum sp. | reverse complement strand
TTTTTGCTGATTCATTTTCAGGACGCATAGCATGACTAAGAATACCATTGCACTGGGCGCAATACTTACAACTTTGCTCATTTCAGGAACAAGTTTTGCCCAACAAGAAGCCCAAGAGGGAACGCAAGGAAACCTTGATGAAATTATTGTTATCGGGAAGTATCTATCTATTGATAAAGTCAATGCGGTTAAAACTCCAACCCCGATTATTGATATCCCACAAAGCCTCTCTATTGTTACGGCGAAGCAGATTAAAAATCAGGCTTTCACCAGTATTGGAGACATTGTGCGCTTCACGCCGGGCATAGCGATTAGCCAAGGCGAAGGGCATCGGGATTCTATTATTATTCGCGGGATACAGAGCACAGCTGACTTCTTTATTGATGGTGTGCGTGATGATGCGGAATATTATCGCCCGTTCTATAATGTAGAGCAGGTTGAAATATTGCGTGGTTCAAATGCATTGCTGTTTGGCCGTGGTGGTGGTGGCGGTATCATTAACCGTGTGAGCAAAACGGCTGATATTGGCCAGCAGTTCACAGACCTGACGGTTAGTGTGGACACATTTGGCGCGTACTCGACGGCCATCGACACAAACTATTCCGTAAGCGATACGGTTGCTTTTCGTCTCAACGGGTTTTTTGAAAGTCTGAACAATCATCGTGATTTTTTTAATGGTGAGCGTTTTGGCATTAACCCAACGGTCAAATTTGAGCTGAGCCCTGACACCATCATCAACCTCTCCTATGAGTATCTTGATGATGACCGTGTTGTTGATCGCGGAGTTCCCTCGCAAAATGTCGATAATGGCCCTGATGTGCCTCTACAGGGTTTTGACAACACTTTTTTCGGCTCGCCTGATGCGAATCTCGCGACGCTTCAGGCCCATGTTCTGCGCGCTCGTGTTGAACATAGTTTCTCACAAAAATTGCGTGGTAATATCACCGCGCAATATGCCAATTATGACAGGCTGTATCAGAACCTGTTTTCCAGCGAAGAAGTTGTGGTGACAAATGGTATTTTTCCTGAGATTGAACTGGATGGTTATCGAGACACGCGCCCGCGCCAAAATATTCTTCTCCAAGCCAATTTAGTTGGAGAATTTACTACAGGTACAATCGGTCACACCTTATTAATTGGTGCGGAATATGGAAATCAAAATTCGCAAAATACCCGTCTTGAGAACGTCTTTGCAGCTAATAATGATGATCAACTATTCTTTGCGTTTACAGACCCACTGAATATCCCAGACTTTAGTTTTACAAATTTATCGCGGGACCGTGAGACAGATGTGACCTCTGTCTCTTTTTATGTGCAAGACCAAATTGATCTTACGAATGCTTTGAAAATTATTGTTGGAGGACGCTTTGATAGCTTTGATATTGCTGTCAACGATATTCGAAATAATTTGCAGTTTAGCCGCAAAGATGATGAGATCACGCCGCGCCTTGGGCTGATCTATAAACCTGCGAAAAATGTTTCATTTTACGGGGGCTATAGCCAAACATTCCTGCCGCGTTCGGGCGATCAGTTCCTGACCCTTAACCTGGATAGCGCAAGCACACGGCCACAGTTTTTTGAAAACATAGAAATTGGTGCCAAATGGGATATTCGCCCAAATCTCAGTTTGACCACGGCAATTTTCCAACTGGACCGAGAAAGCTTTACCTCAATTGACCCTGCCGATGCCGGGCAAGTCATCGTGATTGAAGGCTCTAGAACCAAAGGTTTCGAGGTTCAACTTTCTGGTAATCTAACGAAAAAATGGACCATTGATGCGGGCTACTCCTATCTGGACGGTGAAGTTAACCGTGTTGACGGCAGCGGTAATAATGGCAATAGAACGCGCCAAACCCCGCAAAACATGGCGTCCTTGTGGAGTAACTATCAGATCAACTATAAATTAGGCCTAGGTGTCGGCGTGACTTTTCAAGACAGCTTTTTTGTACGAGAAGATAACTCTGTCGAAGTTCCAAGCTACACTAGGTTTGATGCGGCCGCCTTCTATGATGTGTCTGATCGACTACGCCTGCAACTGAATGTGGAGAACCTGTTTAATACGGACTATTTTCCTGATGCCCACAGCAATGATAATATTTCGACAGGCAAACCGTTGCATGTAAGATTTACAATTAGCAGTACATTTTAAGAGACGAAACGCTCATCGTAAATGATGGACCGGCTACACCGCCCACTGGTTTTCAAATGACCATTGGGAGGCCAAAAAATGATAAATACGGCGGCGGATATGCACATTCTGCTCTGGATTTTTTTCGGCGTTCCAATCCTTTACGATCGGCGCCCATTTTCGGCTTTCTAGGTGCAATTGATCGCGAAATTTGCGGATGACAATAACGGCCGCTTTTATATCCGATAACACCGGTTCGATATGATTGTAGTCGTCAAAAAGATCAACAAACTGCTGACGTACCCACTGCAAAGGTGCCTGCGACAGGGCAAGGATACGGCTAAATTCATCGGCGGCGACCTTTTCATTTTTGCAGGCGTGGGCGGCTTTGCTAAACTGGCGTTGCAGTTGGAAGATGCTGACAAAGTGTTCCTTTAGCGCTTCGACATAGGCCAGTTCGTTAGCCAGTTCCGCTATTCTTTCGTACAGCTCATCGAGGTTAGCCAGTTCAAGCTTGTCGGCCAATGCTTGGTGCGCGTCCTTGCCATGGGTTTGCATTTGCGGGCTTTGGGAAAATGAGATGAGCTCCGAAGGCGAGGGGGTTTCTGCGTCCGTGATCTTAGCCCATTGCAACACATGCCAAGCTAATCTGCCCTCGGCGATCAGTTTATGGCAAATTTCGTATTTCCACGAAGCGGTGCCGTCAATGAGCTCCGACGGAATAGCATCGCCGGGCCGAATGGTTGGTACATGTAATAAGGCTCGCTCGACCCGTAACAATAGTTTTGCATCATTGCCATCTGGATCAATGGCGAACTTTGCGAGAATTTTTGACACGGGGATACAAGCCTGAATGGTCCCCAATGGCACATAAAAATCGGCTTCTCCAGTTAGGCTATTTCGTTGAAACCAAATGCCTTCTACTTTGAAAACTTTGGACTCAAAATCAAAGTGATCTAACGACAGGATCGGCGGAGCCACTTTTGGGTGGTCGTTTTGATCAAAATTTTCGTCTTGTATTGCGTGTTCCATGCGCACACGTTATTCGGGTATTATGAAAAATTCGTTCAATTTTTACGCGTTATGACGGTTTTTGTAAAAAACAATGCAAATTGTCATTGGTGAACCGGGTGAGGTTGTTCACGAGCAAAAACTGGTAGTTTTGTGCCTCGGCCAATTGTTTCATTGTTCGTATCCCAAAATAATTCAGATGGTCTGGAAAGCGAAACCCGCACCAGTTTATACCTCGAACAATGCGGTTAATGGTATCAAAATTGGGTACTTTTACATAGATAACCCCGCCGGGTTTGAGGGTGTTGTAACATGCCTGTAAGACCTCCCGCGGATTGGCCTCATGCTCGAGATACGAGCGCATGATAATTCCATCAAAAAAATGATCCTCAAAACTTTCCAAGCCCGTTAAAGCCGGTGCATGGATGACATGACCGCCGCATTTTTTCATCTCCACATTGGCTTGTTCCGCAGATTGTTTTTCTATTTCAATGCCATAAGGGGTAAACTGTGTCGGAATACGGTTTTGATTGCCACAGCCAATGTCCAACACCTTACCGGTGCTGATCTTTCGTGCAATATAGGCCCATTCATCATCGCGAAAGATATGCAACCGCCATCTGGTTTTTTGATCGAGCCATGAAACCCACGGTTCTTTTTGCTTTCGACGCTTGGCCTCATCTGCAAATTGCTTACTCCACGCCATATCTTCCGACAGGCTCTCATACAGGGGCGCTTTATCAAGATATACCAATTGGCAGGGTAGGCACTGGACCGTATTCCAATCAGGATGACTATATTTGGGCAGAGGTGTCACCGCCACACCCGCACAATTGGGGCATGAGCGGCTAACTTTCTGCAAATTTGTCACGTATCCAAGAAGCTACGGAGCATCCGGCTGCGGCTTGGGTGTTTTAGTTTACGCAAGGCTTTGGCTTCGATTTGCCGAATGCGCTCGCGGGTTACCGAGAACTGCTGACCGACTTCTTCGAGCGTGTGGTCCGTGTTCATGCCAATACCAAAGCGCATGCGTAACACCCGTTCCTCACGAGGAGTAAGCGACGACAAGACGCGGGTTGTGGTTTCGCGTAAATTAGACTGGATCGCCGCATCAATCGGTAAAATAGCATTGCTGTCTTCGATGAAATCGCCCAATTGGCTGTCTTCTTCATCACCGATGGGCGTTTCAAGGCTGATCGGTTCTTTGGCAATCTTCATTACTTTTCGTACTTTTTCCAGCGGCATAGCCAGTTTTATCGCCAGTTCTTCTGGGGTTGGTTCGCGGCCAATTTCGTGCAGCATTTGGCGACTGGTTCGAACCAATTTGTTGATGGTTTCGATCATATGCACCGGAATACGAATGGTTCGAGCTTGGTCGGCAATCGAGCGCGTGATCGCTTGGCGGATCCACCATGTGGCATAGGTTGAAAATTTATAGCCGCGCCGATATTCAAATTTATCAACGGCCTTCATCAAGCCAATATTGCCTTCTTGGATCAGATCCAGGAATTGCAAACCGCGATTGGTGTATTTTTTGGCAATTGAGATCACCAGACGTAAATTGGCCTCGACCATTTCTTTTTTGGCTTGGCGGGCTTCGCGTTGACCCTTTTGAACGGTGCGAACAATCTCGCGAAATTCATCAATGGTGACACCGGCATCGCGGGCCAATGTTGACACGTCCTCACGCAATCCATCTATTTGGTCGCGTTCGCGCTCGACAAACTTCGCCCAAGCTTTGGAGATTGAGCTGACATCTTCAACCCAGTTCGGGTCCAGTTCGTGACCAAAATATACTTTTAAGAACTGAGTGCGCGGGACCCCATGCCCATCGGCCAAGCGCAATAAGCGCCCTTCGGTGCCGACCAATTGCCGGTTGATGGCATACAGCTGGTCAACCAGCGCCTCAATCCGGTTATTGTTCAAATGCATGGCTTTGAGGCGAGTGATGATCGAGTTTTGAATTTCGTCGTATTTGCGCCTTGAGGCCGTGGTCAAATCCTTGCCCTTCATCTGGGCATCAATTAACTTGGTTTGCAGTTTTCCAAAGGTTTTGAACTCGTCGGCAACCGCATCAAATTCACCGACCACCCCTTCGCGCAATTCTGCTTCCATGGCGGCCAGTGAGAGGGTTACTTCCTCATCTTCATCCTCGGAAAACTTTTTGTTCTTGGTACCGGAGCTGCCGTCATTTTCTTCGTCTTCTTCGTCATTGCTAACTTCTTCTTGTTCTTCTTCTTCTTCTTCTTCCGGCTCATCTGCAGCGGTAACCTCGCCAGCATTTTCATCATCTGATTCGCCCGCGCCATTTTTCGAAGCAAATGTCGTATCCAGATCAATAATATCGCGCAGTAAAATCCGACCTTCGGCCAGCTCCTCGCGCCAGACCATGATCGCCTCAAAGGTCAACGCACTTTCGCATAAGCCCCGGATCATAGTATCGCGTCCAGCTTCAATGCGTTTGGCAATGGCGATCTCGCCTTCGCGTGATAACAGCTCCACCGTGCCCATTTCGCGCAAATACATCCGTACCGGATCATCGGTACGATCCGAAGCCGCAGTGGAATTACCGGTACGAAGCGCAGTGCCAGCCTTGGTGGCCAGAGCTTTGCTTTCAGCTTCTTCGCCATCGATCAAATTAATGCCCATTTCGGAAAGCTGTGACATGGTGTCTTCAATGCGTTCCGATGAAACTTCACCGGATGGCAATACCTTGTTCAACTCATCAACGGTGATAAAACCCTTGGTTTTCGCTAGCTTAATCATCCGCTGCACCGCAGCATCCGACAAATCTAGCAATGGTGCATCGGTGTTGCCGTTGGCAATTGCGGCAGCAGCTTCGGCAGTGGTTGTCGTGGCTTTCGCCATATCAAATTTCGCTCCGATTTAGGTTTGGTCTACGAGTTATGTAAAACCCAACTTTCGGCTCGATCCCTTATTAGGCGGCAGGGCTGATGCCCGTTCGCATGAATTTTGAAAATGAAGGTCACCCTTCTTCCGGTTTTCTGGTCGAAAGTCACCTTTCTCCGTTGCTCTGGTCGTCATCCCGACTGCGCCTTGCGGCAGATATTTGCAGCAAGGATTTTGGATCGTCTCCCAGCAAGCTTTCAAGCAATTTCGCCTCCAACGCCGCGTGTTCTTCTTCCGCGCCAGCGCGTGCATTTAGCTCTTCGGCTACCTCCAGCCATGCTTTGCTTGGATTGTCCGTTTCGGGCAATTGTATCGCACTACTCGGATTTTCCAATAAAGCCAACTGTTCCGTCAATTTTACTTGGGTTAAATGGCTAGTGATTGCGCCTCTGTCAATACTTGGGTTGAGCAACCACAGATCAAGAACAGCATTGCGCACCGCATCCAAGCCCGGATCATCCAATACCAGCTCGGCAAACGCTTCGTCCAATGTCTCCAAGGCGGCTGGGTTTTGCACGATCCAGCTTACCAAAAATCGTTGTTCTGCAGGGTTTTTCTGGCCTTTTCGTACTTTGTCGCGCAGTTCAATGGATGGGCTGTCCCGTTTGGTATTTCGCCATGGATCGGTTCGACGCCGTTTCACAAATTTTTCAGCCAACCTGTCAAATAATTCACGCCGATACAGCGCCGCTAGTTCTTTATGAACAATTTGGTCGGTAATGTTTCGCAATCGGGCGCTTAAGCCCGCTCGTTGTTCGGGCGTTTTTAACGGCTCCAAGCTCCATTCACGTTGCCATAACACGTCAACCAACGGCTCGGCGCTCACCAATACGTCTTCCATGGCGGCGGCACCTTTTTTGCGAATCAGGTCATCGGGGTCTAACCCGTCGGGCAACCAAGCAAAGTTTAAGGTGCGTCCCGGCTCCAATACCGGCAGCGCCCGGTCCAGCGCCCGAAACGCGGCGCGCTTTCCGGCGGCATCCCCGTCAAAGCATAAAATCGGTTCCGGTCCAACCCGCCATAACAGGGCCAATTGGTCTTCGGTAAGCGCGGTGCCTAGGGGGGCAACCGCATGGTCAAACCCGGCTTTGACCAAAGCGATAACATCCATGTAACCCTCGGCCACAATCAAGCCTTTTGCATGTTTTTGGGCGGCGGCTTTTCTGGCATTGGCATAGCGGTACAAGGTTTTACCTTTGTGAAACAATGTTGTTTCCGGCGAGTTTAAGTATTTGGCCTTGGCATCCGTCGATAACGCCCGCGCCCCAAATGCAGTAATGCGGCCCTGCACATCGGCAATCGGAAACATAATCCGATCCCGAAACCGATCAAACGGTGCGCCATTATCGTCGGGCTGTATCAACAAACCGGCCTCGACCAGCTCAGCAGGCTTGGCCCCCATTTGCAGTAAATGGTCTTTTAGACCGGCGCGTTGGCTGGAGGCATACCCCAACCCAAATTCGGCCCATACCGCCTCGGATAGTTCGCGGCCAGCCAAATATTGGCGCGCATGGCGGCCGCGCACTCTGGTTAATTCGGCGGCGTAATAGCGGGCAGCCTCGGCCACCCAGTCGCGCAAGCCTTTGCGTTTTTCGCTGCGCGCTGCTTCTTGCGGGTCGGCTCGTGGCATTTCTAAACCAGCTTCGGCGGCCAAGCGCTCGACCGCTTCGACAAAGCTTAAGCCCTCGGTTTCTTGTAAAAATGAAATAACATCACCATGCTTGCCCGACGAAAAACAATGGTAAAACCCTTTTTCGTCATTGACAAAAAAGCTCGGCGTTTTTTCTTGGTTAAACGGCGACAGTCCCGCAAATTCCCGCCCCTGCCGGCGCAACTTCACACTACGCCCGATCACATCCGATGGCCGAAGCCGGCTTTTTAACTCATCTAAAAATTCTTCACCAAAGCGCATTTGTATTTCTACCTACCACGGGCCGCAAGGTAAACCATTGCCCGACATTCGCAACGTGATTTACAGAAGCTGACGTGTTGAAAAATACAATTTTTCGTCAGAATAAGCGGTGGTGTGAGCATAACGCATTTTCCCAAAAGGCTGGACCCCGGCTCAAGGCCGGGGACCGAAATGGGTTGTTCGCAATTATTGTTGCTTTTGCGCACACTCTTTAGTCCCCGGATTTAATCCTCCCTCCGGCTTGACCGGAGGGTTCAGTTCTTTGTCGTATATGAAACATTTTTCCAAGAAGCTGGATACCGGCCTGCGCCGGTATGACGGGCGTGGAGTGTGGTACCGTTATCCATCCATCGTCACCCCGATGAAAATCGGGGTCCAGCTCTTTGTGGCGCATGAACAACTTTCCAAGAGGCTGGATACCAGCTTGCGCCGGTATGACGGCGTGGAGTTTATTGGAAAGGGCAATTGTATGTACCTATTGGTTGGTGGCCGAAAACGCTTACCCCAATATCGCCTTTAATGCCGCGCCGGCTTTGCCGAAATCCATGGAACCGGCATGACGTTCTTTTAGTTTCGCCATGCAGCGGCCCATGTCTTTTAGGCCAGCGGCTTGAAGTTCTTCGATTATTTTGCGGGCGGCAGTTTCAACCTCTTCGTCGCTCATTTGTTCGGGCATGAAGGTTTCGATGATCGCGATTTCAGCACGTTCGCGTTCGGCCAGATCAAGGCGGCCCGCTTTTTCGTAAATACCAGCACTCTCAATGCGTTGCTTTAGCATCTTGGCCATAATGCCGAGGATTAGGTCATCGCCGCAACCTTGGCACTGATCTTTGGTTCTAGCGGCAATATCGCGGTCTTTGATTGCAGCTTGGATGAGGCGGATGGTAGATAACCGAACGACGTCTTTGGCTTTCATCGCCTCTTTCATCGCGGTTACAAGTTCACTTCGTAAGGACATATAGTGTATTTATTTCAGGAACCGGTCGGTTAATTTTGGTTTCTAAAAAGCTTTCATTTTGTAACGTATTTTGTAGTCTGCCACTTTCGCTAAATCAATGCCAGTGATAATACCCTAGCAAATCAAAACAGGTTTGGCTTGAGTTATGCCGCGCCTTTGAAAAAACAGGAGCGCTCACCTATGGAAGATGACAGCATGAGTCAAGGGCTACCTAACGGATGTACGGCGGTTCTGGTGTTGGCTGATGGCCGCGTATTTGCCGGGCGAGGGGCCGGGCGCACGGGCGAGGTTGTTGGCGAAATATGTTTTAATACGGCAATGAGCGGCTATCAAGAGATTTTAACCGACCCGTCTTACACGGATCAGATGGTCTGTTTTACCTTTCCACATATCGGCAATGTCGGCACCAATGCCGAAGACGAGGAGAGCGCATCATCAAAGCCGGATGCCAAAGCCAAGGCTGCGATCCTGCGCGCTGATATCACCGCACCGGCTAATTATCGCGCAACCCAGTCGTTTGAAAACTGGTTGGTGGAACGAGAAGTGGTCGCCATCACCGGCATTGATACCCGCGCCTTGACCAACCATATTCGCGAACACGGCATGCCGCATGGGGTGCTGGCCCATCACAAAAACGGCAAATTTGACCTTGCTGAATTGCGGACAAAGGCCGCCAATTGGCACGGCATAACCGGCGCCGACTTGGCCAAAGATGTCTCGACCCAAACCCCACATTCATGGAGGATCAGCGCCTGGCGTTGGGAAGATGGGTTTGGTGCTGTATCGGGTGCAAAACCGCATGTGGTGCTGATTGACTATGGCGTAAAGCGTAATATTGCCCGCTTGCTGGTTGAGCAAAATCTGGCCGTGACCATTGTTCCAGCCGAGTTCAGCGCCCAACAAATATTGGCGTTACAGCCGGACGGTATTGTGCTGTCCAATGGCCCCGGCGATCCGGCGGCAACGGCCAAACATGCTGCCCCGGTGATCCGCGAGTTGGTGGAGGCGGGTTTGCCGATGTTTGGGATTTGTCTGGGACATCAATTGCTAGCGCTGGCGCTGGGCGGCAACACCATCAAAATGAGCCAAGGCCATCACGGGGCCAATCATCCGGTGAAAGAGATCGCCACCGGCAAAGTTGAAATTGTTTCGATGAACCACGGCTTTGCAGTGGATGCGGCCTCGCTGGGACCAAAGATTACTGAAACCCATATTTCTTTGTTTGATGGCAGCAATTGCGGCCTACAGGTCACCGGCAAACCCGTGTTCTCCGTCCAACACCACCCCGAAGCCAGCCCCGGCCCGCAAGACAGTTTTTATGTATTTGCGCAATTCGCCAGCACCGTGATCAACCAACAAACCGTGAGCTGCCATTGACCCCATTGCCCAACATCCACCGTCGTTCATTTCTTCTGGCCTCTAGTGCTCTGGTGTTGGCCGGGTGCGTCCGCCAAACCCAAAACAGCACAACCTTACGCATTGGTATTTCACAGGCCCCGGATGCATTGGATCCAGCGCAAGGCCAATTTGCAGCTGCCGCTTTGTTGTATAAACAACTGTATACGCCGCTTACCAATTATAGTGCAGACGGCGGTTTGGCTCCGGGTTTAGCCGATTTGTGGACCTTGTCCGAGGATGGCTTGCACTGGACGTTTTCTTTACGTGAAAACTTGGTTTGGTCCGATGGCGCTCCCATCACCGCACATGATATTGTGCATACAGTGCGCCGAATGCTCGACCCCAATAGCCTCTATGCCGATGCCGGCGATTTCTTCTTGCTGGAAAATGCCGAGGCGGTATTGGCCGGTGACATACCGGTAACAGCTCTGGGCGTGGCGGCGATCAACCCACACACGGTCCGCTTTCGCTTTATCCAGCCTTTGGGCGTGTTTCCGGATCTTATGCGCGAATTTTACCCAGCGCCCGCGCATATATTGTCCGACCCCGATAGCCAATGGCCATTGCCACCGTTTTTTGTTGGCTCCGGTCCGTATTTATTGGAAAAAGCCAACCAGCAAGAACTGACTCTTGTCCGCAATCCATTGGCCCCGGACCCGGCTCGTATTTCAAGTCTTTATGTGACGGTGGTTGCCGATGCCGCCACCCGGGCCAGAATGGTTCGCGCCGGCGATCTCGATCTGATCGAAGACCCGCCCGCCAATCAGATCGCTAGTTTGCAAACCCAAACCCAAGTGTTTGTTCGTGGCTGGAGCGCTCCGCGTCTGGTTTATTTGAAGGTCAATCACCAACATCGGGCGCTTTTCGATATTCGAGTTCGCCTAGCTTTGAACATGGTGGTTGATCGGGTGTTTATTACGGATGAACTTTATGCTGGCTCGGCACAGCCAGCGTTTGGCATTTTGCCAAATTTACACACGGATACGTCTGATTTGGCGGCGCGGATCGAAACCGCTAAACAATTGTTAGCAGACGCTGGATTTGCTGATGGCCTGACTATTTCTTTGTTACATTCGGGCGAGTTTCGCGAGCGCGTTGCGGTAATATTAGCGCAAAACTGGAAGCAGATTGGGGTTACTTGCCATTTGCAGGCCAGTGACGCACAAGGATTATATGCATTTATCGAAGCTGGAGAATTTGCATTGGCGTTGGCCAGTTTTGATCGCGGGCTAAAGCGCGAAAACTGGCGATTGATTGAACCCTTTGCCAGTGACGGGTTTGCCGCTAATTTTAATTGGAGCAATCCGCGCTATGACCGGGCCGTAGCCAAAGCCCGCGCCGAAGCCAATCCGGAAGAGCGCGCCGAGGCCTCGACAGAAGCGGCCGATATTATTCACGAAGATGCGGCGATCATTCCATTGGTATTCGAGAAAAAGTTTTGGCTCGCCAACCCGCGCATCGGTGGTTTTTCGAAAATGGTCCCACCAGACCAATGGCGGTTTTTAACCTGGAACTAGGATCTGGTGGTCACCGCTTGCTTGGGGTGGGTATCCACATGCAGTGCAAAAATATCAGGCCGGGAATAATGACCGACAGTGTCGAGGTCGTATTTGCCACGGGTGATTTGTTGTTTGTCCAGTTCTGCCAGTAAAATGCAATCCTCGCCAAATACCGGCCCAGCCAACAGCTCGCCAAATGGCGAGACAATGCACGAGCCGCCATCAATCAACAGGGCATTTGGGTCATCTCCCTCGGCACAGATATAATCAGCCGGCGCATGACGGCGGCGCATGTGCTGGACAGCGGATAACACAAAGCAGCGTCCCTCCACCGCAATGGTTTGCATGAGCGGTGTCCACATTTTGCGATCATCCACCGTTGGCGCACAGTAAAACTGGACCCCCTGGGCATAGGCATGGGTGCGAGCCAACGGCATATAGTTTTCCCAACAGATCAAGCCACCAGTGCGGCCAATATCCCAGTTTTGGATATCAAGTGTCGAGCCATCGCCAAATCCCCAGATCAACCGTTCCATCGCGGTCGGCATAACCTTGCGGTGTTTGCCAGTACATTGCCCATCTGGGGTAAAGTAAAGAAGGGTACAATATAACGTGTCGCCAGCGCGCTCAATGACCCCGACCACCACATAGACACCGGCGGATTTTACGGCTTTTGATACTTTGACAAAATCCGGGCCATGTAAATCTAGCGCCGAGTTGAAATAATCAGCAAACACATCGCGACCTGCCGGTGTGCGTGAGCCGACCCGCGCCCCAAAATCATGGCCCTTTGGATAACCGCCGATAAAGGCTTCGGGGAACACCACCAGATCAGCGCCAGCGGCTTTGGCCTCGGTTAATTTGCTCGCAAACAGCTCAATCGTTCCGTTAAGGTCAAACAATAACGAGCCGGTTTGCACGACGGCACCGGTAATTTTGTCGTGGTTCATTTGGTTTTCCATGTCCTATCCGTTGATGCGCTCAGGAAACAAGAGTTTTCCTCAAGGGTCAAATGCTTCGTTCAAAAGACCTCATTCGCATGGCCACGAACAATGTTCGTTACTGTTGAGGGGTGTTCATTCAATTTTCTGTCTAGATCGAACGAAATGAGGTTAATACTTGAGCGCTCTAGCCAATACTGAAAATAAAAGCATCTAAGATTCCATATTTTCAATAAGATTTTGGCGATCACTTAGAAAATGTCACCGAACTTCCCTAAAAATTAAGCTTACGTAAAGCAAATTCAACAATTGTGGTTTCACTCATGTAACCAAAATATAATCAATTGTTGCAATCGTCAAAGAGATGTCATCAAGAACAAGCACAACTTCTAGTTTCAGTTATTCTTATATTGACACAATCTATGCAAGAGCGGAAACGACCCGTAACTATTATTCAATTTTAGGAATATTCCAATGAAAACGAAAAAAATGGCAATCGGCACTCCCGCTACAAAAGGCTCAATGAAACTAAGCACCAAGATTTTCGGACTGGTCGGATTTTGTTTGACCTTACTGACATTGGTCGCCGGGGTCAGTATTTGGCAAATGAATAAAATCGGCCAAGAAATTGAAGGCATTACCAAGCGCGATCTGCCGCTGACCAATGCGTTGATTGTGGTGACCACGCACCAATTGGAACAGGCCGTTAGCCTGGAACGTGCCTTTCGCACTGCAGCACAAATGAACCGTACCAGCAGCGCCGGAGCAGAGTTTGAAACTGCGGCACAAGTGAGCCGTACCAACACCGCCAGAGCAGAGTTTGAAACTGCGGTACAAACCTTTCAGAGCCTTGATGTCAAAATTGAGAAAGAGTTTGTTGAAGCGACACAAATTGCACGCTATTCGGTCGAAACCGCGCGCACTCAAGCGGCTCGCCATGAGTTTGAGAACGTATTAACTGTGTTAGCAAGCTTGAGCAAAGAGCACAAAACCTACACGCAACTATCGACCCAAGTGTTTCAACGGATCGGTGCGGGACAATTACAATTTGCGATGACCGGGTTTGCCGCGATTGAGCTTGTGCAAAACAATCTCAATCAGCAATTGATAGCACTTTTGACAGAGGTTGAAAGCTT
>JAESUG010000105.1 GCA_016763185.1 Robiginitomaculum sp. | reverse complement strand
TGGGTTGGGTCATCATCCACAATCAATATTGTCTTAGCCATTTTAGCGCCCTTCTGTGCGTCTTGTTATCGGGCTGGTTCCAGCCGCTTAACTTAAGAGGCACTATGGATGAAGGCGGTAAATACGCGGTTACGGGTGTTGGTTACGAGGACGTTAATGTTTCAAACTGAAACATCGGATATACAGAAGCGTTGATTGACGAGTTGGGCGTCAAGGGCTATCCGCTACTCATGAAAAAACCAACAAAAGCAACTGACAAACTTATCTTGCCTTTGGCTGTTTTGGACGGGGTAAAACCTGTGGCACCGGGCTGGTTTGCAAAATGCGTTGAAACCCCTGCAACGGATGCTAGCACCGAAGTGTCCGGGGTCAATATCCGGTATCGAGTGTGGGGCGAGGCAGGAAAGCCCGGCTTAATCTTCGTCCATGGCGGGGTCGCGCACAAAGGTTGGTGGGACTTTATTGTACCGTTTTTTGTGCCGCATTTTCGGGTTGTGGCGCTTGATTTATCGGGCATGGGCGAAAGTGGCTGGCGCGAAACTTACAATGTAGAGCTCTATGCAGATGAAGTTCTGGCCTGCGCGACGGCTGCTGGGTTATTTGACAACGCGCAAAAACCGTGGGTCATCGGCCATTCATTTGGTGGGTTTGTTGCTTTGGGTTTTGCCGCTAAGTTTGGGCAACAAATCCAAGGCGCGGTGGTGATCGACAGTCCAATACGTCCAGCGGACAAACAAGAGCGCTCGGCACCGAAAACCAGAGGCGGCAAGCTCTATGGTAGCGAAGCTGCGGCCTTGGCCCGGTTTCGGTTATTGCCGAGCCAACAATGTGAAAATTTATTTTTGATCGATCACATTGCCCGCCATGGCCTAAAACAAGTAGATGGCGGTTGGAAATGGCGCTTTGATCCAGAGCTTTGGCCCAAAATGCGCTATGATATGCGTGCCGCCATCGAAACGGTCAGTGCCATAACAACCCCGATCACCCTTATTCGCGGTGAGCGCTCTGCATTGGTCAATGATGAAGTTTGGCAGTTTATGAAACAAGCTTTTCCCTTAAGCCAACACCATGTTTCAATTCCCGGCGCTCAGCACCATGTGATGCTCGATCAACCCTTGGCTTTGGTCAGTAGTTTGCGGACGATTTTAGGTAGCGGAATTTAAAGGGTATCGTGTACGATGAAAGTAATGATTGAAACCTTTACTCCAAAATTGGCCAAATTTGGCTTTTGCTCGGCGTTACTTGCCATAACGATTTTGTCGTTACTGCCGGGTGATATAGATCTACCGGGTTCTGTTTGGTCGGATAAAATTAGTCATTTCTTGGCGTATTTTGTAGTGGGGGTATTGTATCTTACGGCCTATTCAAACTCGACGCGGGCGATCGTTTGGGGCTTGGTGGCCCTTGTCTGCTGGGGTGGCTTGATCGAGTTAACCCAAGGGCTTCCCGTCATCGGACGTAACGGCGACGCAATGGATTTATTGGCCAATGGTACCGGGGTTGTAGCGGCATTCGTGCTTTATTTGGGCTTTCGGTGGGTATGGCAGCGTTTTTGATGACGGCTCGGCCACCATTTACGCCGTTTGCTGATGGCTCGCCAAAGTTTCAACCGGGATTGCGGCGCATTGAGCCTGTAAACTGGTTATTGCCCGATACCGAGGCCGACATTGCACTGGAAGCCAAGGCTAAATTATTTGCCGAACGCCCCAATGAAACTTTTGCAGCCTTAGCCGGTTCTGAGCCGGGGCAAAAAGAGGCTTGCAGCCTTGTGGAACAAGCCTTGGGTCAAGTGTGTTCGCCAACGAGTGAACCAGGTTTGCTGGCGGCATCACGATTGGTTTCTGATGATTTATGTTTGATGGAGCGTCAGGGCGAGCATTGGGTGTTACGCGCCGCTAGCTTGGCGGCACCCACCCATTTTTCATTGGCTGATACATTGGGCAAATCGCTGGAAAATTTGCATCAACCCGTACCGGATGGCACACCGGCTCTGGCCGGTAAAATTGGTAAAATGTTTGATCAAGTTCCGCCGGGTGCGGTGTTCGAGCGTTTTAATTGGACCATACAGCTTGGCAATACCCGCTTTATGCCAGATGCCGCGCCGATGCGCGCCCAAGCGCTGCTCACCGCGCCAGAGCAAGCCTCGAAAGTTTTGCATTTGCGGGTGGAACGACAAACCATTTTGCGCCTGCCGAAGACGCTTGGTGTCTTGTTTTGTATTCGAATTTGTATCGACCCTTTGCGTAACCTATCCGCGGCACAGGCCAAGCAATTGTTTACAGCGTGGGCGCAGGCCGACGAACATGTGCGAGGTTACAAAAACTGGGCCGTGTTTGACCGGTTAATGGTTCATTTTGTAGATAATTTCGATTTTTCTAAAAATTAAGGGTCATTTACTGATTTTATCTGAGCCGTAAAATATCGTCATTTTGCACCAATTTGATACAGGCCAATATGGTAATTCTCTTGATTGGAGAATTATGATTTGAATGTCGCAATCATCACAAGTATTCGTTAATTTATAAACTAGTTATTATCCGTTAACCATGTGTTTTTCTTGACTTTTTCTTGAATTATGCGTAAGATAACAGCAATATAAAATACCCTATTCCGATAAGGCGTTGATGATGCAACATTTGAAATTTTTGAAAAATGCTTCCCTAGCACTATTGACCGGGCTTGTGTTCAGCGCTCCGGCTTTAGCTGGCCCGGCGCTTAGCCCTGGGTCAAACTTTCCATTTGACCCACCGCCCGATGGTGTGCCGGGAGAATGTTTCGCCAGAGTTTTGATCCCCGCGCAATTCAAAACCGTCACCGAACAAGTGGTAGTTGACGAAGGTGGAAGCCGCCTTCATGTCACGGCACCGCAATTTGCCGGACAAACCCAGCAATATATCGCCCACGAAGGCGGCGTTCGCTATGAAGTGCGCCAGCCCACATACCGTACCGTTACCGAACAAGTACTGGTGCGCCCAGCCCATGAAATTTTACAAGTCATTCCCGGCGAATATCGCAATGTCACCGAACAAATACAAATTTCGCCGCCACGGCTGACATGGAAGCCCGGCGCGTCCTTAAAAACCCAAGCCGGAGTTCGTTTGACTCAAACTCGTCAAGGTGAAGTCTATTGTTTGGTCGAAGAACCCGGCGAGACTCAAAGCATTTCAAAGCGGGTACAAGTGCGGGCCGAACAGGTACGGGCCATTGTCGTACCACCGGTATATAAAACCATTACCCGTCAGGTGATGGTTGACCCCGGCGGCGTTCGCGAAGTTTCAATACCAGAGCAATACGGCTCGTATACCAGCCAGCAATTGGTACAGCCTGCGGGCCACACCAGTACCAGCATTGCCCCAAAAATGGGCTCCGTTTCACGGCGGGTACAAACTTCGGGCGAATCCTTTAGCTGGATTAAAGTATTGTGCAAAACCAATGCAACCCCGGCTGCGATATCAGAGGTTCAAGGCTTATTGCACCGTCAAGGCTATTATCAAGGCCCGGTCGATGGCCAGATCAGCAAAAACACCGAAATGGCAATCGCTAAATATCAACAACAGGCAAATATTCCCCATGGCGGGTTCTTGTCCCTAGAAACCATTGATAGTTTGCGTGGCGGGCATCCATCCGCACCAACGTATCCAACCCATTTCGCTCAGGCTCCAATTCGCACCCAAGCTCCAAACTATGGGAGTACAATGACCCGCTATCAAAATAGCTGGACGCAAGCAGTGCCGGTACAAACCGCCAGCTATCAAAGCGCGCAGCACGCCACTATCGGCAATCGCGGGGCCGGTTGGCAGTCCTCATACGGACAAAGTGGTAGCAGCACCCAGGCGCAGGTCTATACGGATGGGCAGATCATTTCGAGAGCTCCGCGCGGCGAGGTTCCAACTGATTTTGTGCGGGCCCAACCGATGGCTCGCAGCTCAGTGGTGAACGCCGGTGCGCAACAATGGCACAATAGTCAGCTCTTAAATTGGGCTGGAAAATAGCATCACCATTAGCTTTTTGTTACCAAAGATGAAACTTTATCTTAATACGAACGAACTAGCCTCAACATTGATTGGTTCGTATTTATTAAGGAGTGTGTTCAATTTCACGTAATTACTTGAACTCATTGGGGCTTCTAACTAAGCACGACCTCATAATAGGAATACAATAAATATTAAGGGGTATTTAGTGGCTGGGCTTGATCAAGTAACCATTTTGGTGCTCGAAGATAATTCGCATATGGCGCTTATCTTACGGGAAGTCATGCGTGGCTTTGGGATGCGAGATATTCGTGAAGCCCGCGATGTAGCCACTGCTTTTGAAATTATCAAAGACAATCATGTGGATATTGCATTGGTTGATCAAAATTTGGGCGATCTAAGCGGTAATGAATTTGTCCAGCTAATTCGTACCGCTGATGACAGTCCTAACCCCTATATCCAGATCATTATGGTTACGGCCCACGGCGATCGTAAAACCGTGATGGAGGCGATCCGCTCCGGTGCAAACGAGTTTATGGTCAAACCGGTTACGCCATTGGATTTATATGAAAAACTACGGGCATGTGTTGAACGCCCTCGCCAGTTTGTTCGTACGGCAAGCTATTTCGGTCCGGATCGCCGTCGGCGCCATGACCCGGTATATCGCGGGCCTTGGCGACGTAAAGACGATCCCGAAGGCGGAATTGTTCCTGATGAAAGCGCGGCCCAAAAAGCGGGCCGGCCCAAGGTAATCGAAGGCTAGCCTTAGCTTACTCCGCAGGTTCCAACTTTAAGGCTTTGCGTTTGGCCTCGTCCTCGCGGGTCATGGCAAACACCACCCCCGATAGCCCGAGCAATGCGATCAAGTTCGGTCCCGCCATCATGCCATTGCCAATACTGGCCAACGTCCACGCCAGGTCATTGCTCCACACGGCACCTAGGAACACCACAAAGCACCAGAAAACCCGATAATACGGGATAACTTTTACGCCAAACATGAACTCCATCGAGCGTTCACCATACAGCGCCCAGCCCAAAATCGTGGTAAAGGCAAAAACCGCCAAACCAATAGTAACGATCCACTCGCCACCGGGAATACTCTCGCCAAAGGCGG
>JAESUG010000104.1 GCA_016763185.1 Robiginitomaculum sp. | reverse complement strand
GCTGGGACCAGATCGGTAGCTTTGATAATTATGATCTGTTCACATGGAATTGGTTAGAGGCAGCGCGGCGCGTACTCAAAGACAATGGCGCGATTTGGGTGATGGGTAGCTATCATAATATCTACCGTGTCGGCGGCATTTTACAAGATGCTGGTTTTTGGTTCATGAATGATGTGATCTGGCGCAAATCCAACCCGATGCCAAATTTCAAAGGGACCAGGTTTGCCAACGCCCACGAGACATTGCTATGGGCGCTAAAATCCAAAGATCAAAAGAAATATACGTTCAACTATAAAGCCATGAAAATGCTCAATGACGGGGTGCAAATGCGCTCCGATTGGACCTTGCCGATTTGTGGGGGCGCTGAACGCCTGCGCGACGAGGATGGCACCAAATGTCACCCAACGCAAAAACCGAAAAGCTTACTGCACCGGGTGTTGCTGGCCACTACCAATCCGGGCGATGTGGTATTGGATCCGTTTTTTGGCACCGGCACCACGGGCGCTGTCGCTAAAATGTTGGGTCGGCATTATATCGGGATTGAACAAGACCGTGGCTATGCCAAAATTGCCAGAGAGCGCATCGCTCAAATCCCATTTGCCAATCCAGAAGACCTCGAAGTTACCCAATCGGCGCGGGCCTTGCCTCGTGTTGCTTTTGGTTCGGTGGTCGAAGCAGGCTTGTTGCAGGCCGGTGACAAATTATTTTGCCCCAAGCAAAAACGCATCGCCAAAGTTCGGGCCGATGGTTCGATATCCACCGGTAAAGATAACGGCTCCATCCACCAAGTTGGCGCCGCAGTACAGCACGCTCCGGCTTGTAATGGTTGGACATTTTGGCATTTTCGGACCGACAAAGGCTATGCGCCAATTGACGTATTGCGCCAGCAAATGCGTGCCGAATTTCCGGCCTAAGCGGTTGCGGGTAGGCTGCTAACCAGATCGTATTTACTTTGATCCAACTTTAAGGTTCGTCATATCGGCGGATGCCGGTATCCAGTTTTTTATGACAATTTGTAGGGTAAAAGAACTGGACCTCGATTTTCATCGGGGTGACGGCGTGATTGTTCACTGGAGTAACAATCAATGGGGTACATGGTTTTCAACTATTGCATATGTGAAATAGTTCTGTCATGGTACTTCACATGACCATTGCTAGACCGATAGATCGACGGCTATTTTTACTGTTGGACCGTGCGCGGCACAAATTGTTCAAGCGGGCGAATGTGCGTTTGCAATCTGCGATCGGGATTAGTGCGGCCCAAGGTAGTGCGTTGTTCTTTTTGGGCCGACATCGCGATTGCTTGTTGTCTGATCTGGCCGAAGGCTTGGCTTTGAATAATTCGGCAATTACCGGCTTGGCGGCACGGATGGAAAAAGCCGGACTTATTACCCGCGCCCGCTGCCAAACTGATGGCCGGGCTTGGCGGGTATCTTTAACCGAAATCGGCGAAGAAAAACGCGAGCAAGTAACGAAACATTTACGGCAATTTAACACAGAAATTTCAGATGGTTTTTCAGGTGAAGAAATGGATATTGTTTATCGGTTTCTAGCCCGCATTGCCGAAGTGGAGACAATCACACCATGACCACAACCATATTGGTTTGCGACCAAGCTGGCGTTCGAACCATTACCATGAACCGGGCTAACAAGAAAAACGCATTAACCCACGAAATGTATGCGGCGATGGCCGATGCCATTCTTGGTGCCGAGGCGAACCCAAACACTCAAGTTATCATCCTGAGCGGCACCAAGGAGTGCTTTACTGCGGGCAATGACCTGGGTGATTTTTTAGGCACACCACCAGATTTAGAGGCGCAAGATAACCCGCCAGTTGCCCGTTTTATGGTGGCATTGCTGGAAGCGAAAAAGCCAGTGATCGCAGCAATAGAAGGCCCGGCGGTCGGGATCGGGGTAACGTTGTTATTGCATTGTGATTTCGCCTATGCGGGCAAAGGCGCATATTTACAAGCACCGTTCGTCAACTTGGCCTTGCCACCGGAATACGCCTCGACGTTGATGCTACCCTTTGCCGTTGGCCCCAAACGAGCTACCGAGATTTTAATGCTGGGCGAAAAAATAACCGCCAAGGCCGCGGCAGAAATGGGTTTGATCACCGCCGTTACCGATACCGGTGCGGCGTTGAAACTGGCCACCCAAACCGCCAACAAACTAGCAGCAAAAGCACCAACCGCATTACGACTAACCAAACAATTATTACGCGCTGGCCCCGAAAGCCCGGCCCAGCGCATGGCCCGCGAAAACGTATTATTTGGCACGCGCCTACAATCAGCAGAGTTCAAAGAATCCGTTGCCGCATTTTTTGAAAAACGTAATCCAGATTATTCGAAATGTGAGGATTAAACATGAGCAACCATCATAAAATTCATTATGTCGAACTCCCCAGTACCGATTTTACCGCGATGCAAGCCTTTTACGGTGCGATGTTTGGGTGGGAATTTGAGGATTATGGCGGCCAATATCTCGCGTTTTCGGGTGCAGGGGTCGAAGGTGGGTTTACGCCGGTGGATGCGCCGCCACCTCGTGGTGGTGCGCTGGTTATCTTGTATTCGGATGATTTAGCAGCTTCCGAACAGGCGCTCATCGCGGCAGGTGCCAGCATTGTTGAGCGTCATGAATTTCCCGGTGGCACTCGGTTTCATTTTCTGGACCCATCGGGTAATGAGCTGGCGGTTTGGAGTAAAGCCTAGCCGCACGCAGGGCGTTTTATTTAGCAAATCTAGCTTGGGTTACATATGCATCTAGTTTTGCCAGCGCTTCGGCCTTATCGCTATCATCCATGAACGAGCCGATAAAACTATTGCGTAACAAGGTTTCAATCTCGGAGCGGGTGAGGTCTAATGCGTTAATCACCGCGTGATAATTGGCATTTACATAGCCGCCGAAATACGATGGATCATCGGAATTGATCATTGCCAATAGTCCAGCATTTAGCATGTCGCGGATCGGATGGTCTTCTATCCGTTCAATCACGCATAGTTTTAGGTTGGACAAAGGACAAACCGTAAGACAGGTATTTTCGCTGGCCATTCGTGCCACCAGTGCCTCGTCCTCCAGCGCCCGATTGCCGTGATCAATGCGTGTAACTTGTAAATCGTCCAAGGCTTCCCACACATATTCCGGCGGACCTTCCTCGCCAGCGTGGGCCACTAGATGCAGGCCAGCTTGTTTGGCTTTGGCAAACACATTGGCAAATTTTGACGGCGGATGACCCAGCTCGGAACTATCCAAGCCCACACCATCTATCAGCGATAAAAACGGCTGGGCTTCTTCCCACGTGGCCAAAGCTTCTTCCTCGCTTAAATGCCGCAAAAAGCACATGATCAATTTCGAACTAATCCCAAGGCGAATTTGACCATCGGCCAGCGCCCGCGAAATACCGCCAATGGCGTGAGCAAAAGCAACACCGCGCTCAGTATGGCCTTGCGGGTCAAAGAAAATTTCGCAGTGGATGACATTATCGGCGGCGGCGCGTTGCAAATAGGCCCAAGTCAGATCGTAAAAGTCTCGTTCCACCAACAATACCGACATGCCTTGGTAATAAATATCGAGAAATTCTTGTAAATTAGAAAAATCATACGCCGCACGAATTTCCTCCACCGAAGCAAACGGCAATTTCACCTGATTGCGCTGGGCAATTTCGAACATTAATTCTGGCTCGAACGAACCTTCAATATGCAAATGCAGTTCGGCTTTGGGCGCGTGAGTGGCCAGATTAATCAGGTTCACGCCAATTGCCCCCCCAACTCCACCACATCACCTCGGCCCAATGCCGTGATTGCGGCTTTGGCGATGTGCGCCGCGTTTAGACCAGCGATTTCGTACATCTGGTAGGGTGTGTCTTGGTCAATAAAGATATCGGGCAAGGTCAGGTTGCGAATTTTCAAGCCAGTGTCCAACAAACCAGAGCGAGCCAGAAACTCCAAGGTAAACGCGCCAAAGCCGCCCATTGCGCCTTCTTCGATGGTGATCAATACTTCATGTTCGCGAGCCAGGCGGGTGATCAGTTCGGTATCCAATGGTTTGGCAAACCTGGCATCGACCAAACTGGTCGACAAACCTTGGGCATCTAGCATATTGGCAGCTTTTTCGGCTTCGGATAGCCGCGCCCCAAACGACAATAGGGCCACCGTGGTCCCCTCACGAAGCACCCGTCCTTTGCCAATTTCAAGTAATTTTGGTTGTTCAGGGATGGTAACCCCGGTGCCATTGCCGCGCGGATAACGAAACGCAATTGGCCCCTCGTCATAGGCTGCAGATGTGGCTACCATTGCTGCAAGTTCCGCTTCATCACCAGCCGCCATCACCACCATGCCCGGTAGTGCGCCCATATAACCAATATCAAACGCGCCAGCATGGGTGGGGCCATCGGCGCCCACCAATCCGGCGCGGTCCATCGCAAAGCGTACCGGCAGGCCTTGTAAAGCTACATCATGAACTACTTGGTCATAGCCGCGTTGTAAGAAGGTCGAATAAATAGTGGCGAACGGTTTCATCCCCTCGGCGGCCAAACCCGCGGCAAAGGTAACGCCGTGTTGCTCGGCAATGCCGACATCAAAGGTGCGATCGGGAAACGCTTCACCAAACAAATCCAGTCCTGTGCCACCCGGCATCGCCGCTGTGATCGCTATGATTTTATCGTCTTTCTTGGCCTCCTTGATCAAGCTTTGGGCGTAGACCTTGGTATAGCTCGGTGGGCCTTTTTGGGATTTTTGTTGTTCGCCGGTAATGACATTAAAGCGTGAAACCCCGTGATATTTGTCGGATGCGGTCTCGGCATGGGTATAGCCTTTGCCTTTTTGGGTGACGGCGTGAATCAAGATCGGCCCGTCTTTTAATTCGCGAACGTTTTTTAGGATACCGACCAGGTGATCCAAGTTATGGCCATCAATCGGACCGACATAATAAAAGCCAAGTTCCTCAAACAATGTTCCGCCAGCAGCCATGCCACGGGCATATTCTTCGGTTTTACGGGCGGCTTCTTTGAGGTGATATGGCATGGAGCTTACCATCTCTTTGGCCAGTTTGCGTACGGTGCGATAGCCTTGGCCGGAGACCAATTTGGCCAAATGGGCGCTTAATGCCCCCACCGGCGGGGCGATGGACATATCATTATCGTTCAAAATCACGATTAAACGTTTGTCAGAAGCATTGTTCATGGCTTCATAGGCCATGCCCGCGGTCATCGAGCCATCGCCAATAACCGCGATGACATTATGATCTTCGCCCGATAAATCACGAGCTGCAACCATGCCCATTGCCGCCGAGATACTGGTGCCCGCATGGGCCGCGCCAAACGGGTCGTATTCGCTTTCGGTTCGCTTGGTAAATCCAGACAAACCACCGCCTTGGCGCAAGGTACGGATACGGTCCCGTCGTCCGGTCAGGATTTTATGCGGATAGCACTGATGGCTGACATCCCAGATTAGCTTGTCGGTGGGCGTATTGAACACATGGTGCAACGCAACTGTTAGTTCAACCACGCCTAATCCCGCCCCCAAATGTCCGCCGGTAACCGACACTGCATCAATGGTTTCGGCCCGTAGCTCATCAGCCAATTGACGTAATTCACCAATGTTAAAATTGCGAATATCAGCCGGTGCTGTAATGGTATCAAGTAAAGGGGTAGAAACGGGCATATGGGTTCTTTTCGTTATTAACGGCTGCGATTGACGATAAAATCTATGGATTGGTGCAAAATTGTGGCGGAGGATCCAAAAATATCGAGATGGGCTTTGGCTTGTTCGCCTAATAATTTGGTGTGTTGTCGGGCGCCCTCTACGCCCAAGTCATCGACAAAACTAGCTTTGCCTTGGGCCGCATCTTTGCCGACGGCTTTGCCGGTTTTTTTCGGATCACCTTCTGCGTCTAATAAGTCATCGGTGATCTGAAAGGCCAACCCAAGATCATGGGCAAATCCGGTGAGTGCTTGGCGAGCTTCATCGGAGGCACCGGCCATAATCGCACCGGCTTCGGCGGAAAATTGGATCAAAGACCCGGTTTTCATGCGCTGCATGCGGGCGATTAACGCCATTTCCATTTTGGCACCGGTGGCTGACATGTCGATGGCTTGACCACCAACCATGCCACGTGCGCCCGATGCTTTGGCCAGGTTTTCAATGAGAGCTACCCGAATACGTGGTTGTGAATGGGTCTCTTCATCGGCCAAAATCTCGAACGCCAAGGTTTGCAATGCGTCCCCGGCTAAGACGGCCAAGCTTTCGGAATAGGCTTTGTGTACCGTTGGTTGGCCCCGGCGAAGATCATCATTATCCATACAAGGAAGATCGTCATGGATCAGCGAATAGGTGTGAATACATTCAACAGCCGCAGCAACACGCATCAGCCTTTTTGCCGGAACATCAAACAAACGGCCACATTCTAAAACAAACAAAGGCCGTAACCTTTTGCCACCGCCCAAGGCCGCATAACGCATTGCCGAATACAGCTCGCTTTCGGGCCCGATGACCCGTGGTATCAAAGCGTCGAGCGCCAAGGTGACTTTGTCACCTACGGTTTCCAGCCGCTCAGAAAATGTAATGTTGTCGGTCATGCTTGGTCTATTTCAACTCTGCGGGGGTGGTTTTTAGGGTTCCATCGGTGCCGAGTACAATTTTGTCAATTTTAAGCCGGGCTTCTTTTAGCTTATCATCACAATGAACACGTAACGCATCGCCGCGCTCGTAAAGCGCAATAGAGCGCTCCAATTCTACGTCACCGCTTTCGAGCTGTCCGACGATTTTTTCCAACTCGCTTAAAGCGGTTTCAAAATTCATTTCGGTAATTGCTGCTAGTTCCGACACGTAATGTCTCCTTTGGGTGGGTTCGATGAAACCTTAGTTTAGCCTACTTAAGCGCCTGTTGCCTAGGACCGCTTTTCGTAAATCCGAAATGCCCAATAATCATCACGACCATCATAGACACAATCCCAACCCCTGCCTTGTAGCACGGGCCGCATCATCCGATTGAACCAGCCATGGGCGCACAATAATACGTCTTGTCCACCGCTCGCGTGTTGCTCCAGTTCGCTAACCGCATCAAACGCTCGCGCCTCTGCTTGCGCTTTGCTCTCATAGCCTCGTGACATGCCAAGCCACCAAAATAATCGCGAGAAAACATCCCAAGCGGAAGGCAATAACCGTATCAGCGGCACGGGAGGTGCTGGCAAAGCCGCTTCGACGAAAACGTCTCTTTGTAAAATTTTGTCTTGTGGAACCAAGGCCAAAGCCGTTTCAACCGCCCGCAATCTCGTGCTGCTAAGCACGAGATGAGAGCGCTGCGCAATATCGCTCAAGGCCGCAGGTGGCTTTGAGCTGGGGTGCAAGCCACCTGCTTCATAGGCCTGCCACCAATGATGATAGCCGTTGGATGATATCCATTTAGAGCGGTCCAAGGCGGGCTTGCCGTGACGGGCCAATACCAGCCTGCCGGGTTTGGTACCGGTTTTGCTTGTTGTTTGCGTTGTCATCAATATTGGCTCATGTACCTTTTGATCCTGATTTATGTGGGGGACAGATCAAAGTTCGAGCAACCCCTCTACAAACTGTGCCGCAGAGCGACCCAATGCTGGCAAATCGTACCCGCCCTCTAACACGGATACAAGCCGAGAATTGCTATGTGTCTGTGACAATTTTCCCAAACATACTGCTAATTCAGCAAAGTGTTCGGCTTCTAACTGTAATCCCCCCAACGGATCGTCGCGATGAGCATCAAACCCGGCGGAGACTAAAATGAGCTCCGGCGCAAATTGGTTTAATCGGCTGACGACTTTTTGATCAAACAATGCCATCCATTTTTGGGCGCTGGTTCCGGCGGGCATGGGTAGGTTGAGCACATTGTCGCTCCCGCCGGTTTGGGCGGCAAAGCCAGTGCCCGGATAATGGTCTTGTTGGTGCAAGGAAATAAACAGTGCGCCTGGTACGTCCCACAAGGCTTCTTGGGTGCCATTGCCGTGATGAACATCAAAATCAACCACGGCGACTTTGGCCAATCCATGAACCTCTAGCGCTCGTTTGGCGGCGATGGCCACATTCGAGAAAATACAAAACCCCATTGCGGCACTGGCCCGCGCATGATGGCCCGGCGGACGAGTGGCACAAAACGCGGCTTGGGTGTCGCCCGCCATCACGTCATCCAGTGCTTGAACGGCGGCTCCTGCACCGCGCAGCGCAGCCTCGGCGGAGCCTGCGGATAAATAGGTGTCCCAATCCAGCGCTAAGGTTTCGTCGCCTTTGACTTCGGTGCTCAGAATAAGGTCCACATAATCGGAGGTATGCACCCGCAATAAATCTTCACGAACGGCTCTGGGTGCGGCTTTTCGGATCAGGGCATCGAATTGCGGGCCGTTTAATGCATCCAAAACCGCACGCAACCGGTCTGGCTGTTCGGCGTGTTCAAGGGGGATATGATGCTTCAATCCGGCTTCGTGCGTGTACAAAGTGGTTTTCATCGCGTGTACCCTTACATGAGCCGCCATAATCGAGAAGGCGGACAGTCTAACCCTTGTACCGGTGCACATTTGGCCAAGGTAAACAATACCATTTCGGCTTTGCCAATTAAATTTTCCATCGGCACTTGTCCGGGGCCCGTTGGTGAGCGGCTATCGTCGGAATTATCTCGATTATCGCCCATTACAAACATATGGCCGTCTGCGACAATAAATGGCCCAGCGCGATCGGGGGACCATGAGCCAAAATTAAAGTCATCAGTAAATTCATAAATCCGGTGACTGCGTCGTTGATCATCATCAATTTTTTCCGAATACCGGTGCGCGGTTTGAATTTGATCAAACCGATCGCGATAGCGCACCAAGCCCAAAAAGGTTCGCGCCACCGCTTCGCCATTTAGATACAAACGCCCGCCTCTGGTTTCAACTTTATCGCCGGGCAATCCAATGACGCGTTTGACCATTACTTTTTGATTGACCGGGTGAATAAATACCACCACATCGCCGCGCTTGGGGGAGCGAAAAAATAATCGACCCTCGGTTTTGGGCAAAGCTTGGCCCAAGCCAAATGGAATGGAGTGGCGCGACCAGCCATAGCTCCATTTGGAAACCACAAACCGATCCCCTACTTGCAGGCCGGGCTGCATGCTTTCGGAAGGCACAAAAAATAAAACGACGACAAAGCTGGTGAACACCAGATACAGCAATGCAACACCGCCCAGAAACCTTGCGGTACTTAAGGTTTCATTCCAGATCTTCTTTTTTGGTGTCGTAGCCGCACCATCGCCAAGTTTGTTCAACGCATTTCCCATTATCCAGTTATGTTTAGCATAGCGATTGCAAGCCGGAACAACCAGTAACAGATTGCAACCAAATTCGACCTGAACCAAAACTCTGGCCAAATGGGCTAAATCAAGTAAACTAGTGTTGGGTGGCGATATGGAAAAAGAGAAAAAATTATGACTACATCAATAACTTCATCACAAGCTGCGTCCCTAAAGCAGACCACTATCATCGTTTACGCATTGTATTTGGTTAATCTAGCCATTCCATTTTTAGGAATTATTGGCGTCATTATTGCTTATGTAAAAAGGAATGACGCGCCGGCGGGACCGGTCAGTCATTTTACTTACCAAATTCATACGTTTTGGATCGGTCTGCTGTACGCGGTGATCGTGACGGCCTTGTGTTTTGTGCTGATCGGGTTTTTGTTGATCCCGGTATGGCTTATTTGGTATGCTGCCCGCAATATCATTGGTTTGATCCGGGCAACTGAAAACCGGCCCATCGACAACCCACGAAGTTGGATATTGTAATTTTAGCTTAGTTGCGCTGAGCCATAACTGACAAAACCAGCAAATTTAGGCGCTTTTGGTAAATAGTCAGCGGTGACTTCGTTTACTTGAAATCCGTGCGTTGCAATCAGTTGCACTGGCTGGCGTGTCAAATGACAACCGCCGCCGAGCGGCTTCCAAAATGGTTCAATCCGCCGTTGCCAAGCCGCGACATTGGCATCGGGGGCTTGGCCATGTTCGGCGAAGATCAAGGTCCCATTTGGTTTGATCACGCGGCGCATTTGGTTCAATGCTTGGGTGACATCCGGTATGGTGCATAATGAAAAGGTGACCACTATGGTATCTATGCTGGCAGATTCTAATGGAATCTCTTCGGCGTCTAAATCCAGCGTTTCGCACGTAAACTCTACGTCTTGCATCCGGTTTTCCGCCAATTTTCGCATGGCTGGGTCTGGCTCAAGCGCCAAAAACCGTTCAATTTTTGCTGGATCATAAAATGGTAAATTATGCCCGGAACCAAAACCAATTTCCAAAACTACCCCTTTGGCGGCAGGGATGGTGTTGGCCCGTACTTTTTTCATTTGACCAGAGGAACAGGCCAGATCAACAAATTTCGGCATGATATGACGTTGGTAAAAGTTCATGGTGCTAAGTTTGCCTCATCAAGTGAAAAAATGGCAGCAGCGCCAATGGTTACCTGCTTAGCGCGGCCCGCAACACTCGGCAATACGGACATTGCAAAATAGTGTGCCAGTTCAATTTTACCCTGCAAGAAACCGGTATTTACCCCCTTGGTTCCAACCAAACGTACCGCCGATAGCGCAGCCTTGGCCAGATAATGCGCGCCAATGACCTCACAGCTAAGGGCTTGAAATGCAGTTGCGCCGGTCAATACATCTTCTGGCTTGCGGGCTGGATCGGCCATCCAGTTTACGGTTTCTTCCATCACCTGTGCCGCCCGCTGTAACGGGTTGGCAATTTGCTCAATTTGTGTGTTTTGCGCTGCGCGACACGCGGTAGCAGTTTCGTGAATGTCAGCGATCATTTCATCAAACAACAATCCGTTTTGCAGTCCCAGCTTGCGGCCAGCAAAATCCATAGCCTGAATGCCGTTTGTGCCTTCGTAAATGGGGGCAATTCTGGCATCTCGATAGTGCTGGGCCGCACCGGTTTCCTCAATAAAACCGGCCCCGCCGTGAATTTGCAAACCAATGCTTGCCACTTCAACCCCAATGTCCGAACCATAGGATTTGGCCATGGGGGTCAGCAGGTCTTCGCGCCGTTTGGCCATGTCGCGCTGTTTTTCGGTGGTGCCGACACGGGCCATGTCGGCGGCTAAGCCACAGGCATAGACGATGGCTCTTGCCGCGGCGATTTTGGCCTTGGTATCGACCAACATGCGCCGCACATCCGGGTGGTGAATAATGGCTGATGGTTGTGGGCCTTGGCCGGCAATGCGGCCCTGCACTCGTTCTTGGGCATAGGAAAAGGCTTGTTGCCAGGCACGCTCTGCAATGCCGACCCCTTGGGCGCCAACATTTAATCTGGCCGAGTTCATCATGATGAACATCATGGCCATGCCGCGCATTTCTGGCCCAACCAACCAGCCAATGGCCCCGGTGCTCCCGCCGTATTCCATCACGCAAGTTGGACTGCCATGAATGCCTAATTTGTGCTCCAAACCGATAGCAAATGCGTCATTACGAACGGTGAAATTTCCAGCCGCATCTTCTAAAAACTTAGGCACCAAGAATAACGACAAACCCTTGGTACCTGCTGGTGCGTCATCGGTGCGGGCCAATACCAAATGCACGATATTTTCAGTACAATCGTGCTCGCCCCAGGTGATGAATATTTTTTGTCCTTTCAAGCGAAACGAACCATCGGCTTGCGGGCTTGCTGATGTGCGTAACGCTCCGACATCGGAACCGGCATTGGGTTCCGTAAGGTTCATGCTGGCCGACCATTCGCCGGTAATAAGCTTGGGCAACCAAGTTTGTTTTTGTTGTTCGGTTCCGGCCTGAATTAAGACCTCAATCGCCCCCATGGTTAGCATTGGCCCCAAGCCAAACGCCATATTTGCCGCTTGTAACATTTCCATAAATGCCACGCCCAGCACGCCGGGCAGGCCCATGCCGCCCTCGGCCTCGGCAAAGGACAGACCTTGCCAACCGCCTTCGACAAATTTGGTATAAGCTTGCTTAAACCCCGGTGCCGTGGTGACGATACCATCCACCAAAGTCGAGCCATGTAGATCGCCCGTACGATTTAACGGGGCTAGTTCTTGGGTGGTAAATTTCCCAGCTTCAGTAATAATGGCCCGTACCAAATCCGGTGACAGATCAGTAAAGGCTCCGGTTTCTTCTAGGGCTTCTAGTCCACAGACATGCTCTAATGTGAACAAAATATCTCGAACTGGCGCTTGGTAGGTCATAATCGTTTTCCTTGTTTGTTCGGGATTTTACGCCGGTATATCTGCTTGGCAATGACCTGCTTCACAATAGTTTTACCAAGGGGATGTTTCTAAAATTACCACATTGGGCTATGCAGTTAACATGAAGCTATGGTCTATACTTTTTGCCGTGTTTGGTTTGTTGGTGCTGACCAGTTGCGCACGAGCGCCACAATTTGCGCCCAGCCAGCTTGCGCCAAGTGAATGGCAGCTCGACCCAACCCATGCCAGCATCATCTTTCGTGTTGATCATGCGGGCGGCTTATCGCGCTTTACCGGGCGCTTTGACCGGTTTGATGCCGCCTTGTTTTTCGATGCTGCGCAGCCGACCAATAGCAAAGTAAGCGTTCATATCGAGGCCCATTCAATCAATACTGGCGTGCCGGTTTTGGACAAAAAGCTGGTGGAACATAATCGGGCGCTGGCGGCCAAAGAATATCCAATAATCCGTTTTGAAAGTGAAGGCATTTCGAATATTGACGGACACACAGCTATGGTGAACGGTACGCTAACATTGCGCGGGGTTACTTTGCCGATTACATTGCACACCAAATGGAATGGCACTAGCTTTGATCCGTTGCGGCGAGCGCAGGTGCTTGGCTTTTCTGCCCAAACTGAATTTGACCGCACGTTATTTGGTGCGGATGCTTGGAAAAACTTTGGTGTTGGCACAAAAATAGACGTACAAATCGAAGTAGAATTTCTCAAACGAACCTCACAAAAGGAAGATTAAATGCAAAACCCAATCCAACAAATTACAGTACTTGCTACGGCAATCGCCTTGGCATTGTGCCTGCACACAACCGTCTATGCCAATGAAGCTTCGGGTGAAGATCGTGTGGTAGAGGGTGCTATTTCTGGTACCTATCGGATTGACCGCACCCATGCCAATTTGACTTGGAAAGTGATGCACAAAGGCTTGGCCAAATATGTCGCCCGATTTACTGATTTTGAGGCAGTGTTAGAGTTTGATGCCGATGACCCTAAAAATAGCAAGCTGGAAGTAACCGTTGATCCCGCGTCGGTTCGCACCGACTACCCGCAAGGAAAACCGTATAAGTTTGCCAAAGATGAGGACTTTGATGCGAAGCTGGCCGGTGTTGGTTGGTTTGATGCGGCGGCTTTTCCTGTCATCAATTTTCGGGCGACCACGATTGAACGAACGAGCAAGAACACGGGCAAGATCACCGGTGACTTGACGTTTTTAGGGGTAAGCAAATCAATCATTTTAGACGTAACGCTAAATGGTACACAATCGAACTTTGACGACAATACGGGTGCTTTGGGGTTTTCAGGAAGAACCGTAATAAAGCGCTCAGAATTTGGACTAGCGAGGTTTATACCTCTTGTTGCCGACGAAGTTGAGATTTATATGGAAGTCGAATTTTATCTAGATAATGAAGAGTAACACCAATGTCGCAAACCGTTCGCTATCATCGTGTCGCCATTATTTTGCATTGGCTCATTGCCGGTTTGATCTTGGCGATTATCCCAATTGGGTTCTTGATGGGGGATGCACCGGATGCGGTGAAACTACAGATATACCAACTGCATAAAACCATTGGGATGTCGATTTTGTTCCTGAGCTTGGTGCGGTTGGGCTGGCGCTTGCTAAACCCGCCACCGGCCTTGGCCTCGACCTTAAAGGCATGGGAGAAATGGGCCTCCAAGTTCGTACATAGCTTGTTTTATATACTGATGATCGGCACACCCTTGGTTGGTTGGGCAGTTGTTTCTACGTCGTCACGGGGCACGCCAACCATCTTGTTTGGCCAGATCAATTGGCCACATCTTGGGTTTTTACAAGGCATGGAAGTCGTCCAGCGCAAACAGCTGCACAACCTATTGGAACAGGTGCATGAGTACGCAGCCTTTGTGATATTAGGCCTGTTGGTTTTACATGTGGGCGCGGCGTTAAAGCATCAATTTTTAGACAAGGATGATACCGCATCGAAAATGGTGCCGGGCTTGACCAAAACCGCTCAACCCCCTGCGACCAAAGGCCGGGGTTTGCTGGCTTTGGTTATCGGCTTATTGGCTCTGTTTGCGAGCTGGGTGATCTTGGGCGCAAGTTCTTCCGCAACAAGCTCGCCCAGTGCTATGGCCGTGGACCAACAACAAGCGCAAACCAATTGGAAAGTAGATCACAGCAACAGCCAAATTGGCTTCGGATACCATAAAAACGGGTCCCAAGGTTTTGGTCTGTTTGGTGTTTGGACGGCAAATATTTTTTTTGAGCCAGACAATCTAAGCTCAGCAAATTTAAGCGTTTCAATCACTGCGGCCTCGGCGCACACAGGTGATGCTGAAAACGATGAAAGCTTACCGGGGCCGGGTTGGTTGAACACCGGCGCGCACCCGCAAATTATTTGGACATCAACGCGCATCGAACAAGTATCTGAGGGTCATTATTTGGCCAAAGGCGAACTTAGCTTGCGTGGCATGTCGATACCGTTTGACCTTGCGTTTCAGTTGACGATTGATGAAGCGGGTACAGCCCATATGGTCGCGCAAACTAGCCTAAATCGTTTGACTTTTGGTATCGGTGCGGATGATGATGGCGCTGCCGCATGGGTTGATAATTTAGTTACATTACAGATGAAAGTCACTGCGGCACCGGTGTTAACCTAAGAGCCGCCTATGTCTGTCCAAGCTGCCAACGACCCCAAAACTTTGAACCATGCCGTCCATCTCTTGCAAGAGGGTGGCTTGGTGATTGTGCCGACCGAAACCGTGTATGGCATGGCGGTTTTGGCCGATCATGGCCCGGCAATATCGCGTATTTACGCGATCAAAGGCCGGAGCATGGACAAAGCGCTCTTGGCTCATATTGACGGCGCACCAATGGCGGCTCGTTTGGGGCAATTGAGCGAGCTGGCCCACGCCCTGATTGCGCAATTTTGGCCCGGCCCGCTGACCCTGATTGTGCCCAAACACGACAATGCTGCGGTCCATCCCTTAGCCAGTGGTGGTTTGGCTTCCATCGCCCTTCGTTGTCCAGACCATGCGTTTACAACCCAGCTCATTCGCCAATTGGGACAGCCGATTTTGGCTCCGTCGGCGAACTTGGCTGGCGCAGCGCCGCCGGTGCAAGTGAGTGATATCTCCAACCATATCACCCAACATGTAGACATGGTGGTCGATGGTGGCCGATGTGTTGGCGGCCAAGCGTCCACCTTGTTGGATTTATGTTCTTCACCACCAAAAATTCTACGCCAAGGCGGAATTAGCCGTAAAACATTGAAAGAAGTGTGTGGTGAGCTTGGTTGATCTACCCCCCAATTTCATCGCCAAAGCCAAAGCGATTTTGGGTGACAACGGTTGGATAGAAGACCCAGATCAGCTTGCGCCATACATAAGAGAATGGCGCGATCGTTGGGTCGGAACCACGCAGCTTTTGGCCTTGCCCAGCGCCACCAAAACACTAGCAGAGCTGGTGCAACACTGCGCCCAAAGCAATGTCGCCATCACCCCCCAAGGCGGCAATACTGGCTTGGTCGGCGGCCAAATCCCGCGCGGGGAGTTGTTAGTATCGACCCAACGTCTGACCAAGGTGCGGGCGCTAGACAAGCAAGCGATGACCCTCACCCTTGAGGCCGGCGTAACCTTGGAACAAGCAACCAAAACCGCCACCGATCATGATTTGTTATTTGCGTTGGATCTGGCATCAGGCGGCAGCGCGACCATTGGCGGGGCCGTTTCAACCAATGCCGGTGGCATGGGGGTTTTGCGTTATGGCAATATGCGCGATCTGGTGTTGGGATTAGAAGTTGTGACACCCGCCGGAGAAATTTGGAACGGCCTGTCTGAGCTGCGCAAAGACAATACCGGCTTTGATCTCAAACAGTTGTTCATCGGAGCCGAGGGCACTTTGGGCATTGTAACCGCCGCCAGTTTGCGGTTGTTCCCACAACCCAAAGCGCGGGTTGTGGCATGGTGTGGTGTTGGCAGTGTCGATGCGGCGCTGTCCTTGTTGGTTGAGTTACGAACGATGAGCGGCGATCAGATTTCAAAGTTCGAGCTGGTTTCAGATCTAGCGCTGTCCTTGGTGCTAGGTGTGATGCCTGCCGCGCGCTCACCCTTGGCCACCCAGCACCCTTGGTATGTGTTGGTGGAGTTTGGCTTGAGTGATGCAATACACGGACCAGCGCGCATGACAGCCGCCCTAGATACCGCCATGTCTCACCGCTTGCTCGATGATGCCAGCATCGCCCAAACCCATGCCCAAGCCCAAAGTTTTATCGCGCTAAGGGAGAATATTTCCGCCGCCCAGAAATCCCAAGGCACGGTGCTAAAACATGATATTTCCCTGCCCTTGGCCAGTATTCCGGAGTTTTTAGAGGCGGCAGCGACGGCGATTACGGCCACATGGCCCGGGACCCGAATTTGCGCTTTTGGCCATTTGGGCGACGGAAATTTGCATTATAATTTGCTGCAGCCAACCCAGATCAGCGCCGATGTATTTGCCGCCGCCAGAGATGATATTGCTCAATTGGTTCATGATTTGGTGCACCAAAGAGCAGGTAGTTTTTCGGCTGAACACGGGATCGGTATCGCCAAAAAAGCCGACATGCAACGTTATAAATCAGTAACCGAACTACGGATGATGCAGCAAATAAAACAGGCGCTTGATCCGCAAAATTTGATGAACCCACGGCTATGGTTCTAATTCGGTATTTGATCTTCGAGGCAGAGCGTTCTATCTATCAAGTTCAAACTATATCTGCGAGGATTTTTCATGCTAACTTTGCTGTCTCCGGCCAAAAAACTGGTGCTTCCGGCATCGGATACCAACCTACAAACCAGCCAGCCTTTGTTGCTGGATCAGGCCCGTGCATTGTCCAAAACCACCCAGCAACTGACCCGCGCCCAGATCAAACAGATGATGCAACTTTCGGACAATCTAACGGATCTTACGTTTGAGCGCTTCCAAGCGATTGATTTTACTGATGAAACTTCTGGAACGCCAGCCGCGCTTACGTTCGCCGGTGATGTCTATCAAGGCCTGCAGGCCCAGAGCTTAACCCCAGATGATCTGGCTTTCGCCCAAAACCATATTCGTATTTTGTCCGGTCTTTATGGATTATTGCGGCCCTTGGATCGGATGCAACCCTATCGT
>JAESUG010000011.1 GCA_016763185.1 Robiginitomaculum sp. | reverse complement strand
CTAGCCAAAGTTGAAACATCGCAAAACGGATCACCAGCTACCTCAGCCGCCGGTACTTTCTCGTCCAAAAATGAATGCACAAACGATGTATTCGCCCCATTTTCCAACAAACGACGCACCAGATATGGCAGCAAATCATCATGGCTCCCGACCGGTGCATAGATCCGGCAACGGGTCGACCCAAACGTCTGATCCGCCGCCGTATACAGCGCCTCGCCCATGCCATGTAAGCGCTGAAACTCAATCTCAACTCCGGCAGTACTGGCCATGGCCTGCACCGCCGCCAAGGAATGAGCGTTATGAGTGGCAAACTGGGCGTAGATGGCCTGGGGCTGTGCAATGAGTGCCTCGGCACAGGCCAAAAAATTAAGATCCGTTGCCTGTTTGGTGGTCCATACCGGAAAATCTACAACACCGGTTTCATGTGCATGTTTGATCTCGGTATCCCAATACGCACCTTTGACCAAACGAACCATGATCTGTCGTTTGGTTTGCCTTGCCAATTGTTGTACATTCGCGATCACAGCTAGCGCCCGCTTCTGATAGGCCTGTATCGCCAAACCAAGGCCGTTCCAGCCCGCTAAGGCTTCTTCCGCAGCCAGCCGCTCCAACAGGCCCAATGACAGCACTAAGCGGTCTGCTTCTTCGGCATCTAGGCAAAACCCGATATCATAGCCTTTGGCAAGTTTCGCCAATTCCAATAGTTTCGGATATAGCTCGTCTTCAACCCGTTGCTGTTTCACCGCTTCGTATCGGGGGTGCAACGCCGATAATTTGACAGACACCCCAGAAACCTCGCGCACGGTACCGGGACCACGAGCTTTGCCCACCTCATGAATGGCATTGGCATAACGCTCAAAATAGCGCTCCGCATCAGCACGGGTTCTGGCCCCCTCGCCTAGCATGTCGAACGAAAAAATGGCCCGCGCATCAGCGCTATCCAATTTGCTCCCACGTTTGATTGCGCTTTTGATGTCTCGGCCGAGCACAAATTGCTCGCCCATAATGCGCATGGCTTGTAACATGGCGGCGCGAATGGCTGGCTCGCCCAGGCGCGAGACAAGGCGGCCCATAAAGCCGGGAATGTCGTTTTCAACACGCTGACCGCCATCCAGTAACCGACCGGTTAGCATCAGCCCCCACGTCGAGGCGTTGACCAAAAGCGAATCAGATTGTCCGGCATGGGCCGCCCAATTGCCGGAGGCAATCTTTTCGGCAATCAGCGCGTCTGCGGTTTTCTCGTCCGGCACCCGCAACAACGCCTCGGCCAGACACATCAACGCCAAGCCCTCCTTGTTGGACAGGCCAAATTCAGCCAAAAAGCTTTCCATCATGCCTTTGCGCCGTTGTTGAGCGCGGGCCAGCTCGACCAGCTCTATCGCCTGTTTTCGAACCTGTTGGCGTTGGCCCGGTGGCCAAGCGACGAGACGACACAACCGGCCCAATAACCCGGTTTCATCAGCATATTTCTTGTGGTCCAGTTTATGCCAGTTGATACTTGTGTTCATCACTGATTAGCCCCTCTCGCCAAACCCAAGCCACCCATATCAGCAACCCGGTGATGCCGCGAGCCGAAACTGCATCCCTTTTCAGAAAAGAACTAAAACAAGGTTTCGCTATGCACCGTGCCGCCGCAATAACGCCGCCATTTCTGCTTGTTCCAACCCAATAGCGAACTCAAGAGCCGTTCCAGCTTCCTCATGCCGTTGCGATATATCCGCACCCTTGGCCAGCAATACCTCCACAATAGACAAATGGCCGTTCTGGGCGGCCATCAACAGCGGGAACGTACCATTGGTTGTATTTTCTTGATTGACCTTGATACCAGGCATGCCCAACAAGGCGTTGACCACCTCTGTGTGGCCGTTCTGGGCGGCCATCAATAGCGGGAACGTGCCATTGGTTGTATTTTCTTGATTGACCTTGATACCAGGCATGCCCAACAAGGCGTTGACCACCTCTGTATGGCCGTTCTGGGCGGCTAGTAATAAATTATATTCCCTGTCTATTGAATGATCGGAAAGATCTGTTTTTGCGATAGCATTGAGTATTTCGCTCCAGCCAAAAAAGCTGGCGGCGGATAAAACTTGCGGTAAGTCCAGTTTGGTTAGAGCATCTGCTGGGGGGGGTTGCTTGACCAGTATTTGTTGTAAGGTTTGAATGCTCAGATCGGTCATGTCTTCGGAAAGCCGGATTAAAAACCGTAAATAGGCCTCGGCATCTATGCTCCAGGCGTCTTGTGCCAAGGCTTGGATATGACCCTGTGGGTCGTCACGGCCTATCTGCTGGTGCAATAACCAATAGACCATGTATTCGCCGATCAGGTCCGGCTCGCGACCAGATAGGGGCATCGGGGTTGCATTTGGGTCATTGTCACCCCCCGGATTGGCCAGATAGCGGCCCAGTATCATCCAGGCCTGACGGGTGGTTTCGGGGGTTGTTGCCGTGTAGAAATCGCCATTATCGCGGGTTAAAACCCCATCCGACAGCTCGACCCGTTCAACCATCGTTGCCAAACAAGCAAGACGGACGGCACCGGCATCCAGATCAGCCAGATTAATAATTCTCGCACCGGTGTCGTCTTTCCAATATTGGTGCATTTCATCAATCAAGGTTTCTTTGATGGCGGTTGATAAGTGTTTAACCTCGGTTGTGTCGGAACCCGTCACCAGATCAGCAAAAATCATCGCAAATAACGGGCGTCTGGCCCGGTCTTGGATGCCTTCATCGGTTGATTTCCCGACAAGTAAAGCCAGAAATCTGGTTGTCTGTTCCGGGGTTAAGGTGGGTTTTTGGTGTTGCTCCAGCCATGAATTGGCAATGGCCAGCATGGCATCATTATCCAAAGCTTCCAACAAAACCGGGCCAGCTTGACTGTACACGGTGTCTTTTAATTTATCCCATTGGCGGCGATCTCGAAAAATTTGAAACCATAAAGCCTCGGTTTTGGTGGTTTCGGCAAAGCTAAATGGTTCGCGCTCAACAAATAGCAATCGAATATTTTGCGTTAAATTCGTGCGCCGGGCCAGCGCCAGCACAGCTTGCGCGGCGGCGGTAGCTTTTTCGGGCGAGGCCACATAGTCAATGACACACAAGGTTGGCCGGGCAAATGCAAGCGTGTTCCACTTGTCTGATGCCGGAAAATCAGCACTGGGTAAAAACCCGGCATGCCAGTCTTCAGCGTATTTCTGAATTAACTCCAACGCCATCCGGCTTTTGCCTTGTCCGGCATCTCCGGCAATTTGCCACCAAAGCACGGGGCGCTCATCCTCCATAAAGGCTTGTAATTGTGCAAACTCATCATCGCGGCCAATAAAGCCCGTGCGTTGTTCGGTAAAAATTAATTTGCTAAATTGTTCATTACGGGAACGAGTGCCAGTGCCGGTGAGATCCAGCGGTAATTGCGGGGTTAGTACTGCCAAAATTTCGGCCAATACCGTGTCCTGTGCGTCCAGACTTTCCTGTATGCTGGTAATTCTGGTTTGCAAGCCCTCGATCATGTGCGCGGTTTTTATGGTTGTTTGCAAGGTTTCAGCCCCGAAAGCCACCAAAATACGCTTGGCCTCCCCGGCATTTTTCGGGTCATCAAGCCGGCCCTTTAACAATACCCGAAAGGTTGCTGCCCAGCCGGTTTTTGGGTCGTTAAATTTCTTAATGAACTCAGGAACACCAAAATTAGGTTCGTTCGCGTTAAAGGTGCCAGCAATGGCAAACAGATCGGCCAACACCTGTTCCTCACAAGCTGCTGCTGCTGCTTCATACAGCTCTTGCGCCGGAGTGGGGGCTTGTGCCTCTCGGGCTAAAAACCCATCCAAACTGGCGACTAATTGTGTATCTGTTTCGGTAAAGCTCTCTGGAGCTTGTCCTTTTAGGTGTGCAAGATAATCAGCAACAAAGCCTAAGGGTTTGGCTTTGTTTTCATCTCTGGGGTCTAGGTGTTTCCCTATATCTTGCTTGGCCTGTGATTTTGCAATTTTATGGATCTGCTTCAAATACTCATTATGCTTAAACGCAAACTTAGGTGGGCCCTTCGCCGTTTCTTTGGCGATGATCTGAATGGCTGTCCATTTTGAATACTGCACCATGTTCAACAAAACATGATTACTTGAAAGCGGGTCTTTAAGGGCTTTTTTTGCTTTGTGTATGGCTTTACCGCCCACAGCAAGCACAGCAGACACTCCCATATCCACACCAACCACTGCACCGAATAATACGGGCAAAGCAAGTTCTTCACCGAAGGCTTTTTTTGCAGTGTCAACGACCATTGATTTTATTGCTTTCATCGTCGATTCTCCGCTTTATTTTCACCAGAGTTTACAAAATAATAGTCTTGCATTTTTCTAACGCAAACCCAAACAATATCTGGATCAAGTATGTTGTCCGCCCTCGCCAAGGGGCCAGATATAAAGTAAAAGCGGCGTTTGTTTAGCAAAAGGACAATCGCCCATGCGTATCATGTTGGTCACCGACGCTTGGGAACCACAGGTCAACGGCGTGGTACGCACCTTGACGAAAACGGTTGCGGAGTGCCGCGCCATGGGTCACGAGGTTGAGGTTATCCATCCCGGACTTGGGTATAAAACATTTCCACTGCCGACCTATCCGGAAATAAAAATGTCATTGGGGGCCAAGCCTGACATTGAACGCCGGATCAAAGACTTTGCTCCGGATGGAATTCATATTGCTACCGAAGGCTCGTTAGGTCAGGCCGCACGTTCATTGTGTTTGAAATGGGGCTGGCCGTATTCGACCTCGTACCATACGAAATTCCCTGAATATGTGTCGGCCAGATTTCCGTTTATCCCATTGGCCGCCGGGTATTGGTTCATGCGTAGGTTTCACAATACGGGCGGCTGTATGATGGTGGCCACGCCGTCCATGCGTGACGATCTGGCGACCAAAGGGTTTAAAAATATCATTCCCTGGGCGCGAGGGGTCGACACCCAGATGTTTCGGCCTGAACTGCGCGATGAGAAAAACGGCATGTTCAAAGATTTACCGAAGCCGATATTCCTAAATGTTGGCCGGGTTGCTGTTGAAAAAAATATCGAAAAATTCCTAGAAACCGACCTGCCCGGCACCAAAATAGTCGTCGGCGACGGCCCCGCATTAGAAACCTTACGAGCCAAATACCCCGATGCCGTATTTACCGGCAATAAATTTGGCGAAGACCTAGCCCGACATTTTGCCGATGCCGATGTGTTCGTGTTTCCATCTCTTACCGATACCTTTGGCTTGGTCATCCTAGAGAGCATGGCGTGCGGCACACCGGTGGCTGGATTTTGCGTCCCCGGCCCCAAAGATATCATTCCCGGCTCAAACGCCGGTGCCGTCAATGATGATCTGCGCGTGGCCGCAATGGCCTGTCTTGAGCTGAACCGCAACCAAGTTCGCGCCTATGCCGAAACCTATTCATGGAAAGCCTGCGCCGAAGAATTTGTCAACAACCTCGAAGTTCCTCCCATGTCCGAACGCCGAAGGTTTTGGAAACGCCTGCGCCGCTTGGGCGGCAGGGTCAGATTTCCTCTACCGAAACGCTTGCGCCGTCGGAAAAACCGGTAATTGAGCTGGTGTGGTTGCCGCAGAGGGCAAAGCGTGGGGTGTAGGAAGAAAAGTGCTATGCACCAGAAGCCAAAACTTAAATGGAACTGAAGTGATGAAGTTTTCTACAAACCACGCCGGACGGAGTGACAAGCTCTGCCCGGCGTGTTTGTAATTCTGACCGGCTATCACCGCACACGAAAGAGCGGCGCAACAAGCAACACCTAATTACGCAACAAAGGCTGGAGTGCCTTCAGTTTTTAGGGTTTTTTGCACCGAACTTCGCGTTTCCATCCGCTCCATAAATTTATAAATATTAGGAAATTCAGATTGGATGTTGATCTCAGCAGCCGGCGTCCAACGGGTAACATTATACAAATAGCCATCTGCCAAACTAAATTGATCCCCCATTACATAATCCTGTTTTGCCAGAACATCATTCACGTAAGCAAATTTACGGCGCAAAATCTCCTGTGCTGCAGGCCTGGCATTTTCGGGGTACCCATATGCCTCAAAAAACGGAATAAAGCCTTTATGCATTTCCGAAGTAATAAAGTTTAATCGTTCTTGGAAGTGATATCGCGCCATGGTGCCATTAACAGGAGCAAGGTTTTTGTCCGGCACTTGGTCTGCGATATATTGTAAAATGGCTGGCCCCTCGGTGAGAATAGTACCCGTTGATAATTCAAGAACTGGAATCGAGCCTTTTGGGTTTATCGTATAAAAATCAACGCCATTTTCAGTCTTTTTTGTAGCTAAATCAACAGCAATCGCGTCAAAGCTCAACCCAGCTTCATGAAGAGCAATGCTTGGGCTAATCCCACAAGCGCCAGAAGAATAATATAGTTTCATGGTATTTTCCTTATAATGAAATCAGATAAGTCAAAAATGTTGGTGCACTCGAATACATATAAAATACTTAGAAACCTTTTGACAAGTAGGTACAATTTTGTCATGTAGTATCCAAAAAGGAACTATAGGAAATTTTATGACAAAAAAACCCACGCAGAAGTTCGGCAATGCCTTGTTAATTATGTAGATAGTCCCATTGGTGCCGCGGTAGCAGCCATTGGTGGCAAGTGGAAAATTCCCATATTATATATTTTACGCGAAGGAACTCTTAGGTTCAGCGAGCTTCAAAGGGCCTTGCCAAAAGTAACGCAAAAAATGCTAACCCAACAATTACGAGAGTTAGAAGCCGACAGCATCATTTCACGAAAAGTCTACGCCCAGGTTCCCCCCAAAGTAGAATACAGCGCCCTGCCCTTGGCTCAAAAACTAGAACCGATAATCGATCTGCTATGCGAGTGGGGAAGCGAATTTCAAGACGTTCAAAAATCTTCGAAAAAAGCAGCCTAATAATACGTAAAATCGTGTTTTGAGCTCCCAACTGAAGGGCATTACAACATGGCGTTATTAAAGCGGCGGCACGTCTGTATTAGAGCGTGAACACTGGCGCTGGTGACCGAACGAACCGTGCCAACACCACCGATAAAGCGCATAAGATTTGATTTTCCATTTTCTTTTTCCTTGGATAGAGGCTGCACATGCAATCTTGGCCATTGCCGAAACCGGGGTGGGCAAAGATCAGACAGTTTGAATATCTCCTAGAAAGGAAAAGTGAATCAGATATCTTTGCTATGGAAAATCTATTGAATAGGTCCTGACCCTAGTTGGGATCAGCAAACACGATCTCCCGATCGCCGGATTTAACTTGTTCGCGAACAATATCCGCATAGGATTTAGCGCGCCGGGTAGCGCCCATTTTCGCGGCAGCATGCTGGGCACCCAAAAGTGCGTTCAATCTATTCGGGGAGACTTGAAGCGCGGTTTCATATTCGGTGAGAGCCGCTTCATAATCGCCGGTCTCTAACAATAAATCCCCGTAAAGTTCCCGCGCCGGCAGCACTTCGCCCGGTGTCACGGGATGTTTATCTAACGAATCCTCCAGATCGGCGCCTGTCTTTGCCAAGGCAATCGCGCCATCATCGGCACCGTCTGCCAACCTGATCCAGGCACCGAGCATGTCATATTGCACCTGCACTTCGGTCGATATATATAGCATGAAGTTCGGTGATGAGCTGGCTTGGGTTTTCTTGATTTTGGCACGTTCAAATTTGGCTTGCTCTATTTTTCCACTCCGCGCCGCGCCGATCCCGCGCGCGAATAGATTAAGAGTCTGCGCCCAGCTAAAGTCATCCCACAGAAAATCCGGACGCATGAGCGGCAATTGCGCGGCCTCTTCCCAGGCACGCCTTTCCAGTACATAGCGCGCCGGCGTTGCCGAATAGGTGAAGGCGACTTTGAAATTTTCTGTGTTGGTTTTCTTGATGCTATCAAGCCGGGCCAAAAGCTACGCTGCTTCGGCGTTACGCCCGGTTTGCAACATCGCGTACATCAAATAATCAATACTGTGTAAGCCCTCGTCATAATGCCCCGATAAATTCGCACTTTTGGTATAATCATCAGCCGATTTGGCAGAATCATGATTGGAAGAAATCGACGACTCCCACATACCAAGCCTAGTAAAAATATGGGACGGCATATGTTGGGCATGGGCAGAATTTTTCGCAGTGCCTGCATAAACTTTGGCTTCCGCTAGAGCATTGTGCGCTAGCCCAGGGAAATCATAGGAATGGATGATATAATGCAAGACGCCCGGATGCTGGGGATGGTCAATCTTTAGCCGTTTCAATATCTCACCCGCTTGGTGTTGATTGGCGTATGTTTTATCGCGCGGGTTAGCGGCGCTCAGTAGAGCTCGCGCTTGAAAAATTTCCACTTCATAATCATCGGGTAATCAGCACTGATTTTCGCCATCGCATGGGCAAAATCACCGGCGCGTTGCTTATGGGTCGCGCGGTCTGTGCTGGCGGCAAAGTCAGATTTCCTCTGCCGAAACGCTTGGGCCGTAGGAAAAACCGGTAATTGAACTGGTGTGGTTGCCATAGAGGGCGGACCATAAGATGCAGGAAGCAAAGTGCTATGTACCAAAACTTTATCACAACAAAGGTGCACTGCACATCCGTTTCATACACCATACTCTCACTTCGGACTCCGACACTCCAAAACGCGACCACCGTCGCGGCTCTTGCCGCGCAAGCGCGACTGCGCGTCGGCCGGTCAGGCCGCCCGTCGGAGGCGCACCCTTCGCGCCGCGAGACAGACCGTCCTCAAGCAGCGAAGCGGTAGGACAAGAAGCAATGGCGGAGAGACAGGGAACGGGTGATCATATTAGATTCTTACATAACTCATTGTTATAATTGAATATTATATATTTATTAGTAACGTTGTCCAATGAAATTGCAACGGTCTGTTGGAACAAATCGTCTTGTTTGGTGCCAGGTATTGTGCACACAATCGAAATAGCGTTCGTCTTCATATAAAATGAAACAGATTTAAGCCTGAGCTAAGCAGACGTTAGACATGCTCGTTCAAAACATCATTCATTTAGCACTGTGTCGGTCTCAATGATTTCTATGTCATGCATTTGGTTCAGATAGGCTTCAAAGTAAGGCTTATGGGAAGCACCTACGATTGAAAGCACGCGTCCCCCGGGCTCAGTCAGTGCAGCTGTCATGATAAGTGAGACCATGCGCAGGTTCCTTGCCTGCCAGCCCATGGTGTATTTGCGGCCATATTGTTCTGGCTCGGCATCATTCATGGTTCGTTTCCAATCGCAATCCATTTGCCTGCGCTGGTAGTCCTTACTGTTAAATTCCCTATATGCGCCTAAGAGATCGCCTCCGGTGAGCTTTGCTTTAAAGGAGTTGAAATGTATCAGGCAGGGATCTCCTTCGCCCGGCCAAAGCTCTAATACCCGGGCACCATAGGCTTCTCTCTCGCCATCGGCTCTTAGGTAAGAGCCACGGTCGTCAGCATAGAAGACACGTTCCAGACCTAGCCGTGCCGCAAGCCGTGCGGCAATAGAATTACTCTCGTTCAGGGCTTGGCTTCGCGTGTTAAGCAGTTCCACGGATTTTGGCCCCAGACCGTCACCAGGCACGCGTTCCTTGTTATCCAGGCGAAGCCATTGCACCAGTGCAGACTCTGGCTCTTCGCTCGCGATAAAGGCCGCTGCCAGCGAACGACGTTGCGCGGTTGTCGGTGCATCCGGCCAGTTCAGCAAGGCTTTTCCTGCCTGAAAACTTGCCTCGGATATGGATAAGCCGGACTCTTCGCGGAATGGCGCGCCATCAAAACAAGTATAGCGGACATGTTCACGCGGGTAAGTGCGAACACGATTGCAAGTTTTACCAGAGGAGTTCTCGATTGTGATAACGTCGGGTGCGTAGGCTTCCAAGCGATCCAGAAGGGGTTCAAGATCGTCTACTGTGAGATCGTCACGATAATTGCTAAGGTGGACCGTGCCCAACACCATAATTTGAGTGGGAGGAACGGTCAGAGCGGGATCGACGCCGCTGAAATTTAATGAATTGTTATTGCCGCAAGATACCAATATCATCGTAATGGCTAGAGTTCCAAATATAGATTTCATATATATTCCTAAAATACGCTCTTCATTGATTTACAAAAAACCTGAACGCAAACAAGTTACGTTTTCGCCCGAATCTCTCGTCGTCTACACCGTTCGCCGGGCCACCATTTTTAAGAGTGTTGCAATGTTAGGCTTGGTCGTCAAGATAGGGCAATACGGCAAGGCAAAGACCCTCGCGCCCTTAAAACGGCCCTACAAGATACGTGGGCTATACCAGCTTCCAAAAACTCCTTCATACATGCTTTGAATGAGCGGGGTTTCAAATTGGCGCACCTCTATCCTCGCTGCGTGTTGTTGCGTCGATCAAAGGCATTTCATCAACGAGCAACCCTAGTTTTGAAAATATCAATGCTATACCCCACGCTTGAGGATTCCGAACACGGATACTTTGCTTGCCGCTCCGTGTCCGAGCCTGCCTTTTCGGGTACGCCAAAATACGATTTATCAACCTCGCCATCTCCTGAAAGCAGTGACTCGTTTTCAATTTCAAACACAATAATCTCGCGCAACCGATGAAGGTAATAGGCTGCTGTTTTGAAGTTCACGCTAATCAAATTGGCACGATAGCGCGCTGTAGTGCCAGTAACAAAACGCTCTATTAAGCGCTGTTGCTTTTTCTGACTTAGACGACGTTTCCGCATGCTTATACCTTAACTAATGACAATTCACTGGTACAGCCCAAAATTATTCTTTCAACTCTATGACTATAGTGGTCGCGCTGTCAGGGGTTAGAGAGACTTTTTGGTATTTATCAATACTTGCGCCATAGTTCGAGGCGCGGATGATATAATCACCTGCGCTAAGCTTAAATGAGGTGATGGCTCTGTTGTCAAAAGATATAGAACTACCTTTGCTTTTGCCATTCTCACCACCTACCGAAGCAGAGGAACTATACTACGCAGCACTGGACAAAATCCCGAAAGCCGCATAACTTGAACGAAGTAACCTCAGGCAAACTCGGGGCGGTTCACAGTATAAAAATTATTTTTATCAAGCAAATTATTTTTATACTGTGTGATGTGCTTCCATATACTGTATCGTGTGGTTCCATGAAAAATAAACTAATTTTGGTACCGGCAATATTGGTGCCGGTAATATTAGCGCTCATCCTTGTATTTGTTGCCTTACTATGGCCGCGAACCCCCAACCCGTGGCAGCCCACGACTGAGGCTTATAAGGTCGATTGCGGGGCAGAGTGTTCCGTAATCAGCAGCGTAACCCCCGGTCATAAAGGGTCCGCTTTGCCGTTAATTTACAATCCAAAAGTTAACGATGAAATTGCCCAATGGGGGGACTGCATTGAAACTGTTATGAAATGTGTACGTCAAGCCAATACATTTAAAGAGTGTGTAGATGAAGATGTAAGCTGCCCTGCTATATGTGTAGAAAAGTTCCAATCCAAAGTACAAAACATTACCAACCCCAAACGACAGCGCAAAATATTTGAAAGTATTTTTATAGATGATGGCGGTTTATGTGTGCCAGAAGATAGGGAAATTCAATGATGCGCATTGGTGTCTTTTTGCTGTTTTTGTTTGTTTTTCCGATAAGCGCCTTGGCGTGGGAAACATTGGTTAATGAAAATGAAGGCAAAGGCACTTTTTCATGGAAGTCTATTTACCAGCAACCCGATTTAAACCAAGCCGCCGCAGAGTATCCTGGTAAAGCTAATAAACCTGATGAAGAATCCGCTGAACACACCCGTTTAGCTGACATGGCGCTTAATCGACTAGGGGTTGGACATATATTTAATCGTCAGGGTACGGGCCAAATTCATATTATAGATTTGAATGCCAACCTATTTCGTGCGGAAGATATGCATCGTCTCCCTACGGAAGGTGATGACCCAAAAACGGCTATCGAGGAACGGCTGATTGTTACCCCTGCCCATTTTTCCGGCATGCCAGATTATAGTTATACTATTTATGATTGGCTCAATAAAAACCAATATTGCGCCGCAGGAGCTGCACAGGAGCTGCAGGAGAAATGCCATGTATTTTTTATGGGGTGGTTGGGGAATTTAAATTCCACGCATTTTGGAAGCCAAGCTAAAAATATGTATCATCGGTACCACAGCATTGCCAAGCAGCTTGCAAATAGGGCTAAATATTTAAACGAAACTATTCGTCAAGAAGGCGGCAATGCAGCCTATGAGGAATACAAGTCTTTTATTAAAGAAGCTGAAATAGAAGCCCTTGCCTATGAAGGTTATGCCCAACACTTCCTACAAGATAGATGGGCTATTGGCCATATGTGGGAGCGTTGGGGTAGCGGAAACTATGACCAGTTACCCGATAAAAGCAATGCGACCAATACCCTCATTGGCGCTGTTGCAGGAATGCTTCATGGTTCGGAAGCCGTGCTGAATAAGACATATAACATTAACGGCACTAAAGTTAATCCTGATGATTATTTAAATACTGCCGACCCCTTATCTTCGCCCCAAATTATAGATAAAAACACCGCCGAACCTTTAAAATGGCGGCATGATAATATAGCTAATGGTTCACTTATTGGTGGTGTCGGAGATGAACGCTTAACAGACATGGAAGATGGCATGTTTGGGGCAGAATATATTCCATACAAAAAAGATTTTTCGATTAATGTTAAACAACAGCAAAAGGAAATGATGCGCTGCTCCATGGCAGGTTGGGCAGAAATTATAAGAAAATTTGGCAAACAAAACGCCCATGAAGTGGTTCTTCAAAATGACCCAAGCTTTGATGTACTTGAAGCCCCTGAATGTTGGGATATGTGGGCAACCAATAGTTCTATTGAAGTGGGTATCACCAAAGATAAAGCACTTAATTACAGTGTTGTAAGTCGGTTGGCATTTGGTGCGCCTGATGGTTTTGCAGACAAAGCCCTTGCCATGCTCGTTGAAACAACATCGATTTTTGGAGCGGTACTCGGAGTAGCACGTGCTAATTTCAATAAAAGCCTCGTTAAAATGCTTTATAATATCGAAGTTGCGACTTTGGATGACCCAGATGGCACTAATTTAGCCAAAGGAGAAATTGGTCCTATTTTTGGCACTAACACGGGTAACAAATATAATATTCCAGATTATGTAGAGCCATTTTTTATAGATAAATTACCCGATAAAGATAAACAAGGCAGAGATAAAGAAACTATCTTTGGGGCATTTAGCCGCGCCCATTCTGACCATTGGTGTACCAATTTAAAAGCGGTTTTCAAAAAATATGACCTGCGAGGCAGTGACAATCCTAGAAAACAAGAAATGTGTCTGTTTTTAGCAGATTTAGCCTATGATAGAACTGACAAGTTTTATGATGGCGAACAAAAGGAAGAACGCAAAGTAGGGGATAAGGTTATTCCCTCCATTTGTACCATTCGCAACCATCCCTTACCTAAACCTATTTACCCGTTTGCAACTCTTGGTGACCAAGGGTTTGTCCCATACGGAAAACACGGAAAACCACAAGATAAAACCGATAATGGCATGACTTACAAAACGGTTGAAAACTGGTGTAAAGAGCTACCAACCATTACCTTGCCCTCTGAAACGGATGAAGCCGATTTACGCAATAAAAATATTGTTGCCGAAGTAGCAGGAGATGAAGATAACCTAGAAATTGAAGGCTTCAATTTTGGCGATAATATGGGCAAAATTTCCGCTATTGATATGGAAACCGAAGCCCTGACAATAATCCCCACCAGAAAATGGATGGAATGGAGCATTGAGCTGAATGTATCGGATGCCGGTTTGGAAGGCGGTAAAACGTATCGTTTGGAACTGGAAACAGCGCCAGATGAAAATGGCAGTAAAAAAATCAGCGTTGGTTTATTTAAACTAAAAATCAAACCGGCAGCAGAAATTGTAATAAAAGATTTGGATTTAACGGGCTTGGGGCCTTGTCGCACCAACCTTGAAAGTATCAAAACCGTTGATATTCTAAAAAGCCTGCCAGAAGACCCTTCTGCAATAACCGCTAAATATCTTGGTAAAATGGTAAAAGCCTACGAATCCTATCATAGGGATGTCGCAACTACACTTGATGCCCAAGCTGACTGTATGGAAAAATTACACAATCAGCTCAAAGCTCAATATCAAGAGCATTTGGAACCTGTGTTTACAGTTAATGGTTTTTATTCATCATACGCCCAAGTAACCCGTAATGTTGCCAATTATGTCCGCCAAATAGATTGGGAACTTAAGGGTTGGGAAGCTATACTAAAAAATAAGGATTGGTTTTATCTACCAGGACCGGAACCATTTGGCTTGGTAACAGATGCGGATAAACACAAAAACCCTCTTGCCGCTGCTCCCAAAACAGGTTTTGACATGTCAAAAATTAACACTACGGGGAATAAACAAGCAAAAAAACTCTTTGATCAAATGGCTGTTGAACGTAAAAAAAGCATAGGAAACGCCCTCAACGAAAGATTTGATTACCTAGAGCGTCTACTACAAAATACCGTAACAGGCCTCACCAACTGGACGCAAGTTGAAGACAAGCTCCACCGTCAAATGTTACCAAGATTGGCAGCACATATTGATTCTTTGCCAAAAACCGATGAATACGGTAATCCGTTGCCTATTCAAATGGAAATTCACGAATTCTATAGAGAAAAATTCTATAAAATAGCAGGGCGACATCCCATGAGAGCGTATATGGATGCAGAAGGCTTTAGCAACTATATGTTGCTTATCAACCTAAATCCAAATAAAATAACCAAATGGCCCGGTGAGCAAAGCACCACACAGGCACGGCCAGTTGGTGACATCTATCAATCTAAAGAAATAGAGCTCCCTAAAGCCATCCCGCCGCTAGGAGATGACTTTGGAACTATGGAAGCACCAGCAGATAAGCCATATCTAATCCCTATAGCACCAATACCCACACCGATAATGGCACCACTTCCTACTTTCCAATCTCCAGATGTTGGTGAAACCGACACGGATTAAACACCATCTAAACCGGCTGTAAGGCAATGGCGGTGCTGTCAGACTAAAGCGAAGTGGTCTCTTGAAAGTCTGGATTG
>JAESUG010000103.1 GCA_016763185.1 Robiginitomaculum sp. | reverse complement strand
GGGCTATGGGGTCAATATGGGCGATGGTTGGGAAACTCGCCGCCGCCGCGAGCCGGGCCATGACTGGGCGGTATTGGCCTTGGCCCATTCTGGGGTGTTGCAACGGATTTTGCTCGACACCCGTCATTTTAAGGGGAATTATCCGGACCGGTTTTTCTTACAAGCGGCCCTGTGTACCAATTTGACAGACGCACAGATTTTAGCCGAAGCAGAGGGCTGGCCAACCGTACTCGGCGAACAAAAATTATCCGCAAATGCCGAACATAAATTCACGTTACCGGCCCAAGCGCCCGTATCGCATGTCCGGTTGAACATCATCCCCGATGGCGGGGTTAGTCGATTGCGGTTGTTTGGCCACATTGCTTGATGCTGGCTTCCAACGCGCTAAGGCATATCTCGATATTTTCCTCACAGGCGCTAGCCCCCATCAGGCCAATACGCCATACCTTGCCCGCCAGCGCCCCAAGCCCGGCGCCAATTTCCAAATTGTGTTGCTCTAATAAATGGCGGCGCACCTTGGCTTCGTCTTGAACGGATGCCGGGAATTGCACGGCATTTAATTGCGGCAAACGATATTGCTCCTCAACCACAAAACGCAGGCCGAGGTTTTCTAGGCCGGCTTTTAAGTGTTCGTGCATCAACCCATGACGCACCCAAGCGTTTTGCAAGCCCTCTTCGTGCAGCATGATCAAGCCTTCGTGCAAACCAACCATCGCGTTGACCGGCGCGGTATGGTGATAGGTTCTAGCGCCATCGCCTTGCCAATACGCCATCACCAAGGACAGATCCAAAAACCAAGAGCGCACTTTATGGGTGCGCGAAGCGATCACCTCAGCAGCCCGTTTCGAAAAACTAACCGGCGACAAGCCGGGCGGACAAGACAGACATTTTTGCGAACCAGAGTATATCGCATCAATCCCCCATGCATCCACTTGCAACTCTATCCCGCCCAATGAAGTCACCGCATCGACCAAGCTAAGTGCCCCAAACTCACGCGCGATCGCACACAAGGTTTTGGCATCGGAGCGCACACCGGTGGAGGTTTCCGCATGCACAAATGCCAATATTTTGGCCTTGGGATGTTGGACAAAAGCCGCGCGCACTTTGTTCGGGTCAACTGGCGTCCCCCAGGCATCTTCGACCACATGAGCAATCCCGCCCATCCGTTCGACATTTTCCTTCATTCGCCCACCAAATACACCGTTGATGCAAATAATCACCTCATCATCCGGTTCAACCAAATTGGCAAAACAACATTCCATACCCGCCGATCCCGGTGCCGATATTGGAAACGTAAGTGCGTTGTCGGTGCAAAACGCTTGGCGCAGCATGATTTTTACCTCGTCCATCATCCCAACAAACGCCGGGTCAAGATGGCCAATGGTCGGGCGGGCCAAGGCTTGTAAGACGCGCCTTGGCACATCGGACGGCCCCGGCCCCATTAAGGTTCGTTTGGGTGGATGAAAACTTTGCATATTGCTGGCCTTGCCCCTTCTCTAATGGCTCTGTCACTTGTATGAGGGCGCTGACGCGTTGGCAATCGGCCACGGCCCCAAACAAACGGAAATTTCATGGCAGTTTTATTGGCCAGCTTGCAAAACATTCATCTAACCTTTGGCCAAGCGCCATTGCTGGACGGGGCCGATATGATGGTGCGCAAAGGCGCGCGCATTGCGCTGGTTGGCCGCAATGGATCGGGTAAATCGACACTGCTTAAAATTCTATCCGGACAAGTGCAGCCCGATAGCGGCACCCGGTTTGTTGATCCTTCCGTAACTGTGCGCTATTTGGATCAAGAACCCGACACCACCGGATTTACCAGCATTGGCGAATATGCCGCCTCCGATCTTGGCCCGGATGACGAGCAATGGCAGGTTGATGCCATGCTCTATGATCTGGGCGTAGCGCCGGATGCGGACCCCAAAATTCTTTCTGGTGGCGAAGTGCGTCGCGCCGCCCTCGTGCGGGCGATGGCGGCAGAGCCGGACCTGTTATTGCTTGACGAGCCGACCAATCACCTTGATTTGCCAGTGATTACTTGGCTAGAGGACACCTTGGCCAAAACCAAGTCGGCCTTGGTGGTCATCAGTCATGACCGCGCCTTTGCCTCGCGGCTGTCAACCACATGTGTGTGGGTCGATCGCGGCCAAACCCGCGAGCTGGGCCAAGGGTTTGCCAAGTTCGAAGACTGGCGCGATACGGTGCTGGCCGAAGAAGAACTGGACCAGCACAAACTGGCCCGCAAAATTGTGCGCGAAGAACACTGGCTGCGCTATGGGGTGACGGCCCGGCGCAAACGCAATCAACGGCGCTTGGCCGATCTGCACGCCTTGCGCGCCCAAAAACGCGATCACCAAGGCCCGCAAGGACAGGTAAAGCTTGAAGCATCCGCCGCCGAAAAGTCCGGCAAACAAGTGGTCGAAGCCAAAAATTTAAGCAAATCATACGAAGGAGACGTTCACCCGGTTCGCGATTTTTCGGTAATGATCCGCGCCAAAGATCGCATTGGCGTGATCGGGCCAAACGGTGCCGGAAAATCTACATTGTTGGGCTTGCTGACCGGAACTCTTGCCCCAGACACCGGCACAGTAAAGCTGGGCACCAATTTGCAAATTGCCTCCTTGGATCAGCGCCGCAGCGTGCTACAGCCAAATTGGACGGTGACCGAGGCTTTGGTCAATTCTGGTTCGGACCGAGTTGAGATCAATGGCAATGTCAAACATGTTCATGCCTATATGAAAGACTTTTTGTTTGCACCGCACCAAGCGCGCACCAAAGTCAAAGTGCTGTCCGGCGGTGAAAAAGCCCGGTTGATGTTGGCCCGAGCCTTTGCACTGCCGTCCAATTTTTTGGTGCTCGACGAGCCGACCAATGATCTGGACCTCGAAACGCTGGATTTGTTACAAGCGATGTTGGCCGACTATCCCGGCACCGTTTTGCTGGTCAGCCACGACCGCGATTTTTTGGACCGGGTGGTTACCAGTACGATTGCTTTTGCAGGTGACGGAAAATGGCAAGTGCATCCCGGTGGCTATTCCGACATTCCCAAACAACAACCCGTCGAGCCTGAAGCCGCCCCGAACAAACCAAAATCCAAAAAACCAAAAAGTACCAATGCCGGGCAAATGACCTTCAAAGACAAACACGCCTTGCAAACCCTACCCGGTCAAATTGCCAAATTGGAAAGCGAGATCGCTGCTTTGCAAACCTTATTGTCCGATCCGGAATTATACAGCCGCGACCCCAACCAATTTACCAAGCAAAGCGATAAACTAGCCACCAAAACCAAAACCTTGGAAAAGGCCGAAGAACAATGGCTGGCTCTGGAAATGAAACGCGAATTGCTAGGGGAGTAATACGGGAGCCACCCTCCTCCCTTCGTAACTCCCACTTTCATCTCCCTCCGTGCCTCGCTTCGTGCCTCCCTCCGGCTTGACCGGCGGGCCCAGTTCTTTGTGCAATAACACCTATGTTTCGTTGGGATGGCCCATGGACCCTCCGGTCAAGCCGGAGGGAGACGAAAATAAGAGGGCCGGTCAAGCCGGAGGGAGACGAAAGTAAGAGAGGCGCTCAAGCCGGAGGAAGACGAAAGAGAAGGGGCGAAATAACCCCCTAATACACCACCTTGGTAAGGTATAATCCGTCGGGCGGGGCAACCGGGCCGCAGCGGGCGCGTTCGCGCGAGGTTAAAGCACCGGTAAATTGTTGTTGGCTCCACCGGCCATAGCCGACCTCGATCAGGGGGCCGACCATGGAGCGCACTTGGCTGTGTAAAAAACTACGGGCTTCGCAGATGATTTGTATTTCGTCGTGGACCGCATGCACGTCAATTCGATCCAGTGTTTTGATCGGGCTTTGCGCTTGGCAATCGCGGTTACGAAACGTCGAAAAATCATGCTCGCCCAATAGGACTTGCGCGGCCTGGTGCATTGCGTGGGAATCAACGGCCCGTGGCACCCACCAAATTTTGCCCTTGTCCAAGGTGAGCGGCGCACGCCTTGCGCTTATCCGGTACAAATAATGCCGGGCTTTGGCACTAAAGCGGGCGTGAAATTCATCATCCACCGCTTCGGCCAGTAACACCGCCACCGGGTCCGGGCGTAAATGATGATTTAGCGCATCACGCACCCGCTCCGCATCCAAATCTCGGATGAGATCAAGGTGCGCGACTTGGCCCAATGCATGCACCCCAGCATCAGTTCGTCCCGCGCCTTGGACTTGCACGAACACTCCATCCAAAGCACTTGCCGCCCGCTCCAATGCGCCTTGGACCGTTGGCACGTCATCTTGTTTTTGCCAACCATAAAACGGACCGCCATCATATTCCAAGGTCAGTTTATAGCGCGTCATAACAGAACTTGACCCAGCGCCAGACGTTGTCCGCGCATAAAATCCGCACCGGTTTGTGGCTTACCGCCTGCCGCCTGTATCCGCAAAATCCGCAGTGCACCTAAACCGGTGCCGATGGTCATTTGGTCGTCCAATATCGTGCCGGGCGCACCGGTATCCGTTGTCGGTTCGCACAGCAAGACTTTGACCCGAAGCGGACCCTTGGCGGTTGGCAAATGAAACCAAGACCCTGGAAACGGCGACAGCCCGCGAATATGCCAATCCAGCTGTTGCGCCGGTTGTTGCCAGTTTATCTTGGCTTCACCCTTGTCGATTTTGTTGGCATAGGTAATTCCGTCTGTACTTTGGGGGGTTGGGGTGAGCGCGTCTCGCTCCGCTGCCGCTATCGCCCGCACCATCAGATCAGCACCGATTTGCATCATCCGGTCATGCAAGGAACCCGCCGTATCATCCGAGGCAATCGCCAAGGTTTCACTCAGCAACACATCGCCCGTATCCAGCCCGGCGTGCATTTGCATCACCTGAACTGCGGTTTGTGGGTCGCCCGCCATAATCGCCCGTTGGATCGGCGCGGCCCCGCGCCAGCGCGGTAATTGCGAACCGTGTAAATTAAAACAGCCCTTTTTGGGTGTATCCAATATGGCTCGCGGTAATATCAAACCATAGGCCACCACCACCGCTAGATCGACATTTAAATCCGAAAAATCACTTTGCGCCTGTTCGTCGCGCAAGGTTTTTGGTGTCCGTACCAAAATTCCCAAACTTTCAGCCATTTGATGCACAGCCGTTTTTTGCACCGTTTTGCCCCGCCCCGCCGGTTTTGGAGCGCGGGTATACACACAAGCAATGTCATGACCATTTGCCACCAAAGCGCCCAAGCTAATGGCGGCAAATTCCGGTGTGCCCATAAAACAAATGCGCAGCGCCATCGGTTATTCGGCCGCCGCGATCTCTTTGTCGCGTTCGGATTTTTGAACTTTTCGTACTGCCCGTTGGCGTTTTAACCGCGAGAGATGGTCAATAAACAATACGCCGTTTAGATGATCCATTTCGTGTTGGATACAGGTGGCATACATGTCGGTGGCCCATTCAATCACTTCTTTGCCGTGATAGTTCAAATAGCGCAATTGCACTTTGACCGGGCGCTCTACTTCCTCATAGAAATCTGGCACCGATAGACAGCCCTCTTCCCACAAACGCAACTCGTCCACATCTTCGAGAATTTCCGGATTGACGAAATATCTAGGCGCGGGTTCCTGCTCGTCATCGGCCAAATCCATCACGATAATCCGCAAGGGCACGCCAATTTGGATCGCCGCCAAGCCAATCCCCGGCGCCGCATACATGGTTTCCAGCATATCATCCATCAATAGACGAGTTTTATCGTCTACCTCGACAACAGGGCGCGATACCTGTTTGAGCACAGGGTTGGGAACGGTAAGGATCTGTTGAATAGTCATGGGTGCAATTTGGGGCGGCGAACCCGGTTCGTCAAGATTAGCTAAAACATGCGAATCAGTTATAACAGCATTATGCAAGAACAATTGACGAACATAGCCGCC
>JAESUG010000102.1 GCA_016763185.1 Robiginitomaculum sp. | reverse complement strand
TAGAAGCTGCATCTCAGGATGCAGTTAGGGATGCTGCATTGAGTATTTTACAAAACAAAAAAGACTTGATGATCATGAGTGTGGGCGCACTACTTGATGAATCAATTTATGATATTTTATCTGATGCTTGTACTGATTTTAATCGAACTATCTATCTCCCATCTGGTGCCATTGCAGGCCTTGATGCCATAAAATCAGTCAAAGATGAATTAGATTCTCTATCAATTACTACAACAAAACATCCTCGTTCTCTAAAGGGTGCAAAGTTTTTTGAAACCTCTGAAATTAATTTAGATGAAATAAATTCTAGCACTATAATTTTTGAGGGAACTGCAAAAGAAGCTGTATCTCTATTCCCTGCAAACATCAATGTTGCAGCACTATTATCATTAACTGGAATTGGTAGTGACAAAACTAGAGTCAAAATAGTTGCAGATCCTGATACTGATAAAAACACTCATCACATTGAAGCTGCAGGAGCATTTGGGAAAATGACCTTTACCATTGAAAATTTCCCAGATTCTAATAATCCAAAAACTAGTAGACTAGCAATTTTGTCAGCCATTGAAACCTTGAGAAAATATTGCTCAAATGGTATTCAGATTGGTACCTAAGATGAGTATACTTTATGACTATTTGATTTAGAGAACAAGAAAATAAAACTGAATTTAACATAATCATGTTGATATTGGTACCTTCATTATTATCCCTAAGAACGGTTCAAGCCTCTAAGGATTCCGATCTTTGAAAGAAAATATGATATATTGTTCAGTTCACACAAATTTTATTTTATTAATGATACAAAATTGTAAGTTGTAATGAGAAAAATTCTTCTGATTCCTATTATCTTGGCAGTACTAGCTATTGTTTCGTTTTCAGCATTGACTCCTTCTCCCACAGAAAAACCCACATTATCTATTGTTGAGTCTATTGATTCTGATACTATCCCCATACGAATTGGTACTATTGGGGATAGTGCAACTAAACTAATTATTAGATTTCAACCAACAGCTAACTATCTTGCAGAACAGCTAAGTGATGAACAGACACAGTATTCTGGAAAAGTTGTAATTGCAGAAACAATTGATAGTATGATTACATTATTGAATAATAATGAATTAGATATTTTTGTTGAAAGCCCATTTACGACAGTATCCATAATGGAACATACTGAAATTGTTCCATCATTAATTCGTTGGAAACAAAACTCCCAATCATATCACACTGTATTTTTATCTCACATTAATTCAAACATTACATCAATTAGTGATCCTACTATTGAAACTTGGATCTTTGAAACTAAAGAATCAACAAGTGGTTACTTGTTGCCCCTAGCATACATGTCTGAACAAGGAATCTTTTCTTCGTCAAATGGAAAAAAGCAAAATTTTGTTTTTAGTGGAGAGGATGAAAATACTCCAGTTTGGTTAATTGAAGAAAAAGGAGATATTGGAGTCATGTCTAATTTAGACTATGAAGAATTACCAGTTTCTATAAAAAATAAATTACAAATTATTGATGAAACCATAGATGTATCTAGACATGTAGTATCTATTAATTCAAAATTAGATTTTACATTAACTGAAAAAATCTTTGACATTCTGATAAATATGGAAAATGACCCTCAAGGAGTAAAAATTATGTCTGATTTTAAAAATACCAAAAAATATTCTGAATTTGATTCATCAGAAATTGATACCATTAAAAAAATGCTTGATTTAATTCCTATCGGTATACAAAATTGAAATTATTTATAAAATTTCTAGTTTTGATTATTTTTGTGGTGTTGTTTTTTGCAATAGGGTATCAATCAGTTTTTTATTTTCAAATCCAAAAAAATATTGTAGATTCTAGAGTTTCAGAAGCATCATCTGTTATTCAATTATCTGGAAATGAAATGAGGGATTCAGTATATTTCTTAGATTATGAATCAATAAATTTACAATTAAATAATCTAAAGAAAAACCCATTAATTTCAAATGTACTTGTGATGTATCCTGATGGACGAATAATTTCTGATGGGACTGAATCAAATGAACAATTCAATATGGTGACTAAAAATGATTTCATTAAAACCTCAATTGGTTCAGACATTATTCATGTTGAAATTAAACAAAATATGATACAATTAGTAATTCCAATCATAATTGTAGATAAAATTGGAATACTTTACATGGATTATTCACTATCTGATATCAACCAAATTTTAATGAATTCTCTTTTTGTTCTTTTGATATTTACAATATTTTTATCTGTAATTGGAATTATAGTTGGATTGTATATTTCATCTACCATTACAAAACCTATTCGAAATATTCAAAACATATCTACAGAATTGGCAAAAGGAAATTTTGATATTGATTTTGATAGTAAAAAATCATCTATTGATGAAATGAATGAATTATTGACATCTCTTCAAGAAATGTCAATCAATATGAAAGAAAATCAGCTAGAACTTCTCAAATCTGAAAGATTTTCAGCCATTGGGGAACTCTCTGCACGAATTGCACACGATATTAGAAATCCATTATCTATAATTCAAGCTTCATTAGATCTTTTTGAATATTTGAAAGATGATCCAGAAAAATTTGATAAATTATTGAAACGAAATTCTAGAGCAGTTGACAGAATAACCCGTCAAATTGATGATGTAATGGATTTTATCAGACATTCAAAATTACATGTCGAAAAAATACATCTCAAAGAAATGTTTGATTCACTTGTTTTAGAAATAAATGATATTGATAAAATTAAAATTAATTTACCTAAAAATGATCTTGAAATATCTGGAGATAAGGGAAAACTATTTGCATTATTTTCTAATTTAATTTTGAATGCATTTCAAGCAATTGGGGATGATGGAATTATTACTATTTCTATATCTCAGTTAAATGATGCAGTACAAATAGACATAGAAGATAATGGAAAAGGTGTTTTAGAAAAGGATCTTGAAAAAATATTTGAGCCACTATTCACTACAAAACAAGAGGGAACAGGGTTG
>JAESUG010000101.1 GCA_016763185.1 Robiginitomaculum sp. | reverse complement strand
TTTAACAATCCGCTCATCGGCTGATTGCTTACTCATTCTTGTATGTCTCATTCTTTACTCCGTGAGATACAAGATGAACAAAAACTCTCGCTTAGCCCAGACTTAAATCTGTCTCATAAGCGCTGACGTCAGACAGGACAGGTAATCTCACACTAACCCAAGGGAACATCACCCCTGTAAGTCGCCGGATAATGCCGAGTGTTAGAAGGGCTCTGAATTAGTTAATATTAGAACCTCCCTAAAGTGGACTTTTGTGAGCAGCTTAATATCATCCCAAGTAAGACACTCCAAATACCCGATTTATCGTCGAAGCAGAACTACCGCGCTTCGCTTGTCTGCTTCGAAAAGCATTCCTGCAAGCGGAACGACCTGTCAGCCCTTACCGTAACAAGTTGTCAGTTTCGGTGGAATCTGCAATTAGGGTCAAAAAGAAGCCGTTAAAAACTCTCTTAATACTTAATGATCGTCTGTGAGTATTTTTATCTTACCTTCCAACCAAGGCAATTTTTCTGTTAAATCTGGAATAATTTCTTCATTCACAATTTTTTTGAATTCGTCTGCAAACATTTTTGGAATATCTCCCAAAGCGTTTTGGCGCGCAACCAGATAAAGATGTCTTCCGAAACTGCCTTTCGTGATTGGTGCAACGATCAAATCATCAATAAGAGTTGGGCGCTGTAAAAGGCACAAAGGCGTTGTTATCCCCCAACCATGCCCATTAACAACGGTCGCCAGTTGACAGCTCGGCGTGTCTACTTCTATTCGCTTTGGATATTTTACGGATAGGCGGTCAAGTTGAGCTTCTATCTGATACCCGGCGGCGGAAAGAGATGTAAATCTTACGAGTGGTAACGTCAATAAATGCGGTCCCAATTCTTGAGGTCCCTGATAATTCTTTGGAAAAATCAAAATATATGGCTCCGTCATGAGACCAAACCGCTGAAGCCCTGTTACATTGGATATATTACTTTCATCAGTGACAATCATATCAATCGCGTGAGAAAGAAATTCCTCGCGTTGAAATGGCGTCAACCCACTCATAATATGCCAGTTATCGCAAATAGCCTTTTTCCGCCCATAAAGAGCAGGGCCTATCGCACTTGCCACACTGTCTGGCATTGCTATTGTTAGTGTTCCAATTTTTCTACTTTGGCCAGATTGTGCTGTTTCTACATAAGCGTTTTGTACGTCATCAAGAATTTTATGCGCACGTAACAGTAATGCCCTTCCCGCTAGTGTTAACCCGATAGGACGCTTGGTACGATCAAACAGGTCACTACCAACGATTTCTTCTAGTTTCGCAATTGTTTGGGATACGCCAGATTGAGTCATATCAAGAGCGCGTGCGCATTGCGTCATTCCTCCCCGTTCAGCTGCGACAGCAAAAATTTGCAATGATCGGAGATCAAAATTCACGGGTATGCGGGTTACTGTTTTTATTATAGCCTCCAATTTAAAAAAATAATGCAACATTTCAGCATGCTCAATACCTTATATCAAAATACTATTTCATTCGATTAACTTCAAGTTTTTTATGACCATACATTTTGCCGCAGCGGATAGGTACAAGCATATTAAATACAGGTATTCATCGTATATAATGTTCTGATTAAAAAAAATGCGAGCCAAAAATGGCTCGCATTTACTCGGTGAATTGCCAGCATTCAAATGAGTATTTGATGCCGATAAAGTAGCATTAGAAACTTTTAGCCACTCTAATGCCAATCGTACGCGGGCGAGCGGTTGTAATACGGCGCTGATTGTCCAAGGTTTGGATGTTCAATTCAGGCACCGCATTTGTGATGTTATCAACAAATAACTCCAACTGCCAGCCGTCATGGCTTGAATACCCAACAGAACCGTCCAACAGGGCATAGGCCGCTTGCACTTCCCTTTCGGAGGCTTCAAGACTGCTAAAGCTATCGCCTGCGTATTTCAAGGTTAGTTGACTATGAACTAGACCGCCATAAGCATCTTTCTCATACCGACCTGTGGTTGAAAATTGTAGCTTCGGCGTTAAAGGAAGATCGGAGCCAACGGGAACAAGAAGGAAATTAAGCGCCGGGTTATTTGCGACAAGCTCGGCATCAATATAAGACACATTACCTGTCCAGAGGAAATTTTCCGTAACAGCAAACGCAAAGTCTGTCTCAATACCTCTAATCTCTGCATCACCCGCATTATCGATAAACCCGAACAAACTAATGTTTTGGGGATCAAATGCACCAAGCTGTATATTATTCCACTGCGTAAAGTAGATCGAGCCATTGATGCGTAAACGGTTATCCATCCATTGCGTCTTCCAACCAAATTCATAATTGGCTATGGTGTCAGATTCGAAAACCAGAGGAATAAAGAAATCTGGAAAGATAGTCGTGCCATTGCCTGTCGCTGCGCCAAAGCCCGATGCTGTCGCCCGATTGAATCCAGCCGGCCTAAAACCTTCAGAATATGTTGCAAATAGCAAAATATCATTATTAGGTTCGTAAGTGAGGGTTATACGCGGAATAAAGTCATTGGTTTGATTCGGGTTATCAGCACCCAAAGCAGGAATCGTTACTTCAAAATCACGACCGCCAGTTACATTCGGATTCGTTGTGATGCCAGGAAGGCCCGCAAGGTTGGGCACAGGATCATTACCAAATGCAAATGCAGAAAAACCTTGGAAACCAACATCTAACCAGTAGTAGCGACCTCCAAGGGCGACGTTAAACTTATCTCCAATGTCGAACGCATATTCACCAAAAATAGCAAATTGCTCTTCGGGACGGGTAATATCATTCGTAAACTGCACGCGCGGATCTCTGATGTTGGGATTGTTTGCAGTCAATGGTCCCGTGCCACCATTAAGTTGACCAGGGTCAATCGGTGCGCTTTGCGCATTGCCGTAAAAGAAATCACCAACATGGCGGATTTCATTATCCTCATGGTATACACCCAGCAGGAAGCTTGACCAGTCAGTTGGATTACCACTGACACGAAACTCATTTACTAAACGTTCGTTTTCATTCGTCGTTCTGATAAAGCTGTTTGAAGCCCGGCATTCAACAATGCCTGGATCGCCTGAAAGGGTAGGGTCAAACTGATAGGCTGTCGTGCCACCGGCACCTGTGTAACCTGGGGTGTTGTAGTCACAAAGATAACCCGGGATAAATCTACCCGCATCAGAATATTGAGCATAGGAGATAGTTTGTTCGACATTCCGATTTAGGTATGAACCAGTATAAACAATATCCAAACCGGCAAGGCGCCCATTCAGGGTCCAGGAAGTTGTCCCAAACTGATCTTCCAAAGTATCTGGCGCAAAGCGGGTAACTTGTAATTCGCCTACTTCCGGATCATAGTCAAATACGCCGTCTACGTCCAATGTCTGACGATGATGTTGAACAAGAAGGCTCCAATCATCATTTATAGCAAAATTAATGCCAGCGCGAAAACCTGCATAGCGGGCATCATTGAAGTTGTCCTCAACCAAGTCGGAATTATTAGTTTCCTCATACACAACGGGAAAGGTGGTATCAGTGGCTAGAACCGTTCCATTAGCGAATACGGTGCCAGCAGCAAAAAATACGCCTCCATCTGGCGGTAGGCTAGGGTTATTGGCTGAAGATGGGGTGAAGGTGCCGGCCACATTATCAATGTAACCACCCTTACTATCATTAAATACCGTTACACGTAATGCCAAACGATCCTCAATAACGGGAACATTAACCGTCCCAACCAAAGCCGTGCTTTCATTGCCACCATTTGTAAAGGCGTGGCTTGCCTCTAAACGCCCACTAAATTCATTAAACCTTGGCTTGTTTGTGATGAAACGCACTGTGCCCGCCTGTGAGCTGGCTCCATAAAGGGTTCCTTGTGGTCCAGGAAGCACCTCAACCCTTTCTATGTCTGCGAGATAAACGTCTAGGTTACGACCACCTGCCGTAACGGGCTGCTCGTCCAGATAGAGCGCAACATTTGGCCCGGTACCCTGAGACTCTGCAACGGAAATGTCGAGGCTTTGAATTCCGGCACCCCGAATAGTAATCGTGTTTTGCCCCGGACCTCGACCTGTAAATGTAACATTGGATAAAAGCTCGATATAATCGTCAAAACTTGTGATACGCTGTTCATCGAGGGTTCTTTGAGTAATCGCCTGAACAGAGATTGCGGCATCTTGTAGATTTTTCGACCTTTTTGTTGCTGTTACTATGATCTCATCAAGTTGAGCACTAGGTTCAGCAGGTTGAGCATACGCGTTGGATGCTAAACATATCGACGAGAGCCCTGTTGTGCAGAGTGCTTTCAAAAGTAAACGGCTGTATGATTTTTTATTAATAGACATTTCTTCCCCTTATTATTAGATCAAACGGACGCAACAAATCCACGCAAAAAGCATTTGCAAGTCCACGCAAAAAGCATTTGTCAATATATTATATGCATTAACTTGATGTGCCGCGCAAACTATCTCTCAAAGGGATGGAAACTATTAATATTAATAATTTGGCTAGTCCGCTCCTAGAATTCAGGCTATTCAACACCTGCGTCCGGTTTCGAGGACAAGAGTTGGGTTAAGAAGGCTTTTTTGACGAAGAAAAACGTCTCCTTGTCGTTCTCGCGAGTTTGCCACTTCAAATTTGCGTAGAATAAGTGAAAAGTACATACGTATTCTATCGGGAGATATTCATGACCAATCGTCGCCGTGCAAGTACTCGTCGTGGACGATCTAAACCGGGTCAAACCACCATTCCACAGCTCCCTTGGACTCAAATTCGTAACGAATTTGGCCCCCTTGAGATCGTTGGTGAAGAGCAAATTGATGCAATTCACCGCACGTCCATAAGGATACTCTCTGAACTCGGCATTCGCGTGATAGGGGATAGGGTGCTGGATTATTTTGAAGCGGCAGGCGCGCGCGTCGATCGTAGTGAAGGCATGGTTCGCTTTGATGAAGAATTGCTTGATCATGCCCTGTCGACAACGCCATCAATCGTGACATTAACACCGAGAAACCCAGATCGCGCTGTTGAAATTGGCGGCAACTCAGTCGTAAACGGTCTCGTGGCAGGACCGCCAAATGTACATGATGCTATTAACGGGCGGCGCCCTGGCAATATGAAGGATTATGAAAACTTCACACGTCTAGCGCATCATTTTAACGTCATACATCTCATTGGCAATCAGGTGGCCGCGCCGATGGAATTACCGGCCAATACCCGTCATATGGATACTTATCTGGCTAATCTTCGACTTAGCGATCTTTCCTTTCATGTCACCGCCATCGGACGCGGGCGGGCGTTGGATGGCATCAAGATGATGGCAATAGCTCGTGGTGACAGTCTTGATGACATGCAAAGAAAGCCTGGTGTGACCACCATTATCTCGGTTAACTCCCCGCGCCTTTTCGATGAAGAAATGGGCGAGGGTCTCATGGTCATGGCAGAATATGGGCAACCTGTATCGATAACGCCGTTCACCTTAATGGGGGCGATGACACCCGTGACACTGCCTGCTGCCTTGGCGCAGCAAAATGCTGAAGCGCTATTTGGCGTCGTTCTTACACAGCTCGTAAATCCTGGTACACCGGTTATTTATGGGGCTTTCACCTCAAATGTGGACATGAAATCGGGAGCGCCAGCATTTGGTACGCCTGAAAACACCAAAGCAAATTTGATCGCAGGGCAACTGGCGCGACGATACAAATTACCGTACCGTACTTCGAACGCCAATGCGTCAAATGCTGTCGACCTACAGGCCGCATATGAGACAACAATGGCGACTTGGGGCGCTGTGATGGGCGGCGGTAATTTAATCTATCACGGTGCAGGCTGGCTCGAGGGCGGGCTAACTGCGTCCTATGAGAAACTGATCCTGGATATAGAAATTCTCCAAAACATGGCGGAGATATTAAAGCCTATAGATTTCTCAGAGGACGAACTTGGCTTTGACGCTATTGCCAAAGTGGCACCCGGCGGGCACTTCTTTGGAGAAGAGCACACCATGTCCCGCTATAAAACCGCATTCTATGAACCCATGTTATCAAACTGGATGAATTACGAGGCTTGGGAAGAGGCAGGTTCCATAACCGCTGGACAGCGCGCCACTTTGCTTTGGCAAAAGGCACTGGAAGAATACGAAGAACCTGTACTGGACCCCGCAATCCGAGAAGAACTGGACGCGTATATGGCCCACCGCAAAGAAGAAATCGGCGACGGCGAGCCTTAAGTTTGGGCGGCCTTAGATGTGGAACAGGCCATGATGAGCACCCGAAAGACGTGCCCTATTGCTACGTTGTCCACGGGTTAAAAACATCAACGCCCGCAATATCAAAATCAGAAACATTGCGCGTCACAATCGTTAATCTGTTGTGGATGGCCGTGGCGGCGATCAAGCTGTCAATAGCTGGCAAGCTTCGGCTCGCCCTTGCGAGTAGGCGGCCCCACTCATCCGCCACTCCTGCATCAATCGGTAATATCCGGCCTTCAAACCAAAGCGGCAATTCATGCTCAAGCCAGTTCAAGATTTTATCTTTGCGGCGCGCATTGGGTAAAGCTTCCACGCCCTTTCTAATCTCACCTAATGTCAGAACGCTAAGATAAAGCCCGTCTTGTGATGTGTCTTCGAACCAACGCACGACATTGGCATCTGGTTTTGTGCGGCGCAGTTCCGACAGAGCGCAGGTATCAATCAGATAGCTCAAAGTTCAACATTTCTAGTCAGTGATTTATCGCGCTTAAGGTTAAGCTCTACACCCTTGAGCGGCGAGGTTTGCAAGAAAACCGCGAGCGTTGGTTTATTAGCTTTGAGTTTCTTATACGCCTTTAGGGATAGCACGACTGCCGCAGGCTCACCGCGCAGCGTAATTTCCTGCGGCCCTTCCGCACAAGCCCGCTTCACCAACTCACTAAGTCGCGCCTTAGCTTCTTGTAATTGCCACGTTTCCATAAATACTCCAAACTAGTCAGTCTGGTTATATAAAGTGTTTGTGAGGTAAGGTCAATGCGTTGTGGTGTAACTTTCGAAGGATAAAGTAATAGATATGGCCTGCTATATTATTAGGGGCTGACATAGGTAGCAGATAAAGGCTATTGATGTCATATGGTTAGCGCGAGGCGGCGGAGCAGGCTTTCTGCAAGTATTCAAAATGAGCTTATCAAGTATTTCTGCGCAAGCGTAACAGCTCGTTCTGCGGCGCAGTTGACGGGGGTTAATCGCAACACGGCGACCCTGTTTTTCCACAAACTGCGTGAGGTGATTTTTACCGAACTGGCGGCAGAAACCCCGGAGGTTTTCAGCGGTGAGATTGAGGTGGATGAGAGTTATTTTGGGGGCCGCCGAAAGGGCAAGCGGGGACGCGGTGCAGCAGGCAAGGTTGCTGTATTCGGGCTGCTAAAACGCAAGGGGAATGTCCATGTGGTCATCATCCCGAATGCTTCTACACAAACACTTCTGCCCATCATCAGACAGAAAGTCAGACCGGATAGTATCGTCTATACGGATTGCTTTCGGTCGTATGATGTTCTCGACGTTTCGGAGTTCCGCCACCACCGCATCAATCACTCGAAACTGTTTGCTGAAGCGACCAACCACATCAACGGCATAGAGAACTTCTGGAGCCAGGCCAAGCGCCACCTTCGGGCCTATAACGGCATCTCCAAACAGCATTTCCACCTGTTCATCAAAGAGTGCGAATGGCGCTTCAATTACCGCCGGGTTGCCAACCTCAACAAAACCCTCCACAAATGGTGGTTCAAGTAAAAATAAATCCCTTAGCTAGGTCAGCCCCAATTATTATTTTCAACAAATTCATCAATTGCATCAACCATGAGTATCCATTTTCCTACGGTATCTTCGATATATTCTTTGACTTGTTCAGACTCTAAATCCATCAGTGTTACCAATATATCATCGTCTTTGTAATTGCACCATTTTTCTTTAGTCCACCATGGCCACCACTCCTCTGACTTGCCCGCTGGACAACCAAGCTTGTTTTCTATGGATTTGATTAAACTCTCTCTATGTTCTGTTGATATAGAGCTTTCATGACAGAGAGCTCCCCAATACAAAACTTCCTTAGACAACGCTTTACCATGCGTCTCTAATACTAAAGACATCAATGGCTCACCATCTTTCTGTGGCCAATCGGGCAGAAAAAATTGTAGCTTTGGCCATCCACCATTTGACAATTCCCCGACTAAGGTATCATCACATTCAATTATTTTATTTCGTGTGGCTTTGTATTTATCCAGAAAGCTATCATGCAACTTTGAAATAAAGCCATTTGTAATGTCATTTCTCAATGCCGTAGGGTTAATGCTCATAGCAAGCTTAACACGCTCTTCATCGGCGGCGCTATTTGAGCCCCTAATAAATGAGATAACATTTTTTTCTAATTCAGTCATATTGCCCTCTTCATTTTCAGAAAATTTCTTTTTTATATAGTCTATAAAGTGCTCCAAAAACATGTTCACATGTTGTGCAGCGCAAATTTGGCGACAGTTTCCCAACCAAGTAACCAAGTCACTAGAAACAACATATTCGTTAATTTCAATTTCTTTTTCTTTTGCCTCACGGCTAAATCCATGACCGCTATAGCGCATCATGATGAGTGTTCCATTGTTGAAACTATGATTTTTAATCTGTTTAACATCTAAGTCGACTGGAACGTTCCCATATCCTGATAAATATACAAGAGCATATTTTTTCTTCCCTCCCGAAACTTTTTTCAAATGTTCATAATAGTCAAGAAGTTGGTCTTTTTGATCTGACGCCCATGGTTTGTTTTCAATGCCAACAATCCAATCTTTGGTTTCAATCACCAAATCAATACGGCGCCTTTCCTTACCCTTGAGTAAGTAAGTGGATGATTCTGTTTCCACGCTTGCCTTCAGAACACTAGTGGAAAAATCAACTCCTATAGATTCACAAAACAACCGTAAAAATTCACTGCCTTGCCCATGCCAACCCTCTGGGTCTAGCAAGTCAGCCAGTATAAACGACAATGCATTTTCATTGGGATCAAATAAATCAAAATAATTGAAGTCGGGTGCGAGCTGTGCGGCTATTCTTAACTCTGATTGCTCTGTTGATTCCTTTACAATGTGTAGGCTTGCAAAGAAATCGCTGTATTTTTCCTGCTCCCGTTTCGGCAAAGATTTTTCCATGCGTAACAATTCTGTTCTATTTTGGGCATCATTAAATAATTATTGTAACAACCTTACGGTACTTGGAGCAATTTATTTTGGTATTTATTAGAGCAACAACATATTGTTCACCCAATCTCTCGCCCCTTACCCAACGTCCAAGAAATCGTATTCCCTCGCATAATCCCCGACACCGCCTTGCCGCGAGTTCTTTCCAGTGTGTCGCGCCGGGGGGCGAGAGTGAAATTTTTGGCGCGTTCTATGATGGCGTATTTTCCGCTAGGGCGGATTATAGCGGTGCGGTAGCGGTCTGTGATTTTGCTTCGGATACGCTCCCATAATTAGCGCATTGCTATTTTTGTTAGTTCTGTTTTTATTATTTTGCCGCTTGGATTTGTTGGTAGTTTCTTTAAAAAGATGTAGCGTTTGGGTCTTTTGAAGGATGCCAAAGCTTCACTTGACTTACAAAAACTATCCAAGTCGTTCTCGCAAATATCCACGTCAGCGGCGACAATGAAAGCGGTGACCACTGCGCCCCATTTTGGGTCAGGCAAGCCGATAACGGCGGCGTCTTTCACGCCGGGGCACCGATATAGCAACTCCTCAACCTCGCGCGGGTATATATTCTCTCCGCCCGAGACGATTAAATCATCGGCTCGTCCATGAAAAAAGTAAAAGCCCTCATCATCTTTTGAGAATAAATCACCTGTAAAGAACCAGTCGCCCTTTAATTTTTTGCTCGTCTCGAATGGCTTGTTCCAATAGCCGCTCATGGTTTGCGGGCCGCGAACAATAAGTTGCCCTATCTCGCCGGTCTTGACAGTTTCAGTTGGCGACACCTCACGATTACTCCCCAGCGCAATCAGTTTGCACTCGGATATCAGAGTTGGCTTACCGCATGAACCCAATTTTCTCAATGCATCGCGAGGGTGCAGGACAAGCGAAAGACTGGCTTCTGTCATCCCATACCCATTATATATGTTAGGGCAAAATGTTGCGATTACATGCTCCATTGTTGCAGCGAGGATCGCTGCGCCACCTGTTGTCACTAATCTGAGGCTGGAGATATCAAAACGATCAAATTTCTTATGGAAGAGCATTTCCTGAATTTGTGCAGGGACAACAAATAAAGTCGTAATCCTTTCCGCCTGAATGGTTTTGAGTGTATTTTCGACCTCATAGCGCCCTATAATTACATTTGTCGCACCCACCATCAAATGAGGTATAAAATAAGCCTGCATACCCCCTACATGATATAATGGTGCGACGTGTAATGCCTTGTCATTATGGTTCAACCCGTATTCCATGACGCAATTCATCGCAATTGCCATATCATTGGCATGTGTGTGAATTACCCCCTTTGGACGACCGGTCGTGCCTGAGGTATAAACCAGTGCTGAAATATCCGTTGAATTCGGCCCCGCCCACGGTACATCACTGACAACAGCCTCCTTAACCAAGGTGTCAAAATGCAAATGCTCATCAGGTACATTTTGAGGGTCATATGCACAGGAAATAAAATCATGAACTGAGCGTATCTGTGCTTGTACTTTATTTACATTTTCCGTGAGATATCGACCATAGATTAATATCCGTGCACCTGAGTCTTGTAACAAATAAACCACTTCACCCGAGCTTAGGCGGTAATTTATGGGCACCGCAACGGCACTGAGCATCTGACAAGCGAAATAGGTGGTAACTGAGTTTTCAGAGTTAGATACATAAAACGCCACTCGATCACCTGGACGCACTCCCAAGTTTGAAAGTGCCTTTGCAAAGCTTTGAATTCGCGCAAACCACTCAGAATAGGTCCAATGGTGCCCGTCAAAAACCAAAGCAATACTATGTGGATGGCGATCAACTGACGCTTCTAACATACGCGCAATATTCATTTTACATGCATCTCTTTAGGGTCATAAGTTTAGCTTTATTTCAGGCATTTCTTTCGCTGCAATTAAATACTTACACATCTCGGAGCTTCCCCCAACGATAGTGAGAGGCCGAGCATCACGGTAAATTTGCTCTGCCCGTCCAAACTGCTTTGTCACCCCGTCACCGCCAAGTATCTGGACGGTTCGGTCTGCACAATAGATGGCCGTTTGCGTAGACATCAGCTTTGCCTGACTGGCCTCTCGCATCAAAGACTTCCCATCTAGGCCGCTATCATACATTTTTGCAGCTCGGTAAGTCAGTAATTCTGCGGCATCTATTCGGCAGCTCATTTGCGCAATCATGTCCCATATTAATTGCTTTTGACCTAGTTTTTGGCCAAATGAATTTCGTTCCTGAGCGTGCTTCTTAGCAATATCAAAGGCTGAACGCGAGACACCTAAACCTGCGCCTCCCAAAATTACACGTTCAAAATTAAAGGCACCCAACATAATATTGAACCCTTTATTGATCTTCCCCAGTAAATTTTCTTCTGGAACGCGTACATTATCGAGTGTGACCTCTCCGACAACACAACCGCGTCGCCCCATGAAACGATAATTGCGCGGAAAAGAAAGGCCGGGCGTATCCGCAGGTACAACAATGGCCGTCATGCCCTTTTGCGGCGAAACCTCGCTATCAGTAATGCCCCAAATGATATATACATCCGCCTTTGATGAATTTGAAATATATCTTTTAAGGCCGTTAATCACCCATTCGTATGTTTTTTCATCAAAGTGGATACGCGTTTCCATGCTGGCACTGTCGGATCCAACATTGGGTTCTGTCATACAAATTGATCCGACTGCATTTCCCTCAAGGAGCGGAGCAAGGTACCGTTCTTTGATATCGGGGGTGGCATGAGCATGCAGCGGGTAGGCTGAGCTCAATGCAGTTGCAATCGTCGATTCAAAGGCATAATTTAGGTAAGCTGCTTCTTCGGATAAAATGGTTGCATGGGTTAAGCCGGGGCATGTTAGGGACCCTTTATAAAACTCCTTGAACATCAACTTCATGTACCCAGCACGCCCAAGAGCGCGAAGGGTGGATTGAACAGCACCCCAGTCTTCGTCCCGTTCAATGGCCTCACACCGAGGGGCAAGCTCACGATTAAGAAAATCGCGAATTTCCAAACGAAATATCCGATCTTCCTCCTCTAAAAAAAAGTCACGCATATCTATATCTTACTTATTACCTGGGAATCGTCCGCGGTTATCTTGCTCTTTTACCAACCGATGTATTTCAGACTGCACTAAATTGGTATCACTATCGCGCACTGTTGGTAATTGATGGCGTGCCCTTCGAACCTGACTATAGTCCAGCTCGGCCACAATCAATTCTTCCTCTTTTCCGGCAATTGCAAGTCGCTTGCCAAAGGGGTCAAGTATGCATGACCCTCCCCAAAAAGTTAAATCCTCTTCAACGCCAACTCTATTGACCATGATAGATGGTGCGCCGTACATCATGGAATAGAACCGCATCGTCAGCTCCCAGCCGCCAGGATTGTCGAAACCAGGGCCAACAGCTTCAATACTTGAACTCACCGGCGTAATTAAAAGCGCTGTCTCGGCCAAAAATGCCAGATGTGTCAGCGCCGGATTCCAAGCATCTGAACAAATCAACAAGCCAGCATGCCAATTTTCATCTAATGAGCAGGTTCTAACATGTGTACCTTTTGCAAAATACTTACCTTCTTCAAGCTTTCCATAATTTGGCATGTTTATCTTACGGTGGCGGTGAATAACCTTTCCCTGTTTCATAATCACAGCGGTATTGTAAAATTGCGCCGCAGGGCCTTCTTCAATAAAGCCCAAGACGATGGCCATGTTTCCTGCTGCCACACTTAGTTGCTGTAACCTTGGGTCAGAAAACTTCATGGCTACATCCAGAAGATATTTCGTCCCGTGGTACCCGACCAGAGACAATTCAGGCATAACCAACAACTTTAGTTGCTTGCTCAAACCACGAGCGATCCAGTCATGATGAATTTCCATATTGGCGTTTATATCGCCAATTTCGCTTGCAAATTGAGCTGCACCAACTTTCATAAGACCTCACCTAATCCTTTTTCCGGCATGGCTCTGGCCGAAAATACAACCAGACTAACCAGCATAAAAACACAATGACTAAAATGTTCAATATGGATACAAAAGCGCCGGGGTTTAAGGGTATTGGTTGGGTTGGTAATTGCGGGTTAAGTATAAGCAATATATTTTTTAACAGCTGCACGCTAATCATCCTTCTTTAGTGAGTGTTGACAATATTTCATTTTGGTCTGCGGGGTCATGCAGCTCCTTGCGAATTTCTCGCAAGAACCCGACTATTTGCAACAATAGAAAGACTGAAAACGGCAGAGCGCCGACAATAGCCATAGCCATTGCCACAGGCACAGACCCGCTTAGAACCGTACCTGTTGTTATCGCCGCAATCAGCACCCCCCATACCAATTTATGACTGAGTGACGGGTTCAAATTGCCGTTCATCGTCAACATGGAAAGTACGAAAGTGCCAGAATCTGCCGAGGTAACCAGAAAAATGAAAATCAATACACACGCCAGTATTCCGAGCACATAGCCTAAGGGGAAATAGTCTAAAAAGCTGAAGAGCGCAGACGTAACATCGGTTGCTACAAGTTCGGAAATACCACCGCCACCGAACAGTTCGATATAAATAGCCGAACCGCCAAAAACCGAAAACCACAAGACTGAAAACAGCGTTGGGATAAGCACGACACCCAGGCAAAATTCCCGGATGGTTCGGCCACGAGAAATTCGGGCAATAAAAACACCTACAAACGGCCCCCAAGCAAGCCACCAAATCAAATAGGTTAATGTCCAGCCACTCATCCAGCTGGACAGTCCTTCGAAAGGATACAACTTAAACGCCATTTGCGGCAAGCGTGTAAAATAATCACCAATAGAATTGACGAAGGTTTCCATAATAAAGACCGTTGGGCCAAAAATTATCACAATGGCCAACAGGGTTATTGCCAGCAGCATGTTAAGTTGGGATAAAATTTTGATACCCTTACCTAGCCCCGTTGAAGCCGATACCATGTAACTAACAAACAGGGCGGCCATAATCATAAGGGAAAGTGCCGTGGATGACTCCAAGTTAAATACTGTATTCAGCCCGCCGCTTATTTGAAAAATCCCCATTGTTAAAGACCCAGCCAATCCAAAAACAACGGCAAGAACGCCTAACACATCTGCCGCAGTACCAACAGATTTTCCAATTTTACTCGAAAAAAGGACAGCTATTGGCGCTGAAATGGTCGCTGGCTTACCGCGCCTAAATGAAAAATAGGCAATAACAAGTGCGCACATGCCGTAAATAGCCCAGGCATGAAACCCCCAGTGTAAATTGGTAATGACAAAGGCCTCTCGCGCAGCTTGAGCCGTTCCACCAGCCATGCCGGGCGGGTTTTGAAAATGGGTCATTGGCTCGGCCACGCCCCAAAAAAGAAGGCCCGCCCCCATACCACTAGCAAACAGCATAGACAGCCAGGATAGTGTTGAAAATTCGGGGCGCTCATCATCCTTGCCCAACCGTATATGAGCATACGGTCCGAACGCCATATACCCGATCAATATCAACAATCCTGTTGTAAGAAGCAGCCAATACCAACTTAGGCTTTCCAGCATGTAGCTCGTAAAACCGCCAAATGCGCCTGTCATACCCTCCGGGTCGATTAAGCCCCACGCGCCAACACATGCGGTAAAGAACAATGAAATGACAAACACTCTAGTAAACTTTTGCGGTTTCGTGCCTTTTACCGTTTCTTGTGTCATCTGCTCTTGTTCCTATTCCCTAGGTTTTTCTAAGCTTTCAGGATTTTTCTACCTCGCAAGGTAATAATTAAATTCATATTTGCGCCAAAAATAGAACCTAAACTGACACATCCCCAAACCTTGCACATTTAATGCGCAAATGTCTCAAAATATGTATGTAAGCTCTAGCCAGCCTTCCGATAAGCGTCAATTTATAATTCTATCATAAGGAATATTACTAAGTTTCATTAGTCAACAGCCCGTGCAATAATGCGGTTTGACTGAGAATTCTAAGTCCGTAAGTCCAATGGTTTTACAGCAGAGCCTATTTTTCTGTCCTGCTGTTGTGGACTTTCTGCAAGAGTAAAACGCCAACACTACATAATAAAACAAGCGTGATTCCGTACAGTTCAAACTTTCTCTTAGTGCAGGCTTAAATCTGTATACGCAAACCATCTCCGCTTAGTTTGAACGTCGCCTGCGGCTGCGGCCTTTTTTTTCTGTTGGTGGCGGTGCTGTTGGAAAACGCATCGCATCAACAAACAATTGCTGAAACTCCGGTTCTAGTGCGGTTTCAATTTTCTCGATATGTTTCACAGCTTCTATAATTTTGGCTTTTTCATCGGTATTTAATAGGGTCATGGCCGCGCCCATGCCCGCCGCATTACCGATGGAACGTATAATCTTGGCAGGTGCATTTGGGATAATGCCAATATCAGCTACATATGTACTATCCAAGTGCGTACCAAAGGCCCCCGCCAAGAGCACCGCGTCAAATGCATCGCAATCAAGAGCTTTTGCTAAGAGGCTGACACCCGCGCTGAGGGCCGCCTTAGCAAGTTGTACAGCGCGTACATCCGTCTGCTTGATGTAAATTGGATTTTTATCGAGATTCACAAGAGTATATTTCCAACTTTTGCCTTCTTGCACAAAGCGCTTTGGTGCGGCACTTTGGATAAACAAACCGCTTTGGTCGACAAGACCCGCATTGGCAAGCTCTGCCATAACTTCAAAAATGCCCGAACCGCAAATACCGGTAATATTAAACGTAGCAATGCTTTCCATGTTATCTGAAAGCCATTCATCATGGCCGATGATTTTAAACTTTGGTTCTTTGGTGAGCGGGTCAATACGCACGCGTTCTATGGCGCCGTTGCTTGCCCGTATCCCTCGGCTTATTTCCGCCCCTTCAAATGCCGGGCCAGTCGGCGAAGAACAGGCCGCAACCCGCCCATTATGACTCAGGACAATTTCCGCATTAGTTCCAATATCAACCAGTAAAACGGAATGGTCTTTCATATATTCTAATTGCGTAAGATATGCGCCGGTCGTATCGGCACCAACATGGCCCCCGATCAACGGTAAAAGTGATACGCGAGCAACATCTGAAAGCCCCAAGTCTAACGCATGGGCAGGTATATCGAGCCAGTCTTTGACAATGAGTGTGAACGGGGCTTGGCCAAGCTCAGTTGGGTCTGCGCCAATGAATAAATGGTGCATGATCGGATTGCCAACAAGGGTAAGCTCCAAAATTTGATTGGGGCCAAGCTTTAAGGCATCACAGGCATCGCCGAGCATAGATTTAATTTTCTTGTGAATTTCTGCGGTGAGCTTTTTCTCTCCCCCTTTATTCATCATCACATAAGAAACACGGCTCATAAGGTCTTCGCCGTAACGGATTTGCGGGTTCATGGCGGCGGCTTCATACACAAGCCCGCCATTGGTAAGATCATAAATATAAATAGCTACAGATGTTGAGCCAATATCAATGGCCGCGCCATAAAGATTAAACGGGGAGGGCGGCCATATATCTATGATTTCTGTGCCATCCCTCACCACAACAATGGCAGTGCGTTCATGGGCTTTTAGGATATTTTGGATTTTCACTAAAACTTTATGGTGCGGTTTTGCTTTGATGCCAAAGTCTTTGTCGAGCGCCTCCTGTAAACTATCGCTATCACAAGGGTTTTCATCAAGAGTTGGCGTATTCAACTTGACCATATAAAGGGCTAGGGATGGATTAAGCTCCGTGTTGATCTGCGTGCTTTTCTTTTTGATACTCGTTTCATGCTCGCGTGCATCGCTTGGGATTTCCACGACAAGATCACCCCGTATTTTTGCCCGGCACGCAAGCCGACGGTGGGTTTCCATATCCCCGTCGTGATAGGCTTTTTTCTCAGTTGGTGATAATTTTGGTAAGTTTTTACCTAGAACTTCAATATTAAATTTGGCATGCTTGCCGGGTTCTATTTCTATTTGGCATCGTTGGCACAGACCTTTGCCGCCACAAATAGATTGTATATCCACACCGTTACGTAGCGCTACATCATAAACGCTCTGCCCATCTTGGGCTTTTGCACGCACGCCAGAGGGTGTGAATATGATGGTATGTTCGCTCAAAATATTACCGCCTACCTGCTGTTCGTACGGTATAGATATTAGGCCTTGCTTCTTCCGCCACGACGTCCTCCTCTTGTGCGTCGACCACCATTTTCGCCTTCTGGAGCGGGCGCGCGGTTTGCCCGTATCCAATTTTTACAATTTGGGTCATTTCCCGCCAAGACATCTCCAGCTCGCACAGCTTGCACCAAGCCCTCGTGAAGCGGATTTACAATTGCAGATGTCATGCCTGCACCTACCAGCATTGGCAAAAAAGCATTATTGATAGCGTGGCGGTTAGGAAGTCCAAAAGACACATTAGAAGCACCGCATATGGTGTTAACTTTAAGTTCATTACGAAGACGAGCCAGCAATCTAAATACGTCCTTACCGGCAGTATTAACTGCACCAATCGGCATAACAAGCGGATCAACTACAATGTCTTCTGGCTTAATTCCGTAATCACTTGCTCGGTTTACAATACGCTTCGCCACTTCAAAGCGCACATCAGGATCTTCAGAAATACCCGTATCATCATTGGAAATAGCGACAACGCAGGCATCATATTTTTTCACAAGCGGTAATACCCGCTCCATCACCTCTTCCTCTGCTGTAGTTGAGTTAACCAATGCGCGCCCTTTATAAACCGAAAGGCCCGATTCGAGGGCTTCGATGATAGAGCTATCAATACACAGCGGCACATCTGTGATACTTTGAATGAGCGTGATGACCTCGGCCATAATAGCCGGTTCGTCCGCAAGGGGCACACCAACATTGACATCCAGCATTTGTGCGCCCGCTTCGACCTGCTTTAGAGCTTCGCTTTCAACGCGCCAATAATCGCCTTCTTTTAATTCCTTTGAAAACGATTCGCGCCCCGTTGGGTTTATGCGTTCACCGATCATTACAAATGGTTGGTCAAACCCAATGACGAGTTCATTTTTTGCTGAAGTTATTATGGTTCGTGTCATGTCATTTTCTCTGATTTTGATATTAGGATTTTTGGATTTGGCTGCTTGCGTACAAAGTTAAAGTTCCCGCAGCGCCATGGTTTACGCCCGCCGAGCACACCTGATTTTTGTACAATAGAGCGCACAAACTTTTCTTGTTTATAGGCCATTAAATGTACGCCCTTGACGCCCTCAACTTCTTTCATTGCTTGCATCATTTCTATACAGATTTTGCGGCCTTCTAATTTGGGTTTCTCTGCGCTTTCTAGTCTTTTGATAATTGCTTCTGGTATATGCACGCCGGGTATATTCGTGCGTAGCCATCTGGCTGTTTCCGCCGATGGTAATGTACCGGTCCCGATTAACATAAAGGCCTGTTCCGTAAGCCCCATATCAACGGCACGTTTCATGAAGCTTTTAAGCATGGGAATATCAAAGCAGTATTGGGTTTGGATAAAATCTGCACCGGCTTTGATTTTTTTAGCAAGCTGATCTACTCGGTTATGAATGGGCGGTGTGAACGGATTTATGGTTGAGCCGATAAACAGGCTCGGAGGGATATCGATTTTACGCCCGCTAAGAAATTGACTCTCATCACGCATTTTACGGATGGTTTTTATCAATGACACACTATCAAGATCAAATACCGGCTTGGCTTCGGGGTGATCACCAACACTGACATCATCACCAGTTAGGCACAGAACATTGCCCACGCCCATGGCCGCAATGCCCAGCACATCACCTTGAATAGCAATACGGTTTCGGTCTCTGCACGAGATTTGTGCAATGGGAGAAATCCCGTTTCGGGTCATAATTGCACACATGCCTATAGAAGAAAGGTGACAATTGGCGCCAGAGCCATCCGTGGCATTGACGGCGTCTACGGCTCCGTCGAACATTCTTGCGCGGCGCATAATCTCTTCAGGGTTTGCACTATCTGGCGGTGCTATTTCTGAGGTAACGGCAAAATGCCCCGCCCGTAATATACGCTCAAACCTGCCATGGGAAACATGGCCTTCAAGTTTCGGTAGCGGGTCACCTGAATTGGTACCAACGAGTTCAATATCCGGGGGAGGCACGGTCATATCACGAACCTTGTTTGGCTTTGTTCGCAAGCTTTAGCCAAGTAGATG
>JAESUG010000100.1 GCA_016763185.1 Robiginitomaculum sp. | reverse complement strand
ATAAACAAAACCCGAACCAACAGAACCAACATATACACTCGCTCCAAAACAGATTTAACTTTTCCAAGCCTACGTAAAATTAGGTATGATTCAACAAGTGTACGCACTGCCCAGTAAGAAGGTAAGTAAAAAAACAAGAACGTTGATCACAAAGTTGGCATAATTATTTATTTGATTCCTACCCCTAATTCTGTTGTTATAGGGTGAGATTAGGCCTTTTTTATCAAAAGTGAGAAACCCATGCGTAAAACATTGACGATTGCAAGCTTATTATTAGCAAGTATTGCCTTAAGCCCAATAGCCTCGGCAACTGATTTTTGGGAACAGTCCGGTGTAGACATAACACCGAATAAAATGGATATCGCATTGGATTTAGCGGCCTTTAATTTATCCCCTGGCGGCGAAGCGCAAATTATACTTCCCGGTGGGCTAGAGGTAATGGCCAAACTAACTCGGCTTGAAAACCATCAACTGGGCGGGGCTAGTTGGGTTGGTACGGTTGGGTCTGGTGATAAAGCGGGCCGTATTTTGGTAACCGCAGTCAGTGGGTTTGTTTTCGGCGAGATTATTTATGACAATGAACAATATTTGATTGCACCGCGTGAAGGCACAACCGGGCACGTTATTTTCAAGGGTAATGACCCATCCCGGATGGTGATGGAATTTGAAAATGATGGTATATTGCCGCCTGTCTCGCCTGCAAAAAACCTTGCGAATGAAACTGTTTCTAAGCCCGCTGTTACTGGGCCAAATGGGGCGATTGATGTCGGGATTTTCTTTCATGAAAGCATGATTGATCGCTGGGGTTTGGGTTTGGCGGCTAGGTTACAGTTCTTGGTCAGCCTTTACGATACAGCGTTGGTCGACAGTTTGACCGATATTCGAGCCAATTTGGTTCATATCGAGCAACGGGCCGGCACCCTTGGCGGGAAAACAAATGGCGACCTGTTAACAGACGACCTGCGGCCAAATCTAACGACTGTTGATGGTGATTTTTCCGGGATTGAGGCCATTCGAGTCGCTAAAGGAATTGACGTGGTTACCTATATTCGTCGTTTTCAAGCTTCAACCCATAGCTCTTGTGGCACTGGATTTGTTTTGGGCATTGGCACTGGAGGAACTCTCGTTTTTTCCTCTGGCTTTAGCTATAATACAGTTAGCGATGATATCGATATTGATCGGGTCCCTGGGGAATCTTTTTTCGTTTGTTCGATATATACCTTGGCCCACGAGATCGGCCATAATATGGGCACCCAACATGATGTTGAGGACAGCCCAGAAGATGGCGTATTTTCATTTTCCCACGGCTATCGTGTTGATGGAGAATTTCGCACCATTATGGGTACAGCTTCTGACGCAGGCGGAGAAGCGCGGCTTGGCTTTTTCTCCAACCCAGACCTCATTCTTTGTAATAACCCAAGCAGCGCCGATCCACTTGAAGCGTGCGGCGCTACAAGTGCCGATGCCTCTAGGTCCATGCGTGAAGCGGGTCGACAAATGGGTGATTTTCGGGCCACAGCTACCAAAGTCGTCTCAGCGGTTCTACCTTCTTCTAGATCCATTGGCGCGGCTTCAACCGGCGGCGTGGCTACGGCGTTTGCAACGGTTATCAATCCCGCTGGCGATGGCACCGCTCTTGGCTGTGGTTTAGCGCTACCCGGCGCCACGGCTGCACAGTTTAGCTATCAAACAACCTCTGCTGCCAATGTGGTCACCGGCACGGCTGATACACCGATCGATATTCCAGCCGGCGCCGCACAAAGCTTTGTGTTTGCCATCACCCCTGGCGGTGAGTTTACCGGGGCGGATATCCCCATTGACTTCTTTTGTTCCAACCGAGCCTCAGCAGAAAGCACCAACGGCCTCAACACCTTGTTCTTCTCTGCGGTTGATGGAACCACGCCGGATGTCATCGCGCTATCAGCAACCGCTAGCGGCGATGGAATTGTCAATGTTCCGGCAGATACACTGATCGGTGCCTTTTCCGTAGCAGCAGCAAATGTCGGTGCCGCCGGAACGGTGACGGTCACCGGTGAACCCTCCGCCGCAAGTATTCCTGCAACCGTCTCGGTCTGTGAAACCAATCCGGTGACGGCGGCGTGTTTAGCTGCGCCAGCAGCCAGTGTGGTATCGACTTTGGCGGCCAATGGGACGGCGACCTTTAGCTTTTTTGTCACCCAGTCGGCAACGATTCCGGCTGATCTGGCCAACACACGGATCATTGCCCGATTCAGAGAAGGCGGCTCGATCAACGGCTCAACATCCGTGGCCGTACGAACTATGCCATAACTCGACATTAGGAAGCGCACAAAATGAAAAACCGTTCTTTTCATCAATTACCTGTGGCCTGTATAGCTGTTTTGTTGCTTTCGGCGAGCGCGGCATGGGCCGGTGTAACCGTTGAAAAGAAAAACCAGCAATGGCATGTGCACGCTGATGCTGAACCGATCAGTCAGGTGCTAGCTGCATTAGGGCAACAAACGGGTATAAAAATCTCTGGAACGCAAAAGCTCCTCACCGATCCAGAAATTTCCGGTGAGTTTACAGGTAGTTTAGCGGTGGTTTTATCACGTATTTTGCGCGGGATCGACTATGCCACGGAAACCGCACCCAACAAAACGGGTGAACTAGAAATTACCCGCTTAATCGTATTATCCGGAGAAGTTGGCCAAGCGCCAATAGCTCGTGTTGCGCCAATCCCCAGACGGCTACAACGACCTCTTTCCCAAGCTGAGGTCGCGCAAGCTGAAGAAGATGGCGCACGCGTGAGCACTTTGTTGCAGACCACCGCGCAGGTCGCTGGCGGCCTACCTATTACCTCGGCCAACAACTCTGGTGGTGGTATTTCCCGCAATGAAGATGGCAGCTTTGCAATTGAACCAGAAGCCCAAGCAAGAATGGCCGAAGCCACCCGTCGCGCACAAGCAGACCTACAAGCGTTAATCAATAGTTTGCGTCAAAACGAAAACCGTTCAAACAGCGAATAATGAAACTATTTGGTACCAAACAATCGATCGCCCGCATCGCCAAGCCCAGGAACGATAAAGCCATTTTCGTTCAAGCCATCATCAATTGCCGCTGTGATAATTGGTACGTCCGGATGGGCATTTTGCAAATTGGTTATGCCTTCGGGGGCGGCGAGTAGGCACACAAAGCTGATATGTTTTGCTCCGGCTTGCTTGATGCGGGAAATAGCGGCAATGGCCGAGTTGCCGGTGGCCAACATCGGGTCCAATGCGATCACCCGCCGCACCGCTAAATCTGTTGGTAATTTTACCAGATACTCAACGGGCTGCAGCGTTTCTTCATCACGGTACATGCCCACATGCCCAACCCGGGCCGAAGGAACCAATGCCAGCATGGCCCCCAACAAACCATCGCCGGCACGCAAAATGGAAACAAAGCATAATTTCTTTCCGGCCAATACCGGCTGCATGGACCTGCTCATCGGTGTTTCAATTTCGCGCAATTCGGTTCGCAATTCCTTCATCGCCTCATAGCCCAATAACATGGCAATCTCGGATAATAATGCACGAAACTCAGCGGTGCTTTTTTCTTTGCGGCGCATCAATGTCAGTTTGTGTTGAATCAATGGGTGCTTCACCACAGTAAGGTTTTCGGACATTATAACAGCCCTTCGCGCAATTGCCGCTTGGCAATTTTACCGGTGGCCAGGCGTGTCAATATTTCAGTTTGAATAATGATTTTAGTCGGAATTTTATATTTAGCCAATTTGCCTTGCAATTGCTGTTGTACCTGCTGGGTATCAAGTTCGGCTTCTGCAAGCTGACATATCACCGCGACCACTTCTTCACCAAGTCGTTCATGCGGCAAGCCAAACACAGCGCATTCTAGCACACCCTCAAGGCTAGAGATCGCGCTTTCCACTTCGATGGTGGCAATGTTCTCGCCGCCGCGGATGATGATATCCTTGATCCGGTCGACAATGTAGAGCAAGCCTTGTTCGTCGAACACGCCGACATCTCCGGTATGAAACCAGCCATCGGTAAACGCCTCTTTGGTTGCTTCGGGTTGTTTCCAATATCCTCGAAAATTGCAAATGGATTTAATCCATATCTCGCCGCGCTCCCCAGTTGGCATCAGCGCACCCGTATCAGGGTTGCGAATTTCTAACTCGACAATCGGTGCCAGCGCTCGACCAATACTGGATGGGTTGGCTAAATAGGCATCCCCCGCGATAAATGAGCCAACACCTTGGGTTTCCGTCAGTCCATAGCCAGCCAACGGCGAGCCGTGTCCAAACGCATCACCCAATGTTTTGACTTGGTCGGCCGGGCGCGCCGCACCGCCGGCGCTTAAATCAGTTAAAGAGGATAGATCATATTGATCGCGATCCGGTGCGTTCATCAGATCAGCGGTCATGGTGGGCACGCCAGTCAAGGTCATAATTTTTTCGATTTCAATCAACCGCATCGCGTCATTGACATTCCATTTTCGCATCAGCACCAATTTTCGCGCCGCCACAATCGACACCAGAAAAATTACCACACAGCCGGTCACATGAAACAATGGAATCGGAAGCAGGATTGATTTTTGCGGGCCGCTATCTTCTAGCACTTTGCCGCCAGCGCGATAAAAACCAAGCGCCATCCCCATCAACGCATACCCCATCACGCCAGAAATCACGGCTCGGTTGGTGGAGACCACGCCTTTAGGATGACCGGTAGACCCAGAGGTATACATCAAGGTCACGTCGTCTTCGGGTGCAATTTCAATGGGCGGCGGTGTGGTTGCTGTATTGGATGTTTCCAGTTCTGAAAACGAGCGCCAATTTGCAAATTCACCGCTCTGCGCACAGCAGATAATTTTAATCAAACCGGTTGGCGGAGCCTTCATCGCGTCCACCTGAACCGCCCGCCTTGGATCCGCGATGATTATCCTAGCTCCACTGTCTTGCAGAGCATAGGATAGCTCGCTCGCCCCCCACCAAGAATTTAGCGGTGTCGCCACCGCCCCGGCCATCGCCGCGCCAATAAAGCTGATGATCCATTCCGTGCGATTGCGCATAAAAATAGCGACCCGGTCACCTTTTTTAACGCCTAACCTTACCAATGCATGAGAAAATCTGGTGGCGCGGGCATAGATATCAGCAAATGAATAATATTCACAATCTTCGACCACAAATGGCAGATCGCCATGGACTAACATCATCTGAAATAGATCGCGCAACGAAGCCGGTGCGCTATCAAACACCGTGTATTCTATATCACCGATTTGTTGGCGCGACGTTGCCAATTGTGCGCCGGGTGCGGTGGTGGCGGCAACAAAGCCCTCGACCAAATCAAAAAAAGCCATGTCTGCCATTCCCTCTTGTTATTTTTTT
>JAESUG010000099.1 GCA_016763185.1 Robiginitomaculum sp. | reverse complement strand
GAAGCGCAAATGGGGGCCACCGAATGGGAACGAGACTTGGCCAAGATCAATGGCGTGAACCTGCACCTATGGGCCAAGCCAATGCAAATTGATGGAACGGACAAGGTGATTTCCGTAACCTTTGAGAGCTGCAAATTAGAAAATGGAAAATTAGTCGGCACTGGCCAAACCCATACGGCACCCGCCGACATGGTGCTCAAAGCCGTTGGGCAGGCTCTGGACGAAAGCACTTTTTCGAGCCTTGCCACGCGCCGAGGTAAAATCACCGTCGATGCACACGGGCAAACCAGTTTGCCGGGCGTGTTTGCTGGCGGTGACTGTATTGACTCTGGCGAAGACCTCACCGTACAGGCGGTACAGGACGGTAAACTTGCGGCGGCAGGAATTTGTGCGTGGTTGGAGAAACAATAATGGCTGATTTGCGTTGTACCATTGCCGGGGTCGAGAGCATTAACCCATTTTGGTTGGCCTCAGCCCCGCCGACGGACAAGAAATATAATGTCGATCGCGCCTTTGCCGCTGGTTGGGGCGGGGTGGTGTGGAAAACCTTGGGGGCCGACCCGCCGGTGGTCAATGTCACCAGCCGGTACGGGGTCCACAAAGATACCAGCCGTGGAATTTTGGGCATTAACAATATTGAGCTAATTTCTGACCGTCCGTTGGAGGTCAATTTGCGCGAGATCGAACAGGTGCGCAAACAATGGCCGGACCGGGTCATCATCGGCTCGATGATGGCCCCGCTCGAAGAGGAGTTATGGAAAGAGCTAGCGATAAAAATCGCCAATACCGGCGTTCATGGTATTGAGCTAAACTTGGGTTGTCCGCACGGAATGTGCGAGCGCGGCATGGGTTCGGCCATCGGCCAAGTCCCGGAATTGGTCGAAAACACCACGCGCTGGGTCCGCGAAGTGGTAGATATTCCGGTGTTTACCAAACTAACCCCAAACACCACCGATATTTTACTACCCGCCGAGGCTGCCTTGGCTGGAGGTGCGCATGCGGTGGCGTTGATCAACACCGTAAATTCGGTAATCGGCGTTGATCTGGACGTGATGGCTCCCATGCCAGTGCTGGATGGCAAGGGCACCCATGGCGGCTATTGCGGGAGCGCGGTGAAGCCGATTGCGCTGCATATGGTTGCCGAAATTGCCAGAAATCCAGCGACCCGTAATTTGGACATTTCGGCGATTGGCGGGATTACCACATGGCGCGATGCGGCAGAATTCATTGCACTGGGGGCCAATGCCTTACAGGTTTGCACGGCGGCGATGTTGTATGGGTTTCGCATTGTGGAAGAGCTGAACGAAGGTTTGTCTGACTTTATGGACAAAAAGGGCTATACTTGCATCGAAGACTTTCGCGGCATGGCGGTACCCAATACGGTCAACTGGAACGATCTGAATATGAATTACGACTTAAAGGCAAACATCAATAAAGACCTGTGCATTGAATGCGCTCGTTGTCATATTGCCTGTGAGGATACATCGCATCAAGCGATATTGATGGATATAGCCGCCGATGGCAGCCGTGCATTTAGCGTTATTGATGATGAATGTGTTGGTTGTAATTTATGCCAACATGTTTGCCCGGTGCCCGATTGTATCACCATGGAGCCAGTGAAAAACGATCTGCCTTACGTCACCTGGCCCAATCATCCAAAAAACAATATAGGGGCTTCGTGAACAAGATGAACGCACCGATCCCTAATGATTTAGAAGCCTATTGGATGGGGTTTACGCCGAACCGGGCGTTTAAGAAAAACCCGCGAATGTTTGTGGCGGCGGATGGGATGTATTACACCACCCACGAAGGTGCCCAAGTTATGGATGGTATTGCCGGGCTTTGGTGCTGTAATGCCGGTCATAATCAGCCACGTATTGTCAAAGCCGTTCAACAACAAGTGGCCGAGATGGATTATTGCCCCGGCTTTCAAATGGGCCACCCCAAGGCGTTCGAGCTGGCCAACCGGCTAAAAGCAGTCATGCCGGGGAATTTGAACCATATCTTTTTTGTCAATTCTGGCTCCGAGAGTGTGGAGACCGCGCTCAAAATTGCCATTGGCTATCACCGCTCGCGCGGCGAGGGCCACCGCACCCGTCTTATTGGCCGCGAAAAAGGCTATCATGGGGTCAATTTTGGCGGCATGTCGGTGGGCGGCATGCCGGCAAACCGAAAAATGTTTGGCTCCCTGGTCACCGGTGTTGACCATTTGCGCCACACGCACGGCCTTGAAGAAAACCTGTTTACCAAAGGCCAACCGGAACACGGCGCGTTTTTGGCCGAGGATTTGGAACGTCTGTGCCAATTGCACGACCCGTCAACCATTGCGGCGGTGATTGTCGAGCCCATTGCGGCCTCTGGCGGGGTGATTATGCCGCCCAAGGGCTATTTGGAACGCTTGCGTGAAATCACCAAACAGCACGGGATTTTGCTAATTTGGGACGAGGTGATCACCGGATTTGGCCGCATGGGAACGCCGTTTGCCGCCAATTATTTTGGGATTGAGCCGGACATTACCTGCACCGCCAAAGCCATCGCCAATGGCGTGATCCCGATGGGCGCGGTGTTCGTACAAGACCATGTCTATGACGCGTTCATGCAAGGACCAGAAGAACTGATAGAGCTGTTTCATGGCTATACCTATTCGGCCAATCCGATGGCGTGCGCGGCGGCCTTGGCCACGTTGGATACCTATGAGGAGGATGGTCTTTTTCACAAAGGGACGGAATTAGGGTCGTATTGGGAGGAGGCGGTGCATTCTTTGCGCGGCTTGCCCCATGTGATTGATATTCGCAATATGGGGTTGATCGGCGCGGTGGAGTTACAATCCATCCCCGGCGCCGTCACCAAACGAGCAAGCGAAGCGTTCTTAAAAGCGTATGAGAAGGGTTTATTAATTCGCACCACCGGCGATATTATCGCATTTTCGCCACCGTTAATTATCGAAAAATCACATATAGATTTCATGTTCGAAACCATGCGTGACGTATTAAAAACCATTGATTAGGAAGCTGTTTTGAAAACCATCAACCATAGTATTGGCGGCCAATGGACCACCGGCAATAGCGGGTTATTTCAAAAGATATACAACCCCGCTACCGGCGAGCAAACCGCGCAATTGGTGCTTGGCGAAGCTGGCGAAGTCGATGCTGCGGTATGCGCTGCATTGGCCGCATTTCCTAGTTGGTCGAACACGCCGGCAGCAAAACGAGCACGGGTGATGTTTGCCTTGCGCGAGGTGATGAACGCCCGGCGCGATGAAATTGCCCAAACCATCTCGGCCGAACACGGTAAAACCCATGATGATGCCTTGGGCGAGGTGACCCGCGCCTTAGAGGTCGTCGAATATGCATCCGGTATTTCGACCCATTTGCAGGGCGATTTTTCGCGCGATGTTGGCCCCGGTATTGATAGCTGTGCCGAACGTCAGGCATTGGGCGTCGTCGCCGGGATCACACCGTTTAATTTTCCCTTCATGGTGCCGTTATGGATGATCCCGATGGCGATAGCATGTGGCAATACATTTGTGCTAAAACCTTCCGAGCGCGATCCGTCCAGTGCCAACTTAATCGTCGAGTTGTTCCAACAAGCTGGTCTGCCTGATGGCGTGCTTAATGTGGTACACGGCGGTAAACCTGCGGTGGACGCAATATTAGACCACCCCGGTATTTGCGCCGTTAGCTTTGTCGGCTCTACGCCGATTGCTGAATATGTCTACACCCGTGGCTGTGCAGCTGGCAAACGCGTGCAAGCCTTGGGCGGCGCTAAAAACCATATGATTATCATGCCTGATGCTGATTTGGACCAAGCTGCCGATGCGCTAATGGGCGCGGGCTTTGGCTCGGCCGGTGAGCGCTGTATGGCGATCTCGGTGGCGGTACCGATTGGCGAGGAAACTGCCGATCGACTGGTGGAGAAACTAGCCACCCAAGTCACCGCCATGAAAATTGGCCCCAGCACCGATGCAGAGGCTGAAATGGGGCCGATTATCAGCCTTGAGGCCAAAGAGCGGATCAGCGCTTGTATTGCGAAGGCTAAGGCCGAGGGTGCAAAAGTGGTGGTTGATGGGCGCGGGCTTGTCATGCAAGGGTATGAGGATGGGTTTTGGCTCGGCGGGACGTTGCTGGACGGCGTTACCAAGGATATGAGCGTCTATAAAACCGAAATTTTTGGACCGGTGTTAAGCGTGCTTCGGGCCAAGGATTACCCCGAAGCCGTGGCGCTCATCAACGCCCACGAATACGGCAATGGTACCGCAATTTTTACCCGCGATGGCGATGCCGCGCGCGATTTTGCCAAGCATATCCAAGTGGGCATGGTCGGAATTAACGTACCGATACCTGTTCCCGTTGGCACCCATAGTTTCGGCGGTTGGAAACGCTCCAGCTTTGGCGCACATGGAATTTATGGTCCCGAAGCAGTGCATTTTTACACACGGCTGAAAACCGTAACCTCACGTTGGCCCACCGGTATTCGTGCCGGTGCCCAATTCACATTCCCCAATATGGAGTAGAAGGAAAACACCATGAGCAAATTGCGCGGCGGCCTCATTCAAATGGCCCTCAAAGCCTCTACGGACGAAAGTCCAGCCTCCATCACCAAAGCGATGATAAAAGCCCATATCCCGTTCATCGAAGAAGCCGGGACAAAGGGCGTACAAGTTTTGTGCTTCCAAGAGGTATTTACCCAACCCTATTTTTGCCCGAGCCAAGACGTAAAATGGTTTGATGCCGCCGAAAGCATCCCCGATGGTCCGACGACAAAGTTGATGCAAAGCTATGCCAAAAAATATGACATGGTCATCGTCGTACCCATTTATGAGGCCGATGATGTGACCGGGGTTTATTACAATACGGCGGCGGTGATTGATGCGGATGGTGAATATTTGGGCAAATACCGCAAAACCCATATCCCGCAAGTTGCCGGATTTTGGGAGAAGTTTTTCTTCAAGCCCGGCACATCAAACTGGCCGGTGTTTCAAACCAAATATTGCAAATTAGGGGTGTATATTTGCTATGACCGCCATTTCCCCGAAGGCTGGCGCGCATTGGCGCTAAATGGCGCCGAATACATCGTCAATCCATCGGCGACTGTGGCCGGATTATCCGAGTATTTATGGAAGCTTGAACAACCAGCATCGGCGGCGGCCAATGGCTGTTTCATCGGAGCTATCAACCGCATTGGCCGCGAACAGCCTTGGGATATTGGCGAGTTTTATGGCCAAAGCTATTTCGTCAACCCGCGCGGCCAAATCGAGG
>JAESUG010000098.1 GCA_016763185.1 Robiginitomaculum sp. | reverse complement strand
CGACAAAGCCATATATTTGCCAAGCCAAAAACGGAAATGCGATGATCACCGCCCCAAATAAGGCCAATTTCATTTTGGCGAAGAAAAACTCCAGTGGGCCAGTAAAAATTAACGACAGTTCCAACGCGTCGCCATTGGCAGCGCGGGCACTTACAGCCGCAAGCAAAAATGGGGCGAGCAGAAAATTATAAATGTCTTGGGCAAAGAAAAAGCACACCGCAAATGCCAGCAAAATCGCTAAAAATCCATGGATCAACCGCGTTCGCAATTCGGAAAGATGTTCCAGCAATGGGGCGCGACTGGCCTCTACATCGTCTGTTGTGGGATCGGGTTGCGGGTCGGTAGTCATCAAGGACTAGTCCTTGGTCTGGGCGCGGATGTCGCGCTCAACTTTTGTAACTTCATCTTGTATCTGGCTGATTGAATTGCTGTTTTTGATGGCATCTATTTCTTTTCGTAACTCATCAAGTTCAATTTCACGGCCCATATCATCAAAGGCACCGCGAAAATCACCGGCCATGCGTTTGGCTTTGGCGCTTAACGCCCCAAGCCGGCGCAACAGGGCGGGCAAGTCTTTTGGTCCGACCACAATCAAGGCGATAACGCCAAGGGCCAGCAGCTCGACAAATCCAATTTGAGGCATCATTGGTCTTCACCTATCGGGCTCGTATCAGGGGGGTATTGCCGGGTTATTTGGCTTTGGTTTTCGAAGATGTAACTTCGCCATCAATGGTTTCGCCGCCGTCTTCAATGGCTGCATCTTCTTCTTTTAGCCCTTTACGAAAGCTTTTAATGCCTTTGGCCACATCGCCCATAATCGATGAAATTTTACCACGCCCGCCAAATAAAATCAGCGCCACAATGGCAATAACTATGATTTGTAATGGTCCAATAGAACCCATTATTGTATTCCTTTTTGATCAGAATTGATCTTATAACCTTTAGGCAAGATACGCCGTTTTGCTAAAGAAAGCGAGAGCTAATCGTCAGCTTCATCCTGCAAATAATCTGTATGAAAACTGGCATCATCGGTTTCATCATCCACGGGAAGCAAATTATCCATATCTGGATCCGATGTTGGCATCGGTATTTCAAAATCAGCCGGAATACGACTATCCAATAATCCAGCCGCTTTTAGCTCGTCTTTGCCGGGCAGGTCTTCGATTTGTTCCAAACAAAAGTGCTCAAGAAATCCGTCCGTAGTCCCCCACGTTACCGGCCTACCGGGGGTGCGCCGCCGCCCGCGTAAGCCAACCCAGTTCAGCTCCATCAACAAATCCAGCGTGCCACGAGACACCGCAACGCCGCGCACTTCTTCGATTTCAGCCCGCGTTACCGGTTGGTGATAGGCGATGATGGCCAAGGTTTCCAGGGCGGCATTTGATAGTTTTCGTGGCTCTTGTCGTTCATCAACCAAAACCGGCAATAGATCCGGCGCGGTTTGCAAGCGCCATTTATCGGCAACCCGAACCAATTGCACCCCCTTGGTGGCATACTCCGCCTCCATGCGAGCCAGCACTGCATTGCAATCAACATTTGCCGGCATCCGGGCGCGAATGCTTTGCATGTCCAACGGTGTGCTGGCGGCAAACATCAATGCCTCTAGCATTCGCAGATCTGTGTCCATTTGGCTGGTCGGTGCCATGTGCAACGGCTTGGTGCGTTTCGCCAGCGCTTTGACCGCAGTTTCGATGGCATCCAAGGTTGGGTTATCGGTACTCATTTGCTTGTCTCTTTTTGGTCTGGATTGTTCTTTGGGCGCACATAAAGCGGTGCAAAAGCTTGGGTTTGGCGAATTTCGGCACGGCCCTCTTTGGCTAATTCTAAACTAGCGACAAGGGATGAGGCCAACATGCTGGCCCGCGGCGGTGTTATGCCGTCATTGGTGATCCCAAACTCGGTGATGATTTGGTCCAAAGACAGCCAATCTGACATTCTGCCAAGTACTTTTTCCAACCGTTGCCGGGCTTCTTCTAAGGCCAATAGCACTGGTTTTTTGACCATGACGGTGGACCGCGCCATCGTTGCGCGCCGGGTCGCATAGGCGCTTAGCAAATCATATATACTGGCCTCAAAAATCGGAGAATGAATGCGCCGAACCCCTTCGGGTTGCCCGCGTAACAATACATGCATGCCGGTACGATCGCGGGCCAACAAGGCCGCAGATGCCGCCCGCATTGCGGACAGTCTTTGCAAACGAAACGCTATAATACCCGCTAGATCGTCCGCATTTGGGCCGTCAATTTCTGTTACCGGCTTTGGTAAGATCAACCGTGATTTAAGGTAGGTCAGCCAAGCCGCCATCACCAAATAATCGGCGGCCAGTTCAATTCGCAACTCTTGGATATGGCGAATAAAGTTCAAATATTGTTCGGCCAATTGCAAGATGGAGATATTTCGTAGATCCACCTTTTGGGTGCGCGATAATTCCAACAACACATGTAGCGGCCCTTCATAACCGTCGAGATCCACACTTAAAATTTGTGTTGCGCCGTCTACTTCCTCGGCGGCAGTAAAGCGGATATCTTCTTCAAATTCATCGTCGGTCACAGGTAAAATTCCTAAATTGCGCGGCTCTCTAATTTTCCATCAGCTTAAGTCGCGAAGGCGGCTTTTTGCTTCTTGGATCGCTTCGATAGGGCAAATCTGACACGATTCGGTGGCCGGTTCGGCATTTTTAGCACGCGCCAAAGCGTCACCTTGTAACACCGGTGTACATTCGGCCAACATCCGCATGTCGGCTAAATTTCCGCTGCAATGTAACAACATATCACAACCTGCGGCTAAGGCTTGGGTGGCGCGGGTTGGTAACGTTCCTTGCAAAGCTTTCATGTCGAGATCATCGCTCAGTAACAAGCCGGTAAATCCGATCTGTTTTCGAATGACCTGATCAATGACTTTGGCCGAAGTGGTGGCTGGGTGTTCGGGGTCAATATCCGAATAGACAATATGGGCTGTCATCGCCATTGCCGCATGCGCCAAAGCCGTAAACGGCACAAAATCCGTGGCGATAAGTTCGGCCAATGAGGTCGCAACAATCGGCAATGCCAAATGCGTATCAACTTGCGCCCGTCCATGTCCGGGAATATGTTTGATCACACCGGCAATACCCGCATCAGCCAACCCATCCAGACAAGCTTGACCCAAAGGCGCAATCTGGGCTGGATCGGTGCAAAACGCCCGGTCGCCAATGATCGGGTCGGCACCGGATTGCGGCACGTCCAGCACCGGCGCACAGTCGGCGGTAATACCCAGCGCCGCCAGCCGCGCCCCAATCGCTCGATAATTGGCTCGTACTGCGGCCTGACCGTCTATGATTTGACCGGTTCGCCAAAAATCCGCAGCCGGCGGGCCAATCCAACCGCCCAGTTCGCGTAACCTAGAGACCCGGCCACCTTCCTCGTCGATAAAGATATGGGGGCGGTGGGTTACGGATTTTCGTAAGGCGTGGGTTAAGTGGCGAACTTGTGCTTCGGATACCAAATTGCGGGCAAATAGGATAAAACCCCAAGGTTGAACTTCGGTGAAAAACGCCGCTTCGTCTTGGCATAGCTCTGGCCCGGCGCAACCAAAAATAATCGCTCGCGCTGTCATCGAGAGACGACGATGCAATCCTGACCATTGGCTTTTAGAGCATTGCAAAAATCCACCGCACCGGCTCGCTCACCAAAGGCGGCGGCGCGCAATCGATAATAAATACCCTTGGCCCCTAAATCGGCCCGTTGCACATCAATTTGGGTGTTGCCCATCATCGCGGGCAGCCGGTTGCGTAAGGTTGTCCAGTTTTCGGTTGCTTGCGCCTCAGAGCGAAATGCGCCCAATTGCACGACAAATTTTCCGGTGCGCTCTATGTCAAAACTTGGGCGTGCGATGGGTGCGGGGTCAACACGGGCCGGCGCAGGTGCTTGCGCCACGGGTTCTGGCACGGGTTCAGCAATGGGTTGGCGCTCGATCGGTTGTTCGGGCTTTGGCGCTTCGATGATTTCATTGGGTGTCGTATTGCCGTCCAAAGGTTCATAGGCGGCGCTGTTGCTCTCGGCTGGCGGGGTGCCGCCGGGGTCTTTGGGGGCGGACTTAATTGGGTTGGAATTGGCTTCGATGATCGGCGCGGCATTGCGTCCGCCAGTGCGAAACCCTTGATGATACGCGGTGTACACCACCGCAATAAAGGCGATGGCCACGGCGATAACAACGACCAATAATAACGGGCCACGACGGGTGTCATCCTCGTCGGACACGTCAAAGCGGTCATATTCATTGGGCGGCGGAGAATACACCCCACGGTCATGTTCAGTCATGGTTCTCATTTCCACTTAATAGTTCGAATCAGTGAGGCCCTATTGGAACTTCCCTATTGCTCTACATCAAGTAAAAACAGCCGTTTATATTCTTCCAACGCAAAGGTATCGGTCATTCCTGCCAGATAGTCACAGACCACTCGCGCCGTGTCCCCGTGCTTGGGTGTGTTGGCTTGGGCTTGGCGGTCCGGGGGTAACAAATCGGGATTTTCTAAAAATACATCAAACAATTTGCGCAAGGCTCTGGTCGATTTGTGGCGGGTGCGGCTGACTTTGTAATGGCGGTATAAATTGTCCAACAAAAACGAGCGTAGCACTGCGATATCTTCTTCCATTTTAGTGGAAAAAATTACCAATGCATGGCCCAAATCTCGAACATCATCTGCCGTCTCGGGGCGTAGTTTGGCAATATTGGCTTGGGTAGTGCTCAGTAAATCATCCACCCAAACCCCGATCAACCGACGCACGGCTTCGCGGATCACACGGTTATTGGACAGGCCCGGATACTGGTCGATCACATTGGTAAATGCTTGTCCGACCATGGGCAGCTCTAACAGTTGTTCGATGGTGATATAACCGGCGCGCAAGCCGTCATCAATATCATGATTGTTATAGGCAATATCATCGGCCAACGCCGCAACTTGGGCCTCTGGTCCGGCATAGGTGTGCGGCTCCAACCAATCCCAACCGGCAAAGGCGCGAAACGCCCACGGTAGTTGCTGGCCCGGCTTAGGTATAATTGGCCCGTTGTGTTTGACAATGCCCTCCAAGGTTTCCCAGCTCAGGTTCAGGCCATCAAAATCCGGGTAAACTCGTTCCATCTGGGTGACAATGCGTAATGTTTGGGCGTTGTGATCAAAGCCTTCGAAATTGCGCATGGCTTCGTCCAACACATCCTCGCCGGCGTGTCCAAATGGCGGGTGGCCCAGATCGTGACCAAGGGCTATGGTTTCGGCGAGGTCTTCGTCCAACCCCAAAACACGGGAGATAGAGCGAGCGATTTGGGCGACTTCGAGGGAGTGGGTTAAGCGGGTGCGGTAATAATCATCCTCGTGGGCAATAAAAACTTGGGTTTTGTGCTTGAGCCTTCGAAACGCCGTACAGTGAATGACCCGGTCGCGATCGCGTTGGTAGGGTGTGCGACTGGCGCTGGGGTTTTGGGGGAATAATCGCCCACGAGAAGCCAAGGGATCAGAGGCAAAACGGGCGCGCGGTGGTGTTTGAAACAAATCAGTCATAAAATTCATTTTGCTAAATGGCAGAACTATCCCATATATAGGAAAAGATTAATCAATTACATCCCTTTTTGTTGACGAGAGCATGATGACAAATCCAACGGTTACCTTAAGCGCGGCGGCGGCACAACGCATCAATCAGATCATGGCCGAACAACAACGCCATGCCTTGCGGGTGGGTGTCATTGGCGGTGGCTGTTCGGGGTTTTCTTATACATTTGATTTTGCCGATGTGCCGGCGGATGATGATCTGGTGATTACTCGCGACGGCGCAACCGTGGTTATTGACGAGACCTCATTGGAGTTTTTAACTGGTTCCGAGATTGATTTTTCCGACGAAATCATTGGTGCAGCATTTAAGATCAACAATCCAAACGCCATTTCCGGCTGTGGTTGTGGTACCAGTTTTTCCGTATGAAAGTTGCAACTTGGAATGTAAATTCGGTCCGCACTCGTATCCAAAGCATCACCAAATGGCTGGATGAAGCCAAGCCGGATGTGGTCTGTTTACAAGAAATAAAATGCCAAGACGAACAATTCCCGCTATCTGAGTTTGAAGCCTTGGGCTATAATTGCGCGGTTCACGGGCAAAAATCATATAATGGCGTGGCTATTCTCTCGAAATATGTGATTGAAGAAGCATTGCCCGGCCTGCCCGGTGACGAGACGGACGAACAAGCCCGGTATTTGGAAGCGGTAGTTGCTGCTGACACCGGCCCGGTGCGGGTGGCCAGTATTTACCTACCCAATGGCAATCCCAAAGACACCGAGAAGTTCCCCTATAAACTGGGTTGGATGGAACGGTTGCGCGATCATGCCCAAAACCTTCTGAAATATGAGGAGCCATTGATCTTGGCCGGTGATTATAATGTCATCGCGAAAGACGAGCATTGTTGGGACGTAGCTGCGTGGAAAGATGACGCATTGTTTGCCGACGAAACCCGCGCCAGGTTTGCGGCCCTACACTGGTTGGGGCTAACCAATGCATGGGAAGCAAAAGATGGCCGGGGCCACCAATACACATTTTGGGATTACCAGCGCGGTGCTTGGCAAAAAGACCATGGCATCCATATTGATCACATTTTGCTGTCCTCGCAAGCCGCCGACCGGTTAACCGGTGTCGAAATTGCTCGCAAAACCCGTGGCATGGACAAACCGTCAGACCATGTGCCGGTGCTGGCCATTTTTGATTTGTGAGCGGTTTTCCATCAGAATTGCTATTGGTAGTAAATTTTGCTACTAGTGCCCCATGAGCAATGTAAAAAAACTTAGCATCGCCTTCACGCACGATATGGCGGGGCTTGTAAAATCGGCTGTGTCCAACGGTGAATACGGTTCGGTCAGCGAAGCTGTGCGCGAGGCCATGCGTGATTGGGCGTCGAAACGTGAACGCCAACAAGCTGAAATTGAATATTTGCGTGGTGCTTGGAAACAAGGAGTTGAAAACGGCGCAGGAAGGTTTCGTTCCATTGATGAGTTGCTAACCGAGGCGCACCAGCGCCATAAATCATAACCTCTCATTGATGGCAAAGGTAACACGCACCCGCCAAGCGGAAATTGATCTGCTTGAAATATGATCGCTGCGGACGCGTTGATCCATAAAATAGATGAACGCTCGCACCAATTATTGGAAAACCCAAAAATGGGTTTGGCGCGAGAAGACGTAACAAAAGGTATGCGACATTTGGTCGTTGGCAATTATCTTGTTTTGTATCGTGTGGTTGCGCATGGAATTGAAGTCGTTCGGGTGTTGCATGGTGTCCAAGACCTAGGCGCATTTTTACCATAAAAAACCGAGCATTTCTTTGAAATTCCTGCACTTGTATGTTATTGATGGTTTTTCCCCTTCAGCATCTCCAAAAAGTGAAAAATGTGGGAAAATGCGGTGACGGTTTGACGGGCCAAGCCGGTGGCGGTGGCGTGTTTGTCAAGTTTTCCAAAAAACTCAGTCCCGCCATGTAGCGCAACAAACACACCTTGCTCAAAAAACGCGGCGGTGGGTTTTCGGTTTTTGTATTTGTCCTCAAGTTCGAGTAGGCGCAGCATAAAAATTGGATCAACCAAGAACCGGCCCTCGACCTGATCCGTGGTATATACCTCGAACAGTTTTTCAAATTCGGGGTCAGCCAACCCCATCGGTTTCATGGTTTTTCCAAACCGGCCTTTGGTGTTGAACCAGCCTTTGTCACGGGCAATCACGGTGGTGCTGGCAAATTTTCGTGCATAAGGGCTGTGCAGCAATTGCCCGTTAAATACGGTCACCCAATAGGTTTCGGTAGTGGTCCTGCCATTGCTATGGGTGCGCGTGCGGGTGCGCCGTTCTTCGATATGGGCCTCATAAACTGTAAATTCCAAGCCTTGATGCGCGCCGCCAACCAAATGCGTGAACGAACGCCGATGGCCAGCAGGAACCAAATCAAGCTGGGTAAAAATTTCAAACTTTGGCGGCTCAAACCCCGCGTCCTGATAGCTTAATCCTAAAAACTCAGTGATTTTGACGAGGTGCTGTTGGCCAAACGCGTCTTTGGCTTTGGCCAATTGCATGGTGCCGGGGATCAAGCCAAGAAACCCCGGTGCGACCAAAACACCAACAACGATTGCCCAAAATAGATGAAATACAAAAAACGCAATCCCGGCCGCGCCGATGCCAATACACATGCCGATCAACCCATATTTTCGTAAGGATTTTCGGGCGTGCGCTCGTTGTTGTTGCAATGCGGCAAACAACGGCTCGATGTGCTCTTTGACAAACTGGTCAAAGCCTTCGGGGAGTTGGTCGTTTGGGTCGGTCATCGGGGCTTTATCCGTAATTTGTGGTGTTCCAGCGAGTTTGGCGTATGGACAAGGTGGCTGTCCACTTCTAAACCCACATTCTCATTCTAAGTAAAAAGCTAAAACCATGCACGATATCAAATCCATCCGCGAAAATCCGACAGCCTTTGATGAAGCGATGCACCGGCGCGGGGTATCGGCGCAGTCGGACAAGCTGTTGGCGTTGGATGCAAATTGGCGTGCGGCGGTCAGTGCCAAGCAAAGCGCAGAAACTGCCCGCAATGCTGCCTCCAAGCAAATCGGTGCCGCTAAGGGCCGTGGCGATGATGCAGAATTTAACCGACTGCGTGAAGAAGTGACCGCGCTAAAGGCGATGATGGAAACCCAAGGACAGCTGGAAGCCGAACACGGCAGCGCGTTACGAAATTTACTATTATCGCTGCCGGGTGTAATGGCAACGGACGTACCAGACGGCGACGACGAAACCGCCAATGTTGAGCTGCGCCGGGTTGGAATACCCACCGAACTTGGGTTTACCGCCAAAGATCATGCAGAGCTGGGCGAAGCGCTGGGCCTATTGGATTTTGAAGCGGCGGCTAAAATTTCCGGTTCGCGGTTTGCATTTCTAAAGGGAGATTTGGCGCGCCTTGAGCGGGCATTGGCCAATTTTATGCTTGATGTGCAAACCCAAGAAAACGGTTTTACCGAAATTGCACCGCCGTTATTGGTGCGCGATATTGCGGTGATCGGCACAGGGCAATTGCCAAAATTTGCCGATGATTTATTTCGAACCACAAGCGATCATTGGTTGATCCCGACGGCGGAAGTGCCGCTGACCAATTTAGCCCGGGATGCCATTCATGACGAGGCCGGTTTGCCGCATCGGTATTGCGCCTATACGCCGTGCTTTCGTTCCGAAGCAGGTTCGACGGGCAAAGACACCCGTGGGCTGATCCGCATGCACCAGTTTATGAAGGTGGAAATGGTCACCATTTGTGCGCCAGAACAATCCGTGGCCGAACATGAGCGGATGGTGGCGGCGGCAGAAATGGTGTTGCAAAAACTGGGCTTGGCCTATCGGGTGATGGTGTTGTGTAGCGGCGATACCGGCTTTGGTGCTACCAAAACCTATGATTTGGACGTTTGGTTGCCCAGTCAAAATTGTTATCGCGAGATTAGTTCAATTTCCAATTGTGGTGATTTTCAAGCCCGACGAATGAACGCGCGGTGCCGTGTCGAAGGCGAGAAACAAACCCGGTTTGTCCATACGCTAAATGGTTCTGGCATTGCGGTCGGTCGAGCTTTGTTAGCGGTGATGGAAAATTATCAACGCGAAGATGGCAGTATCGAAATTCCAGCAGTTTTACGGCCCTTTATGGGCGGACAGGAAAGTATCAAATGATCCCAGATAACCCCCGAATTTTGCTATCCAATGATGATGGGATTGAAGCGCCAGGCTTGGCCTTATTGGAACGAGTGGCGCGTCAATTGTCCGATGATGTGTGGGTGGTGGCGCCAGCTTATGAACAATCAGCGGCATCAAGAGCGCTGTCCATTCGCGATCCGTTGCGAGTGGATCAGCGCGGCGAGCAGCGCTTTGCGGTTTTTGGAACGCCCACTGACAGTGTGATGATGGGGGTATTGGCACTGGTTGAGGGTAAAAAACCGGATCTGATTTTGTCGGGGGTCAATAAGGGGCAAAATCTAGCTGAACATATCACTCTGTCCGGTACCATTGCGGCGGCCATTCAGGGCATGGAAATGGGCATCCCATCGGTGGCGCTTTCGCAAACCTATCCGTTTACGGTGGAGGGTGCGATCCATTGGGAAACGGCGGAAACTCATGCAATACCGCTGCTGAAAAAGCTATTTGCTGCGGGCTGGCCTGAGGATGTGTTGATGAATATCAATTTTCCTGATTGTGCGCCAGAACAAGTTGCGCGGGTGGAAATCAGCCGGATGGGACGGCGCGATGCCGACTTGATTGATGTGCATACCCGTAAAGACCCCGGCGGGCGCGAATATTACTGGTTGGGCTTTAATGGCCGGTTGTCGAACCCGCCGGAGGGGGTGGATTTGCGCGCTATTTACGACAATCGTATTTCGGTGACCCCGTTACATATGGATTTAACCCATTACAAAACATTGGCAGCATTAAACGCTGTATTTGATGAATAAGGTTTCTGCTTGAACCCGAAAATTGTACAATTGATCCTTTCTCTACGCGGTGAGGGCGTGTCGGATGCGGACGTATTGTCGGCGATTGAAACCACGCCCCGTGATTTGTTCGTCACGCCAGAGTTTCTCGAGCAAGCATGGGAGGATCGGCCGCTGCCAATTGCGTGCGGGCAAACCATTTCCCAGCCAATGGTGGTTGGACGCATGACCGAAGCTTTGTGTTTAACGGGCCGCGAGAAAGTGTTGGAGATCGGCACCGGCTCTGGTTATCAATGTGCCATATTGTCGAAATTAGCCCGCCGGGTGTATACCATTGAACGCTATCGGACATTGCTGGAGGAGGCCAAGCGCCGGTTTGCGGCGCTGAAACTTCGAAATATTGTCCCGCGTCTGGGCGATGGTGGGTTGGGTTGGCCTGAACAAGATAATTTTGATCGAATTATCATGACCGCGGCGGCCACCGAACCGCCACCCGCATTATTGGCGCAACTGCGCGATCATGGCCTGATGGTTGCGCCGATTGGCCCCAGCGGTGATCAACGCTTGACCGTATACCGGCGCGATGGCGACCAGTTTCATCAGCACGTATTGGACAAAGTACGGTTCGTTCCTCTGTTGGATGGTATCGCGAAAACTTTGTAAGGGTCGTGGCCATTGGGTTGGTGAAAATAGACGGAGGCCGTGCATGAATATCTCGTTGTAGGAAGTATTGCTTAACCAGTTCAGGCGAAAATCCACTCCATGATTCGTATATCCTTGACATCAATATTTGTTGCTTTGTGCTTGAGCGCTTGCTTGGGCCCCAAACAAAGCGCTCCTGTTACCTATAAAGGTGCAAATACCGATGGCGCAACTCAGGCCAAGGCACCAACGCCAGCAGGACTGCCGTATCAACGCCCAGAGCCAACTGCGCCTAGGCCCGTGCAACCTCAAATATTGTCTGATGTTGATGAGCTAGACATGTTGGATGTTGAACCAAATGCCACCAATGCCAACCCGCCACCGGCCACGTTACAGACAAGGTCTACGACAACCGAGAGTTTGAGCGCCGAGGACGAGCTAGACATGTTGGATGTTGATCCCAATGGGTTAATCCCTGTGGATTTGCGGGCAAATATAACTAGAGAACCTTCGCCAGAAGTGTTGGGAGCCACCCAGTCAGGTGCGATCCCAGCCCAAGCGCCAACACCGCATGTCGAGCAACAGATTGTAGCGACCCGCGACCGTCCTGCTACGATACAGGTGCAACGCGGCGATACTTTGTTTAGTTTGTCGGAAAAATACCAAGTGGCGTTACAGCCATTAATTGAACGAAACAGCTTGCAACCACCCTATGCATTAAACGCCGGACAGACGCTAAAATTACCGCCGCCTTTGCATTACCGCGTGCGAAAAGGGGACACATTATATTCAATTTCCAGACGCTATAAAATTGATTTTCAATCATTGGCCGGGATCAACGGACTAGATGAGCCTTATGTGATTTCACCGGATGCGATTTTGGTGTTGCCGTCACTGGCGACGGATGAGCAAGGTACATGGAAAGCCAATTTCCCAAAAACCAATGTTTCAAAACCGGGGGCAACCGCCAAGCCCGTATCCAGTACGGCACCTGCTCGGAAGCGAGCCGTGGTGAAACCTGCGGCAAATTCGACATTTATCTGGCCGGTGGACGGCAAGGTATTGTCAAGCTTTGGCGGCAAAGCCGGTGGTATGCGCAATGACGGAATTAATATTGCAGCAAATAGGGGGGCAGACATTCGTGCTGCCGGCGCTGGAACCGTGATTTATTCCGGATCTGAATTAAAAAACTTTGGCCGTCTGGTTTTAATCCGCCATGACAACGGCTGGGTCACTGCCTATGCTCATAATTCAGAAGTGAAAGTCCGTGAAGGTGCCAAGGTCGCGAGCGGCGAGGTGATTGCCCTAGCTGGCTCCTCTGGTTCTGTCGATGTACCGCAATTGCATTTCGAAACCCGCAAAGGCGTAAAGCCGGTCAATCCACTGGCCCATTTGCCAAAACGCTGATTGCCAAAACGCTGGTTTTTGTGCTAGGCGACCACCTGTTACCCATGCCCGTCATACCGGCGCAGGTCGGTATCCAGCTTCTTGGAAAATGGTTCATGTGCCACAAAGAACTGGACCCTCCGCTCAAGCCGGAGGGAGGATTAAACCTAAGGACCGGTAGCGGTTGGCGGGCAGACGTAATTTTGAATAACCAATTTCAGTCCCCGGCCTTGAGCCGGGGTCCAGCTCTTTTGTGAAATTGCGGGTATTGCGCGAAGAACTGGACCCCCCGAACAAGTCGTGGGGTGACAGGTGGTGGGGGTCATAGGGTGACAAGTGGTGGCAATGGCTCATCATGGATTATGTCTTGCCAAGGAAATGGCAGGAACGCCAACTTGTTTGATTGCATTTTGGTAAACGCGGCCTATATTCTGGAAATGAATTATGGGTCGGGCCGATCCGTGCAAATTGGTTAGGGGATTAGGATGTCAACACCACTTATTTCGAACATAGGTTTACTCTTGCAAGCAGAGGGTGGGCAAAGCCCATTTGGTTTCTTTGCGATGATGATCGCAATGTTTGCGATTTTTTATTTTTTGCTGATCCGACCCCAACAAAAACGAGCTCGTGAACACAAACAAATGGTTGGTGGGGTCGTGCGTAATGACAAGGTGGTTACGGCGGGCGGGTTGATCGGTAAGGTCGCGAAAGTCACCGAAGGCAGTGATGAAATTACCATCGAAATTGCCACCGGGGTTAAGGTTCAAGTTTTGCGAGCTACCTTGTCCGATGTACGTTCAAAGAGCGCGCCAAAAAAACCGGCAAATGATGCCGCTAAAAAGAAGTAATTGAATATGCTGCATTTTTCCAAACTCAAACAGACTAGTATTTGGCTAGTCATTGTTTTGGGGCTGTTGTTTGCCTTGCCCAATTTTCTTCCCGACAGTATTCGCGGAACTGAGGACATAAAAGGGCAAATTCCGGGCTTTTTACCATCAAAAACGGTGAATTTAGGTTTGGATTTGCAAGGCGGTTCATATTTGCTGTTCGAAGTGGATACGGATTCAGTTCGCGCTGCAAAAATGGAAACCGCACAAGAAGAAAGTCGGCAATTATTACGTAGTGAGCGACCTATTATTCCAGCTCGTAATTTTCGAATTTCGGGCAATACCGTTAGCTTCACCCTGTCTAGGCCGGACCAGATGGAGCTGGCGCTGGAGCGGTTAAAACCGATTAATGAGCTAGGCCAGGCGCAATTGTTAACGGGCAGCGCCAACAAACCGTTTGTGGTGTCATCGGACATTACCAGCGGGCGAATTTCGTTAACGCTCACCGATGACGCTTTGACCAAGCAAACCAGAGATGCGGTGGTACGTTCGGTGGAGGTAATCCGCAATCGAATTACCGAACTTGGCACCAAAGACCCAACTATTCTGCGCCAAGGCAATTCTCGAATTATTGTCGAAGTGCCCGGCGAAAGTGATCCGGTACGCATTAAGCGGATTATCGAAAAAACCGCACAAATGTCGTTTCATATGGTCGATACATCTGTGTCGATCCAAGAGGCCTTGGCGGGCCGAATTCCACCGGGTGCGAAATTGGTGCGAACCACCAATCCTGCGGAGCCTGATCTGCTCATTCAAAGGAGAGCATTGGTTGACGGCGGCGATTTAACCGACAGCCAGCAAACCTTTAATCAAGGCGGGCAGCCCGCGGTTTCGTTCACGTTTAACTCGCGGGGTGCCATTCGGTTTGGCAATGCAACGGCGCAAAATGTTGGTCGGCGTTTTTCAATTTTATTGGATAATGAATCCATTACCGCACCGGTGATCCGCTCAGCGATTTTGGGTGGTTCTGGGATCATTGATGGTGGCTTTACGGTTGAAACGGCCAATGATTTGGCCATTTTGCTGCGCGCGGGTGCATTGCCGGCCAAGCTGGAAACCTTAAACGAGCGTTCTGTGGGGCCGGGCTTGGGGCAAGAATCTATTCGTGCGGGTGCCATTGCGCTGATGGTCGGGTTTCTTGGGGTCATGATTTATATGGTGTTGGCTTATGGCCGATTTGGGCTGTTTGCCAATACGGCATTGATTGTCAATTTGGTGTTGATCTTGGGGGCATTGTCTGGCTTGCAGGCCACATTGACCCTGCCGGGCATTGCCGGGGTCATCTTGACTATCGGGATGGCGGTGGATGCCAATGTGTTGATTTTTGAGCGTATTCGTGAAGAAGTTGCCATTGGGCGCACCCCGATGAACGCGGTCGAAACCGGCTTTACCAAAGCGCGTTCTACAATTTTGGATGCGAATATCACCACTTTGATCGCGGCAATGTTATTGTTATTATTCGGCTCTGGTCCGGTACAAGGGTTTGGCGTGACATTGGCTATTGGTATTTTTACTTCTGTATTCACCGCCTTTTTGTTCTCTCGTATGCTGACCTCGTATTGGTTGATGCGGGCCCGTCCAAAATCCATTTTGCTGTAAAGGACTATAGCTGACATGGCACTCGCATTTGTTCGCATTTTTCCAAATGAAACCAGCTTTCGCTTTGTGCGATTACGCAATATTGCCTATGCCTGTTCAATGGTTGCAATCCTTGGTTCAATGATCGCGTTTTTTACGCTGGGCATCAATCTTGGGATTGATTTTAAGGGAGGTGGTAATATTGAAATTCAAACGGAACAGCCTGCTGATTTGATAAAAATTGCTAAGATTGTTCGGGGGCTAGACCTCGGCGAGGTTGAGGTGCGAGAATTTGGCTCGCCGACTGAAGTGTTGATCCGTTTTGAACGCCAAGAGGCAACGGACTCATCGGTCAATATTGAGCGGTTGCAACAAACAGCGGCCCGCAAGGTTCACATCGCATTATACCAGTCCTATTCAAATGTAAGCATTACATTTGATGGCTTACAAAGCGCAGTGATTACCTCACCAACGGCACTTGATCTGGAAAAAGGGCAACAAGCCATGACCACCTTGGGGATTGTTGGTTTGACTTTGGAAGCGGGCGCGGATGCCAACTCACTGCTGTTACGATTGCCGGTCATGGTGATCGAGCGCCAATCGGGTCCAGAGTTGCAACAACAAGTGTTCGAACAGGCCCGTTACAAACTGTTGGAAACCTATAGCACGTTGACCTCACAGCGTACCGAAGTTGTTGGGCCAAAAGTCTCTGGCGAGCTGGTCCGTTCGGGAGTTACTGCGGTTTTGGGTGCGTTGTTTTGCATGTTGATCTATATTTGGCTGCGCTTTGAGTGGCAGTTTTCGGTAGGCGCGGTGGCGGCGTTAACCCATGATGTGTTGCTAACCATTGGTATGTTTGCTGTTACACAGATCGAATTTAATCTAGCAAGTATCGCAGCAATTTTGACGATTGTTGGGTATTCAATGAATGACACAGTGGTGGTCTATGACCGGATTCGTGAAAAATTACGGATGTACAAGAAAATGGGGTTGGGCGATTTAATTGATCTAGCCATCAATAAAACCCTGTCACGGACATCAATTACCTCGCTGACTACATTGCTGGCCTTGGTATCGCTTTATTTCATGGGCGGCGAAGCCTTGCGTGGCTTTGCAGCAACGATGATTTGGGGGGTGGTTGTCGGTACATATTCTTCGATTTTTGTGGCGGCGCCGATTTTGTTGCTATTGGGGATTGACCGAAGCGAAACTGAAGACGCTTAAAATTTCCAAGACATAAATTATAAAAAATAACGATGATGGATTGACGCGAGGCCCTTCGTGTCCGACAAATCACGCATTCGTTTTGTATTGTTCCATTGCTGACAAGGGGGTCCACATGGCTGGCATTCTTTCTAATCTTCGTTCAACGATCATTTTCTCCGTGATTTTGGCCATATTGATGTATGTGCTTTATTACCTGGTCGCGGGTGGCTCGTATTCGGGCATGGCCGTCGCCACCGCCTTTTTACGCTGGACCCATGTGGTTTCGGGCATCATGTGGATCGGGTTGCTTTGGTATTTCAACTTTGTGCAAATCCCAAACATGGTCAATATTCCGGATGAACAAAAACCGGCAATTGGCAAAGTGATTGCGCCGGCTGCCTTGTTCTGGTTTCGCTGGGGTGCGGCGTTTACTTTGTTGACCGGATTATTGCTGGCCGGACATCGTGGGTATTTGCTTGAAACATTGAGCCTTGGCGCGATGGAAGGCTTTGCAAACGGCCAACACGTATTTTTGGGCGTCGGCATGTGGCTCGGCATTATTATGGCGTTCAATGTTTGGTTTATCATCTGGCCCAAGCAAAAGATTGCTTTGGGCCTCATCGACGCACCGAGCGCGGCCAAAGCACCAGCCGGGCGTACCGCCATGTTGTTCTCGCGGACCAACACATTGCTTTCCTTGCCGATGTTAGTGTCGATGGCCGGTGCTCAAACCTTATTTGGCTAAGGTTACGATTTGTTATGACAAGGCGGCGGGGAAACCTGCCGCCTTTGGTTTATTCGCCAATATGCTCATCCAAGAATTTTAGCATCTCAGCAGCGGTTTCTAACCGCGTTTCCTCAAAGCTCATCCAGTGGTCTGCATTGTCCTGGATGATCAGCCGCACATCAGCATTGGCCCGCTTTAAGGCGCGGTTCATGCGATGGCTT
>JAESUG010000097.1 GCA_016763185.1 Robiginitomaculum sp. | reverse complement strand
TTGGCCCATTTGTCCCCACCGGTTTTAATTCCGGTGGCTCGCGCAATATCACCGAAAACCGCAACCGCCCCATCGGCCGCGAGTTCTACGCCGGCGTTCGGGTCACGTTTTAATCAACGCCAGTATTAAGCCATTTGGGTGATGCATGTTACCCAAATGGCTTGTTTCATCCCGCCTAATCACAGCGCCACCCACCGTCACCCCGATGACAATCGGGGTCCAGTTGTTTACACTTAAGTGTGCTCCCTAAACGTCTACCCGTTTCTCCTCCCCTGCTTGCGGGGCCACGCTTACTTCTCTTTCCTCCCCTGCTTTTGGCGGGGGAGGTGCCCCGAAGGGGTGGAAGGGGGTGCGACTAGACGAAAGCCCGAACCTACGCTCGCTTACCCCGCGCCCAAAGGTTCAAACTTTGCGGTAAAATGGCGCATTGCGGGCGGTTCCCAGGTAATTCGCATGCCGTGCAAGTTTTGTTTGTTGTCCACGATACTGGCCATGTGTTCGAGCATATAATCGGCATGGCTTTGGGTATAGGTGCGCCTGGGAATGGCCAAGCGAACCAGGTCCATGGTTGCGGGAACCTCGGTACCGTCTGGCTTGCGGCTAAACATCACGGTGCCGATTTCACAGGCGCGAACCCCGGCCAAGCGGTACATCTCGCACGACAAGACTTGTCCCGGATATTGCAAAGGTGCGATGTGCGGCAAAAAAGCACGAGCATCAATGAAAACCGCATGACCACCCACGGGTTTGACAATAGGCACGCCCAATTTTTCGAAGCCTTGGCCGATATATTCGTTCACCGCCACGCGATAGCGCAGATAATCCTCGTCGATAATTTCGTCCAAACCTTGGGCAATGGCTTCCAAATCGCGCCCGGCCAAACCGCCATAGGTCGGAAAGCCTTCAGTTAAGATCAACCGCGTTCGCGCTTTTTCAGCCAGTTCGTCATCATTCAGTGCCAACCAACCGCCAATATTGGCAAAGGCATCTTTTTTCGCCGACATGGTCATACCATCAGCACCGGCAAACATGTCGCGGACGATATCGGGGATGGCGCGGTCTTGCTGGCCCGGCTCGCGTAGTTTGATGAACCATGCATTTTCAGCAAACCGACAAGCATCAATGATAAATAATAGCCCGTGTTTTTTGGCGATATCGCGGGTGGCATGAATATTTTGCAAACTGACCGGCTGTCCACCGCCAGCATTATTGGTGACGGTCAGCATCACGCACGGCACCTTGCCTTTGTGTTCGGTTAAAAATGCATCCAAGGCCTCCACATCCATATTACCTTTAAACGGGTGCAAGTTTTGTGGGTCTTTACCCTCCAAGATCACTAGGTCATGGGCCTCGGCACCACTGGCTTCGATATTGCCACGAGTGGTATCAAAATGGGTGCTGGACGGAATACATTTTCCAGCGCCGCCTAGGATCGAAAACAAAATGGCTTCGGCGGCACGCCCCTGATGGGTCGGGATAATGTGCTCAAACGGAAACAGGTTTTGCACGGCGCTTTGAAAGCGCTCGAACGAGGGCGAACCGGCATAGCTTTCATCGCCGTGCATGATCGCGGCCCATTGCTTGGTGCTCATCGCACCGGTGCCACTGTCGGTCAGCAGGTCTATCAACACATCCCGGCTGGCGATTGAAAATAGATTATAATGCGCGGCGCGCAAGATATCTGTGCGCTCGTCAATGGTGGTCATTTTGATCGGTTCGACCGTCTTGATGCGAAATGGCTCGATGATTGTGCTCATAATGTCCCTCATAACAGTAATTTGATATTGCGACACAAAGTAATTGCTTCATGCTCACTTGCAAGCGGTCATCGCATGGGGCTAGTCTGCGCCAAATAAAAACCAATTGGGGAATACCGGTATGGAATCGTTCATCAACACATTAGGCAAAATAGACGGGTTCATTTGGGGACCGCCTTTGGTATTTTTATTGTTTGGCACCGGTTTGTATTTAACCATTGGCATGCGCTTTATGTCGATCAGACGGTTGCCGTATGCGATCAAACTATTATTGGGCGGCGATAAAGAAAACGCCCCAAAAAGCGAAGGCGAAATATCACCAATTGCCGCTTTGTTTACGGCGCTTTCTGCGACCATTGGTACCGGTAATATTGCCGGCGTTGCCACCGCCATTGCCTTGGGCGGACCCGGCGCTGTATTTTGGATGTGGATGACCGCCGTGGTTGGTATGGCCACTAAATATTCCGAAGCATTATTGGCCGTGCGATTTCGCGAAACCGACGAAAAGGGTCAGCATGTGGGCGGACCGATGTATTATATCAAAAATGGCATGGGTAAAAACTGGATCTGGCTGGCCTGGGCGTTTGCGATTTGTACGGCAATTGCAGCCCCTGGCACCGGAAACTTGATCCAATCCAATAGCGTAGCCGCATTGTTCAACCAAAACATGGGCATTCCGGTGTGGGTCAGTGGTTTGACGATGGCTGTTTTGGTGTTTTTCGTGATTATGGGCGGGGTGAAATCTATCGCCAGAGTTGCCAGTTTTCTAGTACCCATTATGGCGATCTTTTATGTGGGCGGCGCATTGGTTGTATTGTCATTTAATTTTGAATTTATACCCGGTGCCTTTGCCCAGATCTTCAATGGCGTGGTTTCGCCAACCGCCGCCGCCGGTGGTTTCTTAGGGGCCAGCGTGATGGCTGCCATGGCCCAAGGGGCCAATCGAGGTTCATTCTCAAACGAAGCAGGTCTAGGTTCTGCCGCCATCGCTCATGCGTCGGCCAGAACCAATGATCCGGTGCGCCAAGGCACCATCGCTATGTTGGGCACATTCATTGATACGCTCATTGTGTGTACATTAACGGCGTTGGTGATCTTAACCGCACCGTCGATTTTGGCGGCCAATGGGATCGCGCTTCCGGTATGGCAGTCGGGCATTGCCTCTGCTGCGGCCATTACCAGTGCCGCCTTTGGCGAGAGTATTCCCGGTGGCGAGTGGATCGTTACTATTGGTTTGGCGGTTTTTGCCTTTACCACGATTTTGGGCTGGGCGCTGTATGGTGAACGCTCGATGGAGTTCATGTTTGGCGTAA
>JAESUG010000010.1 GCA_016763185.1 Robiginitomaculum sp. | reverse complement strand
TGATGATACCCCAGTCGTTCATGGCTTGATTTCGGAAGGCTTTCATTGTTTTGCGAGAGATAAAATGTCGGCGAATGTTAAACAAATTGTGGATGGGACCATGAGCGGAGAGTAACTTTTGCGCTGATCTTATCGATCTAAACTTTTGCGTTTTTCGCTCCCGCCGCCGTATCGGAACATGCGAGCATTCGGCTCGATTGTTTTTGCGACCTCCGACAGCTTGGAGATGTTTAAGGTTAAGCATTTTTAGGGTTGCACCGTAGGGTGCAAGCCTGTCAGTGACGAACGATTCTGGCCTAATTCCTTGATTTTTCAGGAGTTTTTGAATTAAAAATGGTGCCACCTTACGGTTTCTGCGAGTTTGAATGACGATACCTAAAACCGTACCTTCATCATCAACGGTTCGCCAAAGATAGGCTTGCTTTCCACCAATCCTCACAAAAACTTCGTCTAAATGCCAAACTGGACTTGGCTTGTTTGATCCGCTTGGTATCGGTCAAACCAAATTTATCAATCCACCTGCGGACGGTTTCATAACTGACATCAATCCCGCGTTCGGCCATCATATCTTCAACATCACAAAAGCTTAGATTAAACCGAAAATACAGCCAAACCGCGCGACGAATGACATCAGGATGAAAGCGGTGACGAGAATAGATTGAGGTTTTCATCCGGCTTTGATATCTTAACAACGAAATTAGTGAGTTAACGTGACAAAGCCCCAATTTTACTTATTTCCTATCTATCTATACTGGGCGCATGACCAAATTGTTGTGTATACACTCGCGAAAAGTGTGACGGAGAGCTAAACCCCGTGGAAACCGCGATTTCCAGAAGCGTTAGCTTGGTTTGCTTAACCAGCTGTGAAGCACGGGTTAGTCTAAGTTCCAGATAATATCTCGCAGGTGTCGTTTGCATATGTTTTTTAAATAAACGTTCAAATTGACGCAGTGACAAGCCAACAATTTTTGCGAGCTGAGCGGTAGGTACCGGGGTCTCGGTATGGGATTCCATATAGCGAATAGCTGCTAGGATCTTAGTATGCGTGATATTAATGCGAGTTTTCAGTGGAGATCGTTGCCGCTCTTGCCGTTTATGGTCTAGTCCATATAACATTTGATCAGCAACCTTACTTGCGAGGGCGGAACTATGGTCCAATGCAATGCTGTGAATCATCATATCCAAAGGCGCCGTACCGCCTGAGCAGGTATAGCGGTTTCGATCAATTTCATATGTGCGCGATGTAAGATTGTGATTTGGGAATAGTTCTTCGAAGCCTTCACTGTACTCCCAATGTATTGCACACCTATATCCTTCAAGAAGACCGGCATCTGCAAGAATTATTGTGCCTGTGCTAACCGCGCCCATGGCGACACCGTGACGGGCAAGCGCACGTATATATCGGTTCATCTTATTGTCAGTATAGTTTTGAGTTCGTAGCCCCGCACAGACAAATATTACATCTATATCTTTGACTTGGGACAATGAGCAATCCGGTGTAATTCCCACCCCATTGCTGGCCTTTACGACTTCGCCATCTACACTATAGATATGCCAAGTATACAGTGTTTCACCCGACATACGATTTGCCGCGCGTAATGGCTCAACCGATGTGGTGAAAGCTAACATGGGAAATTCTGGTATAAGCAAAAACCCAATGGCTTGAGGTTTTTTTATGGGCGTTTTGCCAAACACAGTTAGGTTTTAGCAGAGCTTAGGCGCTGGCGCTTATTCACACGTCGACGGGATCTGCGTTCTTGAAGTTTAATCCGAAGAGGCGGCATACGCGCCGGCAATTCAGACAATATGCGCTTGCGATCTTCAGGAGGACGCAACGGCCAATCAGCAATTTCTTCTGGCGTTCGCCCACACCCGAAACACATATTACTTTCTTTATCAATCGAACAAATAAGCTGGCACGGACTATCCTCAGGCTCTAATGGCAATTTTTCTGGTTTTAGCGCATCATTCATGAAGATATCCTGCTTTTACCGATATATTTAGAGCAGTATATAATCCATAATTCAATAGATTATGTCTATAATCGTCATTTAAATGCCGTTTTTAGGGCAGTCTTATTTTCTTTTACCGATACCCTGCCCACAAAAGAACGATTAAAAAAACTATAGGGGGCGGTATACAAACCGTAACAATTACATGGTCACGCAAAAACTACCTGCGCCTGGCGCACCAGATATTGAAATCGCTCGTGCGGCTAAGATGGAGCGCTTACTACCACTAGCAAAAGAGCGACTTGGCATTCCGAGCGAAGCCTTGGTGCCCTATGGTCATTACAAAGCAAAACTATCCCTCGAATATATAGATAGCCTCAAAGCCAAGAAAAATGGTAAATTGGTTTTGGTGACGGCGGTTACGCCTACGCCCGCTGGCGAAGGTAAAACCACAACGAGTATCGGCCTAAATGATGGCCTCAATAAAATTGGTGTTAACGCTATGGTGTGCTTGCGTGAACCATCTCTTGGCCCGTGCTTTGGGATGAAGGGCGGTGCTGCTGGCGGCGGGCGGGCACAAGTTCTGCCAATGGAGGATATCAACCTACACTTTAATGGCGATTTTCATGCCATCACTTCTGCTCATAGCCTTGTTTCCGCCATGCTCGACAATCACATGCATTGGGGTAATGAACTGGATATAGATCCGCGCCGCATTACGTGGCGGCGCGCGGTTGATATGAATGATAGGGCTTTGCGTAATATTACCCTTGGTCTTGGCGGTCCAGTTCACGGCGTTCCACGCGAAGGCGGTTTTGACATTACGGTCGCATCCGAGCTGATGGCGATTTTTTGCCTGGCAACTGATTTGAAAGACTTACAAAAGCGGGTTGGCAACATTATCATCGGTGAAACCCGTTCTAGAAAACCTGTAACGGTACGTGAATTAGGAGCAGACGGTGCGGTAACTGTACTGCTCAAAGATGCTTTCCAGCCTAACCTAGTTCAGTCTATCGAGCACAACCTTGCCTTCATTCACGGTGGGCCGTTCGCTAATATCGCTCATGGCTGTAATAGTGTTATGGCGACAACGGCGGCTCTTAAAGTGGCAGATGTGGTTGTCACAGAAGCCGGGTTTGGCGCTGATCTTGGCGCAGAGAAATTCCTTAATATTAAATGCCGCCAATCGGGTTTGCGCCCAGATGCGCTTGTGCTTGTGTGTACAGTCCGGGCTATGAAAATGCAGGGCGGTATTGCGAAAGATGATCTTGGCTCAGAAAATGCCGAAGCGGTTGCAGCTGGTTGCATAAATCTACGCCGCCATATTCATAATATGCGTGCTTTTGGCCTTAATCCCATTGTTGCCCTTAATCACTTTATCCATGACACTGAAGCGGAAATTGAAGAAATACGCAAAGTTTGCGATGATGAAGGCGTGGTGATGGCTGTGTCCAAGCATTGGGAAAAGGGCGGCGATGGAGCTATCCTCCTCGCCAATGCCGTGAAAGCGCAGCTTGATAAAAATGAAACCAATGTGGAACTTATTTACAAAAACGAAGATACGCTAAAATCTAAAATCGAATCGGTAGCTACGACTATATATGGAGCTAAGGATGTGGTTTTGTCCGCGGAGGCGGCACGGTCATTGCACGAGATAACAAAAATGAAGTTTTCTCATTTACCAATTTGCATAGCGAAAACCCAAAATAGTTTTTCAACAGATCCTAAAAAGCTAGGCGCTCCAACGGGACATACGGTTGAAGTGCGCCAGGTAACATTGTGTGCGGGCGCGGGCTTTGTCGTTGCTATATGCGGCACGATCATGCGTATGCCGGGACTGCCACGTCACCCTGCGGCGCTGGATATTGGACTTGATGATGACGGCCAAATTATTGGCCTTTCTTAAAATAACTGCCTAAGGGATATCATGAGTGACGAAGACGACGAAATCATCTTAAAAGACCTCGATGACACGCAGCTTGTCGAGCAAATGCAAGATGATCTTTATGATGGTTTGGCGGATGAAGTCGTCGAAGGTACGCAAATTCTGCTTGATCGTGGTTGGGATGCAAACGCCGTGCTGACGGATGCATTGGTTGAAGGTATGCGCATTGTTGGCGTAGATTTCCGCGATGGTATTTTGTTTGTGCCTGAGGTATTGCAATGCGCCAGTGCTATGAAGGGCGGTATGTCATTATTACGGCCTATTTTGGCGAACACTGAAAATTCGGCAGGCCTTGGCACCTATGTAATCGGCACGGTTAAAGGCGATATACACGATATTGGTAAAAACCTTGTCGGTATGATGCTCGAAGGTGCGGGCTTTGAAGTGATTGATCTTGGTATTAATAATCCTGTGGAAAATTACCTAGAAGCCATTGATAAGCATCAGCCTGCTATTTTGGGCATGTCTGCACTTTTGACGACGACTATGCCCTATATGGGGGTTGTGATCGAAGAACTTGATAAACGCGGAATTTTAAAAGAGCTTCCTGTTATGGTTGGCGGCGCCCCTGTAAACCAAGAATTTTCTGACGCTATTAATGCCCATACCTATGGTCGGGATGCCGCGATGACTGCAGAACTTGCCAAAGCAATCGTTGGGAAAAACAGATAGCACAATTATGACAAACACTTCGCATAAAACACTCATTATCGCTTGCGGAGCGCTTGCCAAGGAAATTTTGTTTCTAAAGAAGATGCTGGGTGATGCGGGGCGCTCTATTGATCTGCAGTGCTTGCCAGCAGATTATCACAACACGCCGCGCAAAATTATCCCAGGTTTGGAAAAAGTCATCGCTGAGAGAGGTTGTCATTATGACCGTATCCTCATTGGCTATGGGGATTGCGGCACGGGCGGGCATCTGGATGCATTTGTCGCGAAGAATAACTTAGAGCTTCTGCCGGGCGCTCATTGCTACGCATTTTTCGCAGGGTTAGATGAGTTTGACGCGCTGATGGAAGAAGAGTTAGGCAGTTTTTTTCTAACCGACTATTTGGTGAAATTTTTCGACACGCTTATCATCAAAGGCATGGGGGTTGATAAACACCCCGATTTAAAAGACATCTATTTCGCAAATTATAAGCGGGTGGTTTATCTGGCGCAAACCGAAGATTTAGAGCTGCAAAAACAGGCGAAAGCGGCAGCGCAAACTCTTGAACTTGATTATGAGTATAAGTTTATCGGATATGGAATGCTGGCCGATGCGATGGATACGCTCGCTCTAAGGGAGCCGGCATATGTATAAAGTACGGTTATGGGCGGTGAAACAATCAAGGTTTATGGAGAGCCTTTATACGACTTTCAATCCAGCCATATTATGGCTTCTGCGTGGCATCAATAAAGTTTTCGGTAAATCCCTTGATCGTCCAATCACGGCATTGGAAGCAGGGCTAAAAGGCTTTTTGTTTGATTGTCAAATGTGTGGGGATTGCATCTTATCAAGCACGGGAATGAGCTGCCCAATGAATTGCCCAAAAACCATTCGTAATGGTCCGTGCGGCGGTGTGCGAGAAAACGGAAACTGCGAGGTTAAACCTGACATGCGCTGCGTTTGGGTTACGGCTTGGGACGGGGCGTCGCGTATGAAAAATGGCGATGGGATTAAAGATATACAGTTTACCCTGGATTATAGCCAAAAGGGTACATCTACTTGGCTAAAGCTTGCGAACAAAGCCAAACAAGGTTCGTGATATGACCGTGCCTCCCCCGGATATTGAACTCGTTGGTACCAACTCAGGTGACCCGCTACCGAAACTTGAAGGCCATGTTTCCCATGGCAGGTTTGAGCGTATATTACGAGCGGGGCATTTTGCCGTTACCTCAGAAATAGCACCGCCAGATAGTGCAAATCCTGAAGAGATTATGCGCCGCGCAAGAATGTTCGACGGAGCCGTAGACGCCGTCAATGCCACGGATGGCTCTGGCGCCAAT
>JAESUG010000096.1 GCA_016763185.1 Robiginitomaculum sp. | reverse complement strand
TTTATGCCTGTCGGTTTTACCATCAAAATTGCGGTGCCAGTTTTGCTGCCACGGGTATTGTGCGCCGTGCTGAAACGCCGCAGCAACAACAAAAATTTGATGAATTGCTCGCACAACAAGCCCTATCACCAGACATGCTGCACCGGCATGACGGTACTCAGGATTTACAGATTAAATTAGGTGGAACTTTACGTCCAGTTCCGGCAATTGCGGCCGTCACGAAGCACACTAAAATTATTGCGGGGACGGTTGCCAATTTGCTTCGTGAAGATGGAAATTGGGTGGCACGTAATGCTGCGGGCCAGGTTATTGCCCGCGCTGACATTGCAATATTAGCCAATGGAGCGAAACAGGTTTTGGGGTTGGAGCTGCCGCCAATGCGGTTGCTGCGCGGACAATTGTCTATTGCCAGCAATATTTTGCATACTTTGAGCGTACCCGTAATTGGCAAAACCTATGCGGCAAGCTTGGCGGAGGATCAATTGGTATTTGGGGCTACTCATGATCTGGTCAACGCCGTTGGTGATACCAATGTGTGCGCCGAAGACCATCACCGAAACCGACAAGGCTTGATGGGTGTATTACCCGATCTGGCCCGACAAATTGATGTTGCACAGCTAACAGGTCGCACCTCATACCGGGCTGCCAGCCCAGACTTACAACCCATGGCTGGGCCGGTGGCGGATGCGAAGGCTTGTGCGGCGTGGTCAAAACAATATTGGGGCAAGTTATCCAGCTATAACGATGCACCAATGCAACCGGGTCTTTATATGGTAAACGGCTTGGGTTCTCGCGGGTTAACATTGGCACCCCTATTAGCTGAAGCGGTGATTTTGATGATCACCGGCGGGCCATCACCATTGGAGCATGATGCAGCAACTGCATTGCACCCAGCGCGGTTTGCGGCCCGTGCCGCCCGGCGCAATGCGTAACACGCAATAAAAAAGCCCACCCGCTTGGGTAGGCTTTTGTCGTGTACATTAGTGATTGTTATTTTAAGAAACAAACCCAGCGAATTTATCACGAAAGCGGGAAAGGCGACCCCCACGGTCAAGTAGGCGCTGGCCACCGCCGGTCCATGCCGGATGGGTGTTTGCATCAATATCCAACACCAAATTGGTACCTTCTTCGCCATAGGTCGAACGGGTTTCAAATGTCGAACCATCGGTCATGGTAACCGTGATCGTGTGATAGTTTGGGTGAATGTCATTTTTCATCGGTGTGTCTTTGAGCTAATAAGGATAGATGAGGAGCGCGGCTTATACAAAACCCATGGCACAGGCGCAAGTGGGCAAATTTGAAAAAAACAGATTTGGGTTCGGTGGTTTGTTTACACCATGCCAAGTTTTTTCTAAATGTGCGCCAATAGCGCCGATAACTGTGCCGCAATTTGGGTTTTCTGGCTAGGTAGGTTCAATATTTCTTGCAAAGCGGGCGCCGCCAAAATCGGTTGCGTGATCAGTGGTTCAACCACTTCACGAAATTTATAGGGGTGAGCCGTGGCAACCAAAAACCAATGCTGATCCCGTTGACTTAGCGGCAATTGCTGCCAGCTCTCGGCAGCACAGGCGGTGTGCGGGCACCAGGTCTGGCCATAGTTAAAATGGTCTTGGCGGATGCGGTGTTCAATTTGCGGGTCGCGGGTCATATAGCATGCGGTGTTGGCGGTTTGGCTTGGGAGTAGCTTGCCATAGCGTTCAAAGTTACTGGGATTGCCCACATCCATCGCATTGGCCAAGGTTGGGATGGATGTATTTTCCCGTAAAACCCCCTCCGCAAAGAAATCAAACAAAGTCCGATTGGCATTGCTAGCAAACACCACTTGTCCGATCGGCAAGCCACAAGCTCGCGCCCATAAACAGGCCATGCCATTGCCCATATTACCGGTGGGGATGACAAAATTGGCCGGCTCGCCAGTGGCGGTAAAATGCGCCAAGGCACTTTGCGCATAATAGCTCATTTGCGGTAACAAACGAGCAATATTAATCGAATTGGCCGAGCCTAAATGCTTGGCGGTTTGGGGTGCAAACGCTTGTTTGACTAAATCCTGACAAGCATCAAAATCCCCATCGACCTCCAGTGCCGTTACATTGTCCCCCCAACAGGTTAGTTGCTGTTCCTGAAACGGTGACACCCGCCCCCTTGGGTATAAAATCACCACGCGGGCGTTTGAACTATCCGCAAACGCGCACCCCACCGCCCCGCCCGTATCGCCAGAGGTCGCAACCAAAATCGTCTGTTTGGCAGCTTGATCCTCCATAGCATCCGTGCAGTTGGCCAAAAACCGTGCGCCAAAATCCTTAAACGCTGCGGTCGGTCCGTGGAACAATTCCAGTACAGAAAGTTTGTCAGCCACGGCTTGCACTGGAACCGGAAAATCAAAGGCGCTTGCGCAAATATTAACCAAATGATCTGCCAACGGGTCGCCAGCAAAAAATGGAGTCAACAACACACTGGCAATATCTGGCAAGCCATGGACACCCGCAAAATCATTCGGCGCAAATTGCGGGAAAGTTTCTGGTATATATAAGCCGCCATCCGGCGCTAATCCGGCACGGATGGCTATGGAAGCGCTTACCGCGGGGGCGGACGATCTGGTGCTGATAAATTTCATGCGGGCAACAATCGTGCAGGTTTGACGGTTAACGGTGATGTATAACTTCGAGCCTGAATACCGGCGCGGTGAAATGCATCCGCCATCGCCGTAGTTACAGCCTGCAATCGTTCGGTTTCCACCCACGCAAAAATACTGGGACCAGAGCCGGATATCGAACAAGCAATGGCACCGGCAGCCAAGGCTACTTGTTGGACCTCGGCAAACGGCGCAATGCTTGGCGCACGCTGTGGTTCAATTAACACATCATGCATAACCCGGCGCAACAAGGGGATATCATTTCGATAACACGCAGCCGTAAAGCTGGCGATATGGGACGCAAAATCAAGGGTTTGCGCCAAGGGAACACTTACAGACAATGCCTTTCGACTTTCTCCGGTTTGAATTTCCAACTTGGGGTGGAACACCACGCTCATCACCCCTTCTGGCGGCGGCAATGGCACCACTTGGCCGGTGCCGCCCGGCTCCAGCAATACCACCCCCCCAAACAAACAGGCGGCAACATTGTCTGCCGGCGGCGGGTTAGAAGACGCACGTTCGCCTTCCAGTGCAAATACGAATAATTCTGCGGTGGACAATGGCTTGTCCAACAACGCATTAACCGCAATGACAGCGGCAACACTAGAGGCAGCAGAGCCGCCCAATCCGGCACTTTTGGGAATGCCTTTGACAATATCGAGGCGCACGCCAAACGGTTGACCCATGGCAGACAACAACGCATCCGCCCCGCGCAATGCCGTATTGTCCGGCACCAAACTGGGCAATGTGTCCATCAAGCCGCTGACTTCGCCCAGCTCTACTTGGCCACTGACGATACGAGTGGCGGTAACTCGATCATGACAACCGTCAAAGGCTTGGCCCAACAGGTCAAAGCCGACGGCAAGATTGGCGATGCTGGCGGGGGCAATTGCCTCGGTCTTTAGGTTTGTCATTGGTTTGGCCGCCGGCTTAAGCGGGTCATCAATACCAATGCCGCTTCTAAGATCACAGTGCCGGGCAGAAATACCTCAACAGCCCCTTCTTCGCGTAACGTGTCAATATCATCGGGCGGGATAACGCCGCCAACAACAATATGAATATCGGCACGCCCCGCCTCGTGCAAAGCTTCGCGCAACGCCGGAACCAAACTTAAATGCCCGGCGGCCAGTGACGAAGCCCCGATCACATGTACGTTTTGCGCAATGGCCAGCTCTGCCGCTTCTTCGGGGGTTTGAAACAACGGACCGGTCACCACATCCCAACCTAAGTCCAAAAACGCCGAGGCCACGACTTTTTGGCCGCGATCATGGCCGTCTTGCCCCAATTTGGCGACGAGAATCTTTGGCTTGCGGCCTTGTTGTTGTTCATATTCAGCAGCTTTCGCTTTGGCCATTTGTGCTCGTTTATCGTTTTTTACTTCTGCACCGTAAATACCGCGCACGGTGATGGGCACGGCACTATGGCGACCCCATGCGTTTTCCAGTGCCAATGATATTTCACCAACACTGGTCAAATGCGCCGCCGCAGTTACCGCCAGCTCCAGCAAATTACCCTCACCGGAGCGCGCCGCATGGGTCATCGCCGCCAGATCCGTATCAACAAGACCTTGATCCCGCTCAGCACGCAGTTTGTTCAACCGCGCAATTTGAGTTTTTCGCACCATGTCGTTGTCGACTTTTAACACCGGAATCGGCTCGTCTTCGGTTGGTTGATAGCGGTTGACCCCGACAATAACCTGTTGGCCACTGTCAATTTTGCCTTGGGTGTGGGTGGCGGCTTCTTCGATGCGTTGCTTGGGCAAACCTTGCTGTACGGCTTGCTCCATGCCGCCAAGCTGTTCGATTTCCTCGATATGGATTAAGGCCCGCGCCGCTAGATCATGGGTCAGGCGCTCGACAAAATACGAACCGCCCCACGGGTCAATGGTGTTGGTAAGGCCAGCTTCATGTTGTAAAAACAATTGAGTGTTTCTGGCAATGCGCGCCGAAAAATCCGTGGGCAATGCCAAGGCTTCGTCCAGTGAATTGGTGTGCAAGGATTGGGTATGCCCATCCACCGCCGCCATCGCCTCGATATTGGTGCGAATAATATTGTTAAACACATCAGTTGCCGCCAGCGACCAGCCAGAGGTTTGGCAATGGGTACGCAAGGAAAGCGACTTTTGGTTTTTCGGTGCAAAATTTTCTACCATCAGCTTGGCCCATAACAACCGCGCCGCGCGCAATTTGGCTACTTCCATGAAATAATCGGTGCCAATGCCAAAAAAGAAACTCAGCCGCGGTGCAAATGCGTCCACGTCTAGTCCGGCAGCAATACCAGCGCGCACATAGGCAATGCCATCGGCCAAGGTATAGGCCAGTTCCAGATCCGCCGTCGCTCCGGCTTCTTGCATATGATAACCGGATATGGATATTGAATTAAATTTCGGCATGTGCTCGGCCGTGTATTTAAAAATATCCGAGACAATTCGCATGGATTGCTTGGGGGGATAGATGTAGGTATTTCGAACCATGAACTCTTTTAAAATATCATTTTGAATGGTGCCCGACAATTGCGCTGAGGTTACCCCTTGTTCCCCCGCCGCCGCAATATAAAGCGCCATAATCGGTAACACCGCGCCGTTCATGGTCATCGACACTGACATTTTATCCAACGGAATTTTATCGAACAAAATCCGCATATCTAACAAGCTATCAATCGCCACCCCGGCCATGCCGACATCACCACCGACCCGTGGATGATCCGAGTCATAGCCACGATGCGTGGCCAGATCAAACGCAATGGACAGGCCTTTTTGTCCGCCTGCCAAGTTGCGCCGGTAAAATGCGTTGCTGTCCTCGGCGGTAGAAAATCCGGCATATTGGCGCACCGTCCACGGACGACCGGCATACATGGTAGGATACGGCCCGCGTACAAAGGGTGCCAATCCGGGAAAATCGGTGGCAATACTGGACGGTAAATCATCAACCCCATAGAAGGATGGCAAGGCAATGCCCTCGCGTCCAGTTTGCGGCGCAGCTCGCTTTGGCATTGCGGGCCTAGCTTCGGCATCTAACGCCAGCTTGGTAAAATCAGGGTGAGACATTTGGCACCCCCAGACAATCCAAAAATGATGTTAATGTCGCCGCTGCATCACAGCCCAACGCAATCCGTCCATCGAAATGGCTATTGTCTTTTAAGACGGGACCACCAGCGATCCAAACCTGTGCAGCGCCTGCTTCTTTAAGCTGTGTCGCCAAAATATCGGCACGCTCTTGGTACAAGGCATCCGAGCCGCATAGGATCACCAATGGCGTACCCGCCGCTCGAAACTCGCATAACATATCATCGGCGTTTTCCCATTGGCCGCCGCCGTTACTCGCAATCCCACCGGCAGCCAGTAAATGACGAGCAAAACCGGTGCGGGCAGCGCTGGTCGATACCGGGCCAATGCTGGCCAGAAAGACTTGCGGGCGGGTTGGCATTTTTTGGCAGCGCTCGGCCAAGGTTTCAAATTCGGCAGCATCGTAAAGCGGTGCCAAACTGTTGGCAGCAGGAACAGGGGCAGATATTTCTAAGACTTGTGGCAGCTCTACATCAAAATTGACGTATTCACTGACCCCGATCAGGGCCAGTTTTCGCGTGCGAATTTGCTGGACGCGGTGGTTTCGTTGGGCGGATAAAGTTTGTTCCAACCAACCATTTTCGGCAACGGCCAACAATCCGCCTTGGGCTTCAATGTCTTGAAAACAACTCCACGCAGCCTCTGCCAATTGATCGGTCATTTGTTCATGAGCGTGACTGCCACCGGCGGGATCGACAACGCGGGCAGCGGCACAT
>JAESUG010000095.1 GCA_016763185.1 Robiginitomaculum sp. | reverse complement strand
TTGCTTTCACTCAAAATTTCCATATTGCCGTGTTTCCAAAAAGAAATGTGCTTTGAATTCAAATTATTACATTAAGAGACTAACATAGCTTATGGACTGATTCCATTTATTTATACGTATTTACTTGCCACAACCCTATCGTATCAATCACCACACTTTCGTGAATTTTGCGGTTGTCTATTTTGGCGAATTTCTTATGTCCAACCAGTACGACGATAATATCAGCACGTTCCAAAGCTTCATCCAATTTGATCTTTTTCACGCGCTCATAGTTGGTAAGAGTAGCGGGTAATTGGGCAATATTCGGCTCGACGACGAGTAGCTCGGCGTTACTTTCTTTGGCCAGCACTTCTACGATATGCAGCGCCGGGCTTTCGCGCAAATCATCAACATCAGGTTTATAGGTTAGGCCAAGACAGGCCACAATCGGTTTGCGAAACCGATCGATTTGATGTCGGACTTTGTCCAAAACCTCATTTGGTTTGGCATCATTCACCTTGCGCGCCATTCGCATCAGTCGTGTTTTTTCTGGCAGGTGGGAGATCAGGAACCAGGGGTCAATGGCAATACAATGTCCGCCTACGCCGGGGCCGGGGTTCAAGATGTTAACTCGTGGATGGCGGTTGGCGAGGCTAATCGCTTCCCAGGCATTTAAGTTAAGCGCGTCACACACAGTTGAAATTTCATTGGCAAACGCGATGTTGACATCCCGATAGGCGTTCTCCATAATTTTCACCAATTCTGCAGTTGGGGCATTGGTGCGGTGTAATTCACCGCGTACGAAAATTTCGTAAAGCGCCGTTGCTTTGTCCGTACAACGTTCTGTCATACCCCCAATAATGCGATCATTCTCCACCAGTTCAAACACCATGCGGCCCGGCAAAATGCGCTCTGGGCAATAGGCCATATGAATATCTGGTGTGTCGAGGTGCGTATCGGGCAGGCGCAAATCCGGTCGTTCTTGCGCAATCCATTCACATAGTTTTTGGGTGGTGCCTACGGGGCTTGTCGATTCTAATATCACTAAATTGCCGGGTTTTAACACCTTGGCAATGGCGCGTCCGGCGGCTTGGATATAAGACAAATCACCGCTATGATCATCTAAAAATGGCGTGGGAACGGCAATAATAAATGCATCGGCTTCTTCCGGTGTGGTTTGCGCTCGTAGTTTTTTGGTCGAAACTGCTGATTGCACCAGCATATCAAGATCTGGTTCCGAAAAATGCGCCTTGCCTTTAGATATCGCATTAACAGCGCTCTCATTTACATCAACGCCCACCACATCAACACCGCGGCTGGCAAGGGTGGCGGCGGTCGGCAGGCCTATATAGCCTAATCCGATGACTGAAATTTTGCTGTACTCAAGTTCCACCACAAATCCTTTGTACAATACGTTGCGCAGCTTTGCCGTCGCCATACGGGTTGTGAGCATTGCTCATTTGCTCATAATACGCGCGATCATCAAGTAAACGCGCTGCATTGGAAACAATTTTATCGGTATCGGTACCGACAAGAATAGCGGTGCCCGCTTCCACCGCTTCGGGTCGCTCGGTTACCTCGCGGGTTACCAATACCGGCTTGCCAAGAGCCGGGGCCTCCTCCTGCACACCACCGCTATCGGTAATGATAAGCTCGCAGCGGTTCATCAAATAGACAAACGGCAGATACTCTTGCGGTTCAATCAGAAAAATATCTTTGGAATTGCCAAGTAATTTCATAACCGGGCGCTGGACGTTTTGGTTGAGGTGCACCGGGTATAAAATTTGCACATCGCCTCTGGCCGCAATTTGGGTGAGGGCATCGCACAATCGAAGCATGCCGCCACCAAAACTTTCGCGTCGGTGGCCCGTGACCAAAATCAGATGTTTGGCGGGGTCAAGAAACTCAAATCTAGCGTCCAAACTTGCCTTAATTTCGGCGCTGGTTTTGATGCGCTCCACCACATCCAATAGCGCATCAATGACTGTATTACCCGTGACCTCAATGCGGGCATCGGATATGCCTTCACGCAACAATGCTTGGCGTGAACCTTCTGTTGGTGCAAACATTAGTTGCCCGATCGCATCAATGACTTTGCGGTTCATTTCTTCTGGCCATGGCCGAGACAGATCGCCGGTACGAAGTCCAGCTTCCACATGGGCGATGGGAATTTGCTGGTAGAACGCGGCCATCGCAGCGGCCATAGCGCTCGTTGTGTCCCCATGCACCAGTACCCAATCGGGGGCGACTTCTTCCATAACGGGCTGTAGCCTCAGCAATACATTGGCGGTAATATCACTCAAGCTCTGTCCAGGGCGCATGATGTTCAGATCAAAGTCAGGCGTAATTTCGAAAATTTGCAAAACCTGATCCAACATTTCACGATGTTGCGCCGTCACACAAACTTTTAAGTCAACATCGGGTTCAACCGCAAACGCTTTAACCACAGGTGCCATCTTGATGGCTTCGGGTCGCGTGCCAAAAATAATGAGTATTTTCATAGTCGACTATGAACCCAATTGCGGGTGTGGTTTGGATAAAACTTTCGATCAAACCATTGCGCAAACGAATTAGGCATTGCTAACGTCCCCCCCCTGAAAACTTGGTGGTTATACATCCTGTGTCAGAAATTGCTATGACGCAATTATTGTCTTTGCTCACGCCAAATTCTGGATGAAAAGTACTTGGAATAATTTGTATGTTCTTTGTGTCGAACGTACACTTTTGTAGTATCTTGTTTTCCTGCAAAATACGCACGCCTTGCGCCACGGCTTCTATCTGTAAACCCGGATGACAATGAAAACGAGCAACCGCCTGTTGGTGCGGTCCCGACACTTGGTCAATCACGCAGAGCATGCGGTTACTGAATTTCCATGTTCGCGTGCAGATATTATTTCCCCGCAGTCGTCTATATCCATCGTGCGAGCATTTGATGATGATTTCATTTTCGCTTTCAGATATTTGAAGATTAAACGGACGAGCTCGACGGGCAACACGAAACCCGCTCCAGACCTCGCTAGAGCTTTCACCGTCAATCTCCAGCGTATTGTGCGCGGCTGTTGATCGTTGGCGCTGGCGTTCGGCGCCCACGCCATAAAGGGAAGTGCCTGAATTGACGATTATTCGTTGACCATTTACCGATAATTCAAACGAAAGCGTGTCCGCGTGGGCATGGCCGGGTAAATAGCTAGGGCCAATGGGGGCAACATCCAAAATAGCAACCAGTTCACCATGCTGCACTCGAATATACCCAGAACTTTTAAGGTGCGTAACGCCAATTTGCGGCGCTTCAACAACGCCAAGCCCCAGCGCAATGGCATAGCGATCCAATGCCGCCGGCGCGGCGCAAATCCCAAAGGCGGCATCATTGAAGAAGCTGATTTCGCCATCCGGATGGGTCATCACGTTCAGCCAGCTTCGCATATGATTAGCGCTCATATGCCAATACTCGTGAGCTGTATCGGGTATAATATTTGGGTAAGCCAAGTTCAAATTTTGCAAATCCAGCAAATCTTCGAGAATAATGCAATGATACATCGGGCTTAGTTCAAAATGCCCGCCGTCGGGTAAGATTTGCTCGGGGAGTTGTTTGTCAAGAATGCTCAATCCCTTTTTGCGCCATTCATCCGCTTCTTGGCCTTCAAAAAACAATCCAGCAAAAACCAAGGCTTTGGCATTGGCCAGCAAATGGTTGCCAAGCAGGTGCCATTCGAGGGATTTTCGCAAAAATCGCACCTGAATGGCCAAGCTTTGCACCCATTCTTGTTCAAGTTCATTCTCAGTAACTGCCCATTTTACCCAATTTACGATCCGCAGCGACAGTGGGTATGGCTCCCAGCCATTTCCAAATCCCGGTGGATTTTGTTCGATCCATTGCGCGATGAGTGAGCGGTGCCATTTCGTGCGCGCCTCAGCCTCTTGCGCCCGAAGGTCATCAAAATAATGTAGGTTATACAGCCAAAGTTTGTCCCGTTCGGGCGTATTCCAATCTGCCGGCTTTCGCGCTTTTCCCGGTTCATTCAAAAATATGAAGCTCTTCGGGCCTGTCATGCACGGCGCTGGAGTGATAGGGGCAGACCAGTGGTGGGCCAGCCCACGAATTTTTGGGGCAAGCCGTGTATCTGGTGTTGCTGGAGCGATTTTTCTCCACATTCTATTGCTCAGCTGAATCGGCTTCAGATGCCGTAGCGTGTGCCAATAAAGGGATAAGGAAGATAGTGAAGGCATTGCCGTAATTTCTCTATATTTTAAGGTATTGGTGAGTGTACCTGCTCGTGTTTGTCGTTCACAAGAGTTTGCAATGATATCAGTAATTGTTGCGCCAAGGTTAAGCGATCAAAATCAGGCGCGGCTTGAATACAGTTCTGACGCAAAGTGTCGTATCGATCACGGTGTGCATAGAGGTCGAGCAAATGCGTGCAAAGTTGTGCGGCGTTCTGTGGCTCAAATACCAAACCAACATCGTATTTACGGACAATTTCGGCGGACTCGCCAAATACACCATGTAGCACGGGAATGCCCATGCCCATGCATTCGAATAATTTAGACGGGATAACAGCCTCAAAGAGCTTTGTCCGGCGTAAATGAATAATGGCCGTATCCAGCAATCCCCAATACTGGGCGACCTCATCCTTGGATACCGTGTCTAGGAACAAAATATTGTTTAGTTTCAATTCTTTAGCTTTGGCGATAAGGTCATTCTTTTTCGCGCCGTCACCGAGCAATAGGATGCGAAATTGTGCGCCATTAGGATGGTCTTGAATGAGCTTCGCCGCCTCTAACACGGTTTCGAGGGCATGTGCCATGCCGTGAGTTCCGATATATCCGGCAACAAATTTCCCGCTTAACCCAAGGTCACTCACAAGCTGAGTGTCTTTTTCTCGTGGACTAAAACGCTGTAGATCAACGCCGTTTGTGACCACACTAATTTTCTTGGGATCAATGCCCCTCATAATGAGTACTTGTTTGAAACTATGGGTTACACAAATAATCTTCGCGGCACGACGATACAAAAAAAGTTCCAAATGCTCCAATACCCGCAATAATCGCCCCGGTCGCATAGCACCCACCGCTTTTATTGACTCTGGCCACAAATCGCGAAGCTCGAAAACAAACGGGACACGTTTGTAAGCGCCAACAATATAAGCGGCGCAAGCGGTGAAAAACTGCGGCGAGGTACCAATCACAATATCCACTTTACGAACAAATAGCGCAGCGAATATTGCGGTGATCATATAACTGACATAGTCGATTGCACGCTTCAGAAAACCTTCATTTGCACTGATATATGACCAAACACGGATAACGTGGATGCCGTCCATGTCTTCTTTCTGCCAAAGCTTGTTGCGGTATCCTGCAAACACCTTTCCCGTGGGAAAGTTTGGCACGCAGGTGATCACCGTAACCTTGTGACCGGCTTTTACCCATTCACGACAATGTTCAAACGTCCGCGAAGCTGGAGCGTTGGTTTCAGGTAGAAAATTGTCTGAGAGAAATAATATGTGCATGTTTGGGTGGCTCTATTTGCTTGGCCGAGAGATGGGTTCGATTGGTTCTAACAGTTATTTTTGCACAGATGGTAAGTAGATTTCATTTTTTATTTTCCTGCACTCGGAATGCGCTAGCACGAGATTGACAACTTGTCCGTCTTTAAAACTTGCGGCATCCAGGATGGGAAAACCTTGTGCTACCTGCCTGTCCGTCTTCATATAAAATGGCACAGATTTAAGTCTGCACTAAGCGAGAGTTTGCTCACCTTTGTTGGTTTATATTAAGCGACGGCCTTGCGGTAATGAAATAGCTGGCGGATGGGGAGGGATTCGAACCCCCGAGACGCTTCCACGTCCGCTGGTTTTCAAGACCAGTGCATTCAACAGCTCTGCCACCCATCCGCATAGTTGAAAACAGGAACTAGCAAGGGTAGGGGGTTTGAGCAAGCCCTGAATGCGCTCTTTGGCGTTGGCTGCTATTATACTGATTTTTCTGCCGCTTTTTCGTCAAAGTTTTATTGTATTAAAATCAAGTTTTCATGATCTTAGTTACGAAAAAATAACCAACCCATTTAAGCGAAGATTCAACTCCGGGCGGTATGGTTCGTCATATTCGTCAGATCGGAATCAACTGATCGGGGATAGCTGCCATCACGATGCGGCCAATAAAAAGGAAGACCAAAAATGGTTCTCACGAGTACGCTGACTAACTTTTCTGCAAGCCGTTTATTCCGGGTTTTAGTCATTACCGGAGCGGCTTGCTTAGTTACCGCCTGTGCCTCAGGAGGCGGACATATTTCTAGCAATGGCAGTTCATGGGGCGCGCCGAAATACGGCAAAGCAGGGCAAGCAGCCAACCACAACAAATCTGCAAATGCGGGGCAAGTAGCTCGCCAGAATAATCGTAATGCCAAAGGTGGACACCAGAAAATTGGCCGACCTTATGTGATATTTGGTAAAACCTATGTACCGGCCCGTGATGATACTTATGATCGGGTTGGAGTAGGTTCGTGGTATGGCCCAAAGTTTCATGGTAAAAAGACCGCCAATGGGGAAACCTTTGACCAAAATGCGATGACGGCCGCGCATCCTACTTTGCCATTACCTTCGGTGGTTCGAGTAACCAATTTAAAGACCGGTAAGCAGATTTTGGTGCGGGTAAATGACCGTGGTCCGTTTGCTAGTGACCGGATAATTGATCTTTCTAAACGTGCCGCAGATGAAATCGGGTATAAAAACTTGGGTGTTGCTAAGGTCCGGGTTGAATATATTGGTCCTGCGCCATTGTACGGTGAAAAATTACCGATCACACGAGCTTCGGCACCAGCAAAGCCTGTCAGTGCGCCTATTACGAATAATAATGTTTGGCTAGAAAGTCCAAAAAAGAACCATAGAATAGCGCTGTCACGGCCAAGAGTAGCGGCTAGTGGTTGGTTTGTGCAGGCTGGTGCCTATTCGAACCATAGTCGTGCCAAACAAGTTGCGGCCGCGATGCATGTGGGTAGATCGCCCATGGTGCAAACCGCTTATGTTAGCAATCAAACGATATACCGCGTACTGCTTGGCCCGTTTGCCGCCAAGGAACAAGCGCAAGAACAACACACAAAGGTTGTCGCCGCGGGGTTTTCAAAAGCTCGGATAACAAAGCAAAACTAGGGATAGTTTTGCTTGAACTTCGTACAAGCCCTAGTTTTTTTAGAATTTCATGACATTTCCCCTAATCTGGATGTAAAAATCCGCATGGTTCTTTGCGCCTGAAATTGAATCGTGCCATGAAGTAGGCCGTAGTCTCAAATTACGGCTTTATTTTTGATTTGGTATGGTCTCATGCGAATTTTACTGACTTGTATTTGTTTATGTTTTTTTAGCTTTTCTGCGAAGGCGCAGGGGTATGAAACGCCGGCTTCAGTGGCCATTATTTTGGATGGCGATAGCGGTACTGTTTTGTTCGAGAAGAATGCCCGCGAACCAATAGCGCCAGCATCCATGACCAAAATCATGACACTTTACATGGTATTTGAGCGCTTGGCCTCTGGATCATTGTCTTTGGACGATGAATTTACGGTTTCTGAGGACGCATGGAACCGTGGTGGTTTTCGCTCTGGCTCCTCCACCATGTGTCTGCGTCCCAATGAACGGGTTCGGGTTGAAGATTTAATCCGCGGCGTTGTGGTGCTTTCCGGCAATGATGCTGCCATTACCATTGCCGAAAATATTAGTGGATCCGAGGCCTTATTTGCCAAGGCGATGACAGCGCGAGCCCATGAATTGGGGTTAACTTCGGCAAATTTTGTCAATTCAACCGGATGGCCAGCAGAAAATCATGTGATTAGCGCCTTCGACTTGGCGCAAATAGCCAAGCTTACCATCCAAAAATTCCCTGAATTTTATAAGTATTATGCCGAGCGCGAATATGATTGGTGCACAGCCGCGCCGTCTAACCGCTATAACCGCAACCCGTTATTGTCGTTGTTCGATGGAGCAGATGGATTAAAGACTGGCTATACCAGCGAGGCTGGCTATAGCCTTATCGCTGCAGCCGAGCGTGATGGCGAACGCCGGATTGTGGTGGTGTCAGGTCTGGGAACCCAACGAGAGCGCTCGCGGCAAGCGGAACGGGTTATGCGAGCCGCATTTGGTGAATTTACGGTCAAAACCTTGTTTGAGGCTCCAAAAGATGTGGGCCGGATTAACGTTTATTTGGGACAACAAAAAACCGTGGCTGTACGGCCTGCACAACCCCTCACCATTGGTTTATTTAAACAAACTATGAGCCAAGTGCGCGCGCAGATTATTTATGAAGGCGCGGTTTCTGCACCGGTTTCAGTGGGGCAAAAAATGGCTATTTTACGAATTTCTGCGCCTGGCCAAGTCGATATCGAGGTTGATTTATTGGCGACGGAGGCCGTTCCCAGAAAAGGTTTTCTCAGTCGAGCCGTAACCGGATTGGTGCTGATGATCCAAGGGCCGCCGGAGTAAAATTGGATGACGGGGCGTTTTATCACATTTGAAGGCGGCGAGGGCGCGGGTAAGTCGACCCAAATTGCCAAATTGCAAGCCTTGCTAACGGCCAAAGGGCTTCGCAGTCAAATCACCCGCGAGCCTGGTGGCACGCCGAATGCGGAGGCCTTGCGCGATTTGGTGGTGAACGGCGAGGCCGGGCGGTGGTCAGCATTAGAAGAAATGCTCATCATGTATACGGCCCGCTCTGAATTGGTGAGAACCGTGATAAAACCGGCTTTGGCCGCGGGCGTATGGGTGTTGTCAGACCGATTTGCTGATTCAACGACTGTGTACCAAGGTTATGCTGGCGGTGTTGCTCTCGAAAAAATAGAAAAATTACACCAAATTGTATTAGGTTCGTTTCGTCCGGACCTTACCCTCATTCTCGATGTACCCATAGATGCTGGCTTAGCGCGTGTGAAAACCCGAGCTGAGATCATTTCGAGATTTGAAAAACAACAACAAGAATACTATGACAGGGTTCGCAGCGGTTATTTGACCATAGCCAAAAATGAACCGGAGCGTTGTGTGGTCATTGATGCGCAAGGCACACAAGACAAAGTTGCCCATTGTATAGCATCGGTGGTGACGACGCGCTTTGCCGGCGATATTAACCCATGAGCGGGTCATTGGAAGAACACTCACCAGACAAGATCAAAAATTGTCCGCATCCGCGAGAAACCCAAGACTTGTATGGGCATGAGCATGCTGAAACTGCTTTTCTAACGGCGATTTGCGCAAACAAACTGCATCACGCATGGTTGTTGGAGGGTCCAAAGGGAGTGGGCAAAGCAAGTTTAGCGTATCGGGTGGCGCGCCGACTATTGGGCACAGAGCCGGACCCGAATAACGGTATTTTGGGCGCGAAAGAAACCGATCCTTTGGTTCGGCAAATTGCAGTGGCAAGCTTTCCTGATTTAATGACGATTACCAATGGCTGGAATGAAAAAACCAAAAAATGGAGTCATGAAATCAATGTCGATCAAGTGCGCAAAATTAGCCATTTATTTGCAAACCGAGCCGCTGGTAATGGCTGGCGAGTGTGTATTATCGATTGCGCCGATGATCTGAACCATAATGCCGCCAATGCATTGCTAAAAACCCTTGAAGAACCACCGAAACAGGGTTTGCTGTTATTGGTTTGCCATAAGCCGGGGCGATTATTGGCGACGTTACGTTCGCGTTGTCGGCGGTTACAATTGCGAGCACCTGGCGTTGAGACCGCCAAAAGAGTTGCGATTGATTGTGGTGCAACCGAAAAAAACGCACACGCCGCGGCGGTGTTAGCCAAGGGAAGTCCGGGGCGGGCAGCCGAAATTGCCAATGCCAACGGGTTAGAGTTATGGGCTGAAATTGAGGGGTTCTTTGATCAGTTTCCACGATTAAACCAAGCCAAATCCTATGAATTAGCGCACCGGTTGGCGGCAAAGGGGGCCGTGCAAGCGCGTGCACTATTTTTGGATTTGTTGCAAATACGGTTAGAAAAGGAGATACACGATCGGGCTGTAGCAAACCAAACCAATTCTATTTCGCCATGGTTGCAGGCGCTAGAGGCCAATCAAAGTTTGGCGAATGATATTGGCCGGATCAATTTAGACCCGGCAATGACGATTGTTCAACTCGTAACCAATATTCAACAAGCGTTTACGGCCAGTGAGCGCCAGTTGGCAGGGGTGTAATGCTAATTGATACCCACGCAAATTTGCATAATGCAGCATTTGACGATGATTTATCTGAGGTCATACAACGGGCTAAGCAAGCTGGCGTTGGGGCTTTCGTTACGATTTGTTGCCAGATGGATGAATTTCCACCCGCACTTGCTCTTGCGGAAACCATAAAAAATACGTGGTGTACGGTCGGTGTTCACCCGCATTACGCGGCGCAACATGCCGGACTTGCTGTCGAGAAATTGGTTGAACTAGCCGCCCATGATCGGGTGATCGGCATTGGCGAGACCGGGCTAGATTACCACTATAATTATAGCCCTCGGCAGGCGCAAATTGATAATTTATTGACCCATATTGAAGCGGCCCGGCAAACTGGATTACCGCTGATATTACACACCCGCGAGGCGGATGAGGATATGAGCCAAATCTTGCAAGATGAGATTACCGGAAGCTCTATTCGCTTTGTGTTGCATTCGTATACATCGGGTGCAGAGCTGGCGAAAATCGGCGCGAAGCTTGGCGGGTATTTTAGTGTCAACGGAATATCAACGTTTAAGAATGCCATTGAAGTACGTGATATTATTGATAAAATCATGCCGGATGATCGAATTATGCTAGAAACCGATTGTCCATATTTGGCACCAGTACCGAACCGTGGGCGGCGTAATGAGCCAGCATTTTTACCAATGGTTCGCGATCAATTGGCTGAGATCAAAGGTTGGTCAATTAGGCAAACGAACACGCGAACCAATAAGGCATTTTTTGATTTGTTTACGAAAGCGATGCTTCATGGTTCAGCATAATTTTTGTGTTCGAATTTTAGGGTGTGGCTCTTCGGGTGGCGTGCCACGAATTGGCAATCGTTGGGGGAGTTGCGACCCAGACGAGCCTAAAAACCGCCGTTCGCGCTGTTCAATATTGGTAAGCACTGTGGAAGAGGGGACTGCCTCGACAAAGATTCTAGTTGATACCAGCCCTGATATGCGTGAACAGTTGTTGGCGGCACAAATTAAACATTTGGATGCTGTGTTGTTCACCCATGATCACGCAGATCAAACCCATGGATTGGATGATTTACGACAAATTGCCTATGTTATGGGCCAGCGTGTGCCGGTTTATCTCGATGCTATCACTCGAAAAACCCTATACCGTCGCTTTGGATACGCATTTGAGCAACCCGAAGACTCGCCATACCCAGCCATCCTACACGCCCATCAAATGCCAACCTTAGGCGAAACATTCTTGGTTCAAGGCGCTGGCTCTGCGATACCCGTTGTTCCATTTTTGGTGGAACATGGGCCTGTTGTCCAAGCTCTTGGATTCCGATTTGGCGGAATCGCATACACACCCGATGTTTCGAATATACCCGACGAAAGTATCAAAGTTTTGGCCGGTGTCGACACCTGGATTATCGACGCCTTACGCATAGAGCCGCATCCAACCCATTTCAATCTGGATGCAGCCTTGCAATGGATCGAACGAATAAACCCACGCCAAGCTATCTTAACCAACATGCACATAGACCTAGATTACCAAACTTTGACCAAAGAACTACCCAATCACATCATCCCAGCCCACGACGGCTTAGAACTTTATAGTCATTTTTAAAATAAATTAGAAATCATATACAACATCATGTATTCAAACAATTAAACTTGCATATATTATGTGACGTTATCTTTCATAACAACACATAATATATCTTATGCGGATTTATGATGCACGTCATTTTGGGTATAAATAATAAATCTGTAGCTGCTACGCCCTTCTTCTATACCGAATGGCGCACTGCGAAAAACAGCGTTTAACACCTGCGCTGCTGCCTAAGGAATGGGACTTGACGAAGATGTCTCTGCTGGCGAGTTTGGCTTACCGCCTTCTTTTGTGGAAGTGATATTTATTCCGACAATCAAAAACTTAACTTCATTTTCTGCGACGGGTCGATGTTCAACACCTTTGGGCACGGTTAACATCTCACCCTTTGCTAATACAATATCACCTGTTCGTAGCTGAATTGTCATTTCGCCATCGAAGATGATGAAGAGCTCATCCTGATCGTCATGTTTATGCCAATTGGTTGGGCCTATTCCCTTAGCGATCTTGAATTGTTGACCATTCGCTTCTGCAAGTATTTTTTGCGACCAGTGTTCTGTTAAAGCGTCGAGCTCTTCTATGATATTACTTTTTTGCATCTTATTTTCCGTATTATTCGCATTTGGGTATAGCAAGTTTTGTTCTACTCACAGGTTTGACCTTAACTATAATGGCTCGTAGTCGGGAGAGAATGTTAGCTTATAGCCCTATTGTAGAGCAAAATCGACAGCTGCTCGACAATGCAATTGTGCGCTATCGAAGAGCGGAATATTAGGGAAATCAGTTTGGCGAAGTAGCAAGGATATTTCAGTACAGCCTAAAATGACAGCCTCTGCACCCTCGTCAAGTACAAGCCGTTCAACAATTTCCACGTATCTTTTTCTTGATTGGTTACGGATATCGAATTTTACCAGTTCATCAAAAATAATTGTGTCGATGTCTCGCTGTTCTTCAGAATTTGGAACAATTATCTCTAAGCTAAAACGGCGTTCATAATATTCTTTTAGATAACCCTTCACTTCATGCCTAGCTGTCACCACCGCCTATAATTTTAAATTTTTCTTTTTTACAACCTATCATTGATGAAATCATATATGTATTATACAGATAGCAGATATAGTGAGAGAGGTAAGAAAAATGAAATTTTTTAGTTATTTAAAATTGACCAGCCTAGTTATTGTATTCTCTTTGGTATTTGCTATTTCTTTATCCGGAAAAACTCAGGATTTTGGCAAGGAAGCGAATGTAAAGCTAGAGCAAGTTTCAGATATTTTAGCCTATAATGTCCGCATGACGTTGCGATTAAATGGTAAAATTATTGCGACACCGGGACTTACAATGATCGCAGGAAAGAGGACTCTGATAGCCAAAGGCCACGACGAAAATCACCCCTATAAACTGATCGTGACTCTATTGGACGGTCCTGAAATTTTGACTCGATTTCCGCAAATGAAACTTCAATCTTTCTTTGAAAATAGAATTTTCATGGAGACCAATTTGTATATGCCCGAATTTCGCAGTCAACCTACTGAGCAATGGCGTAAAATCGCCTCTCCCAGTTTGATTCTGAAAACCGATGGGCAAATAGCACAAATCAAAACCAACGCATCATCTCTCGGGTTTAAGGTCCCAACAAATAGTGCCAAAGCCGGTGAGCTTTTACAGGAAGTTTCTTGGGGTATATCGGTTTTTCCCACGCAAGCAACCGAGTAACACTACGATCAATTGATCGTGCAAAAGCCCGAAAGAGCAATTGTGTTAAACAGAATCAGTTAAATCAGTTTAGCAGAGCCTCTGGCGGTTTTATCGGGCTAGAAGGTGATAAATGTTGCACGGATGGATGTTTGACTTGTTGCTGGGAGGGCGCTGGTATGCTTTGCTGTTCCGATCAAACCCTCTGCCTAGGGGGTGGTTGTTGTGTCTAGTCTTTTGGATATCTTTCATCCATATATGAAGACGGGTAGTTCTGACCCTAATTCCTACACAGACCCTAGATCACGTCGATTGTCTGACGTCAGCGTTTATGGCACGGATTTAGGTCTGTGCTAAGAGAGAGTTTTTGTTCATCATCATCTTAGGAGTAAATGATGAGACAGAAACAAACAGGACGTTCCTCGGAGCGCATTATTAAAGACATCAAGCGTAAGACCCGCCGCCAATATAGCGCGGAGGAGAAGATACGCATTGTGCTGGACGGCTTGCACGGTGAGGACAGCATTGCGGAACTGTGTCGCCGCGAGGGTATCTCGCAGGGCATATATTACAAGTGGTCGAAGGACTTCATGGAGGCTGGTA
>JAESUG010000094.1 GCA_016763185.1 Robiginitomaculum sp. | reverse complement strand
TTGTTGGTGAGGTGCTGAATGGGTGTGCAAAGCAGCGCTTTATGGGGAGCGCCTGCAGAGAGATTTTGACCCTGAATAATTATTTGCTGCGCAACATGGAACGATAAAAATGGGGGGAAGGCAGACATATATGAAAGAGCGTTTTTTTTGACCGCTTCTGGAGGCAAAGGAGACATTCGAATAGAATACACCGACTTCGAAAGGTTTGCTTAGGTGTGGGGCTTTTCCGGTTGCTTTCCTTCCAGCTAATTAAAGCGTTCCGATAATATCGGTCTGTTCTCTCGTGCGACCCACGCGTTGATAGAATCGTACACCCGCATTGACCGAAAATCCTCATCATCTATTGTCAATCGAAAGTGCATTTCAATTTCCCTTGACTCAATGTGATGCTTTCTTCTTTTTCCAAATTGGCTTTTTAGACTCATTCCAAGCGCATAAAAGAAATCATGACCGTTGGTGATTTGCCAGATATCCAATTTTTCAGAATCCAGAGAGAAAGCTGTATCACAAGTCCTTTTAATCAATTCCGTGGAAGGAGCATCTTTTTTGAGCAATCTATAAACAAGCTTCTCAAGGTTGAAATTTGTACATTCGTAGCAATTTCCCCAATCAATCGATGAAATGGATTTATCAATATTACCGAGAATTTTTGAGTACTTAAGCAATGATAATGGTCTAATAGAATTAGCGATAAAACACATCACGGCAGCATCGTCTCCAACAGCTGCACATTTTTTGTTGTCGGAAACTTCACGCATATATCGATTAAAAACACTTGTCCTTATTGTATCGATATCAAAATCATGTCCCTCAGAATAAATTATATTTTCCGATTCAATCTTGTTGTCAGTTAAGGAATCAAAATCAGCATCAATAAAAGCCAAATACCCTTTTAGGTCGCTGGCCTCAACCAACTGAAAAAGTTCCAAAAGTTTTAATTTTCCCCAACAGGTAACTACTGAGGTATTTGGGCCATCGAAAAATTTATCAAATCTTTTAATGTCTGTTAAACCCTCCAACAAGAGAAACGCACCAGAAAATGCCTGGCGTTCCATACGCATTTCCGCAAAGATGTCTTCCGCGTTCAAATGCTCAGTAATAGATTTGAGTTCCGCCATAAAGTTCCTGCATTTGTCAGCCGTACTAGCCAACATCTCCCAATTCGACAACTAGATCTGACCATTTTCCAATGAGTTGGGGCGAATGAGTCGCAAGAATTACATCAAATCGATTCAGCTCGATTATCTTAAGAAGATCAGCAATAAATTTCTTTTGCCAAGCAACATGCAAAGAAATTTCAGGTTCATCAATAAGAATAAGAGTGTTTGGCTCAATTTCAAAAAGTAACTCGAAGAACAGAACCAATTGGTGCTGTTCTCCAGAGGAGAGCTTTTGCAACGGAAGTTCTTTCCCGCCATAGGAGACGCTAATACCGTTCTCCCTGCTTACTGAAACAATCTTCTTTTGGAAGCGTTCGGAAATCAATTCTTGAAACAGTTTAACGCGCTCGTAAATAGGATTCAAAGACTCTAACTTTTCCACGTTATCACGGATGTAGACGCTTAATACGCGCGCAAGGGACTCCTCAATTTCGCTGTCTGAAATATCAAGGTTAATGTTCTCGTCTGATTCTAGAATGCCAACGTCTGTTAAATTTGTTCGTTGCGCGTCAAGATCGATGAATTTCTGGTGAATACTTTTAGGGATAACTGCGTCATTGGAAGCAATAACCCTTTGTGGAAACGTTCTATCTAAAGATTGAGATAGTGCGGCATATTTACTGATCTCGGCGGAAATAATTCCTTTCAATGCATCCGCTTTCCGGGAAATTGCATAAACAATATTTTGAGAGTCCTCCTCCCAGCTGTGTGGAGAATCATCATTGTCTTCAACAATAATAAGTCGTTGTGTTTCAATGAGCTTGCATTTGATTTTTGACAAAAATTGATGCAATTCCTCATAATTTTTTCTATCGTTATCGCTAAGGCCATCATTAGAAGGACGCCTTTTTCTATAGCCAAAACGATGATCAATATCTCGTCGATGAATTCGCTCTCCATCTCGGATATCCACCCAAAAATCGCCCTCTATATGACGTAAATATGGCGCACGACGACGAACCCACTCTAAGTTATTCGACACTTTTCTAATAATTCGACGCGTATTTTTACTGTCTGGTAATTTGAAGTTTATCTTAATAACAGCTTCATTTTCGGTTGAAATATCCGTTTTGCTGTCGTTCTTAGTGGGTTTATGGATATCTACTTTCGAGCCATCAGTAAAATTAAAGCGGATTGAAGTGAATTCAATCGTTTCAAAAAAATGCCATTTTCGCTCAAAAAGAGATTGAATAATTTTCAAGCAAAGCGTTTTACCCACACCATTTGGCGCGATAATCGCCGTTACATGCTTATCAATATTCAAAGTAATTTTGTGGCTAAATTCGCCATTTAGATTTTCAATTTCGAAATACTGTAGTCTTGGCAAAGGTGTGTTTTTTTCATGCATGCTCTAATGCTATATACTGCCTTCAACAAGCATGACCTGAGACCCATCTTCCCTCCAGTTTTATGGAGAATCCGTAGTTTCATTTAAGACCTCATGCGGCCTGTTTTTGCAATGCCATTTTCATGGCGTATTCGATGGGCGTGATATTGCCCAATGATGAATGTGGTCTGTGTTTGTTGTAGTCCTCCTTCCATGCTGTGATTTGTTTGCGCGCTTCTGCAAGTGACGAGAAGAGCGTTTCGTTCAGGCACTCATCTCTGAAGCTGCCGTTAAAGCTTTCAACAAAGCCATTCTGCATAGGCTTGCCCGGGGCAATGTAATGCCACTCGATGTCCGTTTCCTGGCACCATTTTAAAATGGCAATGCTGGTAAGTTCTGTTCCATTGTCCGAAACAATCGTCCGTGGTTTGCCACGTCTGGTGAGCAATTGATTTAATTCTCTGGTGACGCGCATACCTGACAGCGATGTGTCTGTCACCAGCGCCAGGCATTCTCGCGAATAGTCATCAATGATGGCCAGCACCCGGAACCGGCGTCCGTCTGTGAAGGCATCACTGACAAAATCCAGACTCCAACGTTCATTTATTCTGTCCGGCAACACCATGGGGCGTCTGGTGCCAAGGGCGCGTTTGCGACCACCACGCTTGCGAACTTGCAGCTTTTCTTCCGTGTAAAGTCGTCTCAGCTTCTTTTGGTTCATATGGATGCCTTGCCGTTGCAACATGACGTGGATGCGCCGATAGCCAAAGCGTCTGCGTGCTGCAGCGACTGTCTTGATAGCCTCTCGCAACTCGGCATCATCCGATCGAATGCGCTTGTAGCGTACACTCGATCTATCAGCTTGCAGAACATTACACGCCCGACGCTGGCTCACACTGTGCTCATCACACAGGTGAGCCACTGCATCTCGCTTAGCTTCAGGCGTTACCACTTTTTTGAATTGATATCCTTCAGCATCGCATTGTCGAGCATTTGCTCGGCCAGAAGCTTCTTCAGTTTGGCGTTCTCAACTTCCAAACTCTTCAACTTGCGCGCATCAGAGACATCCATTCCGCCAAACTTGGCCTTGTATTTGTAAAAGCTCGCGGAGCTAATGCCATGCTTGCGGCACACCTCCACCGTCGGCATGCCAGCTTCTTGCTCTTTGATCATTCCAATTATCTGTTCTTCGGTGAACCGTGAACGCTTCATTATCCGTCTCCTTCGTTAGACGGACTCTACCAAATTATGGAGGAAGTTTGGGGTCTCAGGTCA
>JAESUG010000093.1 GCA_016763185.1 Robiginitomaculum sp. | reverse complement strand
TCAACTGTTAGTAGCGATTTTTTCGCTAACGTTTCCACATAAACCTGTGAAAAAGTCACTGCGGTTTGTTCCTATTTAGCTTTTTCCGGTGATGAGCCAACCAACAACGCCCAAGGCCAATGGCCCGCAGTGGGTTCGCCCTTAACTGCAATTCTGGATGAGACTGTAACCAGTAGCGCCAAGCTGGAACCCCGCCCGGCGCTGGCTGAATTAAAACCTGTTTTCAACGGCACGCGCATGATGGCTGCGGTTAAGAAACTGGCCAGCGAAGAATTTGAAGGCCGCGGCATTGGCACCGAAGGCTTAGCTAAGGCCGCTGCATATATTGCCGATGAACTTAAAAAAGCCGGTGTGAAACCAGGCGGCGACAATGGCAGCTATTTTCAAGAGCTACGCGTTGAAGGCCCGAATGGCACCTCGGAGCAAGTCAAAAATGTGATCGGTATTATTGCCGGCAACAACCCGAAACTTGCCGGACAATCGGTTATTCTCTCGGCGCATTATGATCATTTGGGTCATGGCTGGCCCGGTGGTCACGGTAGATTTAAGGGCCAAGTTCACGCCGGGGCCGATGACAATGCATCCGGTGTCGCGGTCTTGTTAGAAATGGCCCATTCACTGGCCAAATCCGCGCCGGAACGTAGCATTATTTTGCTGGCTTCTACGGCGGAAGAATCTGGTCTTCTAGGCGCTAGGCATTATGTGAAGGCCGAGAAAGACCATCCGACGGAGCAAATATTTGCCAATGTCAATCTTGATACCATTGGACGGGCTGACGACAAATTCCTGATCTTTGGTAGCAGTTCAGCCAGAGAATGGCCCTTCATATTTATGGGTACGACCATGACAACCGGTGTAAAAACGCAGCTGGTACAACAGGCCATAAACGCCTCTGATCACACCGCGTTTTTAGAGGCTGGTATCCCGGCCATTCATATATTTGGCGCTGCCAGCGCTGATTATCACCGACCATCAGATACTGCAGACAAAGTCAGCCTATCGAGCTTGATGCAGGCAGCAACCTTAACCAAAGAAATCGTTGCGTATCTGGGCAATCGCCCTGAACCCATGACCGTTCAAATCAAAGCCGCTGACCCGGCAGCAGCACCTGTTGCGACACGTCCGGGTGGGCGAACCGTCAGCACAGGCACCATGCCTGATTTTGCTTTTAGCGGTGTTGGTGTGAAAATTTCGCAAGTATCCGCCAATAGCGCCGGTGCCAAGGCCGGGTTGAAACCTGGCGATATCATCACATCATTAGGTGGAACCCCTGTGGCCAATTTGCGCGAATACTCCACTGAACTTGGCAAATATAGCCCCGGTGATAAAATAGACATCATCTTTACACGCGATGGTCATATCCTCACATTGGAACTGGAGCTGGGTAAACGGTAAATTGGTTTATTTCTTGGTTCCCGGTGCTATCATTTAGCTGTTCAAGGACAGGTATTTTACGAAACAGACAAATATATTTGATGGTGGGCTCTCGCTCAGACACTGGTTGTGCATCTAATAAAGCTTGCGATCCGTCATAAAACACCTGAAAGCGCCGTAAATTTGCATCCCTGATCTGTATCGATATCATCTTGCAAATTTGGTATCGTATTTCGTGATGTGGCTTTTACATTAGGCTTGAGCAGCGACCCGGCCGATCAAATCATCGCCACAAGCCCGCCGAAGGAGCGCCGCCTCGTCTAAGGAGGCATTGGCTGGCATTTGGCATAGGGTTTGAAACTGGTTGTTTGTTCGTTTGTGAGGCGCCCACTGTTCCTCCTGCATATGTGGCATTGACGCATCTGTCTTCGCGCAAAATGCGCCAACCAACGAAAACACATCGATAGCATACCCATATGCCAGATCCGCCAACGCCATGCGTTCACAATTCACCGGCGGCGCAAAGCGATAGACCGCAACGATCGGCCCGTCATCAACACGAGCCGTCATTACGTGAGCGGTGATGCCAAACATTTCGGCCCCGTCCCAAATGGCAAAGCTCTCAGGGTGAGAACCAGGGTATTCCGGCGGCCCCGGGTGAATATTTACGGCGTAATTTGAAGTTGCGACAACAATGTAGCAGGAACAATTGTCTCCGCCAGAAAGGAAATAATACGGACATTTCCGTCAAACCGATGAACTGCTTCGGTTAAGCTAGAAAGACTATCAGCGATCCCGACATTCAACAACGGGTTCTGCTCCAACAAAAACTGTTGAAGAAGCGGCGCTTCGCGACGGCTGTGAAGATGATAATCTGACGCTGCATGTTGATGGCTCAAAAGGACAAAACGACTGCACCAGAATATGGGTAATACCAAGTTTCTTTCCTCAAACTTGGCCGAGCCCATGTGCAGGTTTAACGCGTACAGCTATATTACGGTTTCGAATGAAATTACGATGACTTTTCGCAAAACCTGTCAATAGCTCTCTGATGTTGGTAGCGTCCCCTCAACCAGCAGGTCTATCAAAACTGACATTCCATATAAGTGCCCACTGACTTTTTGCTCAAGCAGCGCTATACGTTTTGGAGTCAAAGTCTCTTCTAGCTCAGCCAATCTTGGCTGTAGGTTCGTGCAGCCTTCATACCCTAAAAAACAGATGCGCCGGTACACATAATATTCGGTTTCAGCAGAGCGAACAAATACATCGCCGCGCCGCAGCAGTTCTGCGATTTTGAGCAGCGCCGGTATGTACCCTCTCTCGGCAAGGTCTATCAATATTCCAATATTATTATCTCGTTTCTCAAAATAATAACTTTCGTATTCTGCACGAGACACGTTAAACTTTGGTGCCGTCAGCTTGTGTAGGCGAATTTCTTCATCCGCCTGATTGAAACCCAATACCGTTTTGCAATACCCGTATTCATCAAAAATACTCCACGAATAAATATCCCATTGCGAACACTTTGCATCCCAAGGACACTCTGGTTCCAAGCGCGCCCATTTGAATTGTGCATAGTGTCGCGTAAAGGACGTATTTAGCAAAATACTGGCCAGTTCACAGTCCATATTTTCGAGCGCCCGTGTATAGTATTTGAACTCGCTCTTCGACATTAACTCCTCGGCCGGTATGCTTTTAAAAAATCCTAATTTTGCTCCATAATCAACTTTTGACTGTGCAAAAAAATAGGCGATAGCGCTCATTACCATTACAAAAATAGCAATGATCACGAGTTTGACCGTCAAGTTAAAGCGAAATTTGGACATGCCTTACCCTTCCTTGGACGTGAACGTACTTATGTTGCGTATGGGCACACAAAACATTGGCATACCTTTCACAGCTTCCCGTCAACTAGCAGGTCTGTCAAAAACGGTAGCGCAATTGGTTCGGCATTGATTTTTTGTTCTAGGAGCGCGATGCGTTCGGGAGCCAAAGCCTCTTGTAGCTCAGTTATTCTTGACTCCAAGTTTGCACAAGCCTCATAACCCAAAAAACAAGCCCGCTTCAAAACATAGTATTCGGCTTCAGCAGAGTGGACAAACACATCGCCACGCCGCAGCAATTCCCCAACTGTCAATAATGCTGGTATGTGTTCCCCTTCTGCAAGGCCGATTAATATGGCGATATTATTATCTCGTTTCTGAAAATGGTAATTTTCATACTCTACTTTCTCTAGGCTAAATTTTACATTGAACTTTGGCGGTATCAAATTATGTACGCGAATTTCATCATCCGCCTGATTGAAACCCAATACAGTCTCACAATATCCCTGTTCACTAAAAATACTCCCAGCATAAATCTTCCAATCCAAACACCCTAAATCTCCAAGGCAGTTTTGTTTGAGACGCGCCCGTTCGAATTGTGGATAATATCGCGTGAACGCTGTGTTTAGCAAAATACTGGCCAACTCACAGTCCATATTTTCAAGCGCCCGTGTATAATATTTAAACTCCCCGTCTGACATTAGCTCTTCGGCCGGTATGCTTTCAAAAAGCCCCAATTTCATTGATTCATCAACATCTCGGCTTCGTTGCGGATCAACCTGTGTTTGCGACATTAAATAGATGAAAGTGCCTACTATTACGACAAAACCCACGCCTGCTATGACCGCCAAGCCGAGACGAAATTTCGACATAACTTATCCCCCTAAGCGTGAATGGCTTTAAGATTACCACAGAAATTGGCGTCCCATTATTCACGCCAATGAAAGGTAACATATCCAAATGAAAAACCCCAACGAATTCATCCAGAACCTACAGCGTTGTACCAGATTACGCGAAAATAGGAGAAAGATTGAAGAACAAAGAAGCGGTGTTATTCAAGAAGTTCACCGACAAAGAGAGCGCGTCGGAACCCGCAAGGGTGAAATTAAAAGAGCTGAAAACAAATTATCAAACCTCATAGCTAATGCACGAGATATTGGTACTGATAGTGTCAGTTTGGCTGGAAATATGACGATACGCAATGGGCGTGGCGCTGCACAGGATATAACGAAATTAGCAATCAGTATTGCCAATGCCCAAGCCAAGCAACGAAACGAGATAGCTCGCATACAGCGATTTCTTGAAGGTGACGAAGCGCTTTTACAAGCAAAACAAAATGAACAAGCTGGTATTCGATCACAAATCAATGATGCAATTCGCCTTATGACATCCAATGACTGTTAGAGCTGATTGCAAATTCTGCATCCATGCTTCTGCCAATCCTCACACCCAAAACCCAACACCATTGCAAATGCTTGCATGATGAGCCTCGAAGCCCTATCTTGCGCAATAGGGGTTGATCCTCGACCTCTTTATCAGGGCTGGCGTTAAGTCCGGTAATGTACCGGCACGAACACCTGGTCCCCTT
>JAESUG010000092.1 GCA_016763185.1 Robiginitomaculum sp. | reverse complement strand
TGCATCAACGTATCCAAAAACCGGTACCCACTTTTTGGGTCGTCTTTGCTCTCCATCAACTTATCCAAAAACCGGTGCCCACTTTTTGGGTCGATGGATGGGCCGATGGAGTATATCTAATTTTGTGCGCCTTAGTTTGTTGGTGCTGGGTTTCGGGTTGTGCTTTGGCAGCGCGGCAATGGCGACGCCGGAAATTGAGGCTGATATTGCGGCGACTGAAATTTCTTTAAAAGCGCATGCAACGAGCTTGAACGATGCCGCAACAGCCAGCGATCATGCGTTGATTGCCTTGCTGGACGAGATGAAAGAAATTCGTGCTGGCTCGTTGGAGCGCATTCGAAAATTGACCGAGTTGCGTACGGCGACCCATGATGCCTTGGTCCAGGCCACACCAGCGGAAGCCGAGGCAGAGATCGATCCGGTTGCCAATCAAAAATTAAAATCATTACAAGCTGAGCTGGTGGGTGTGGATGGCCTTCTTGTGCGGGCAAACTTAAATGCTAGCCAAGCTGATCAATTGGGGCGGGAGGTTTCAACGCGGCGCAAGGCTGTTTATTTTTCAACTATTTTTAAGCGCTCCTCAACCCCGTTAGCCTCGAAGGTGCGCCAGCAATTATTTGATTTGAGTGTCAGTATTTTTACAGATGCTAAACACTGGCTAGCCACCCAGCGCCAATCGCTGTCGAGCGGTGATTTTGCGCTGCGTGTCAGCGTGGGTTTGTTGTCATTCTTGTTATTATTGTTGGCGGCTAGTCCGTTATACGCGTGGTGGGAGCGCCTGGTTTTACCGAAATGGATTGGTGCTGATTTACCCGAACCTGAAACGACGGCGGATAAACTAACCATTGCCTTGGTCCGCGCAGTGGTACGGTTGTTGGTGTTTGTGGTGCCGGCGGCATTGGTGTTTGGGTTGTTACGGATAACCGGCGTGGTCGGTTCCGGTGAAGCCGGGTTTTTGGTGCAAATTCTGCTGACCCTTGGCGGGGTGATGCTGGCGGACGGTGTGGCCTTGGCATTTTTATCCCCAAGGCGGCCGCACTTACGTCTGGCCGCCTTGTCAAACCGCCGGGCGCGCAATTATCGATTTTTTGCGATCGCGGCCCTGTGGGTTTTTGCCATTGATCATATGGCTGGTTTATCCTTTGCCCATAAAAATATCAGTGTTTCGCTAGAGGCAGTGCAAGCCCAAAGTGCCATTGTTACCTTATTGGCCGCCGGGTTTGTGTTGCTGGCCGGGGTGCAAGCTCCTTTGGCAACTCGAGGGGCAACCATAGGCGGGCGCGACACGTCGAGATTTCGCTTGGCGGACCCAATATTGCTGCTTTCGGTGTTGCGCTTAAGTGCGATTGGGCTGGCATTAACCGGCATGGTGGCGTGTTTAATTGGGTATGTAGAGCTGGGCCGGGCCTTGGTTTGGGCATTGTTGTTGATCGTTTTAAGTGTTGCTGGGTACATTTTGCTGCGCAATGCGGTGAAAATACTGTTGAGTCAAATTTGGGCACGGGTTTGGGCTCCATCCACAGCAGACGAAAAAGATGAGCAAGAACCGGGCGGGGTGATTTTAAGCATTTGGTTGCGGTTATTGGCTGATATCGCGTTGGCTGGGGCGGCGTTGTGGGTATTTTTGCAATTTGCTGATTTTCGGGTGTCGGATATTGATCTGTGGGCGAGCCGTATCTCCGAAGGCGTGCCGATCGGGGCCACCACGCTTCGATTAACGGATATTGCTGCCGGCGTGTTTTCGTTCGTGTTGATTTTACTGCTTTTCCGGGGCCTAAAAGCCTATTTGCGGCGGGGTATGGATGGCCCCTCAGGGCTGCGCGATGGTGCCAATGCCTCGGTATTGGCCTTGGTTGGGTATCTTGGGTTTGTGGTGGCTATTTTCGTGGGCTTTGGGGCTACGGGTGTGCAATTATCTAATATTGCGTTGATTGTCAGTGCGCTTTCCGTCGGTATCGGGTTTGGCTTACAAGGGGTGGTTAACAATTTTGTTTCTGGGTTGATCTTGTTGTTTGAGCGTCCGGTCAATATTGGCGATTGGGTTGTTACCACCGCTGGCGAGGGCTATGTGCGCCGTATCGGGTTGCGCTCGACAGAGATCGTAACCTTTAATCGTGCATCGATTATGGTTCCAAATTCGGACCTGATTACCTCGCCGCTTACCAATTGGACCCATAAAGATAAAACGGGACGGGTCATCATTCCCGTTGGTGTGGCGTATGGATCGGACCCTGAACAGGTTCGCGAAGTTTTACTTGCCTGCGCAATCGAGCATCCGTTGGCGTTGCGCCGTCCGGAGCCATATGTGTACTGGAAGGACTTTGGCAGTTCTTCGCTTGATTTTGAATTACGGGTTTTTATCCGAAATATCACCAATGCGCTCAGTGTTGAAACTGATTTGCGGTTTGCGATTTTTGCAGCTTTTAAAGCCAACGGGATTGAAATTCCATTCCCACAACAAGAGGTACACCTTGTTCCCGCTGTGCCTTCAAACCCGGTGGCTGCGGCAAAGTCTAAACCAAAGACGTGATGCCCATTTATCGACAAATTGTAAATTGCTGTACAAAAGCCGTTGCCTTTGGCAAATGGCACAGGTATGAAGCCAACCCTCGGCCAAGTCGGTATGCCACGTCGGTAGATCAAATTGGTTATTGGGGCGTGGCCAAGTGGTAAGGCAGCGGTTTTTGGTATCGCCATCCCAGGTTCGAATCCTGGCGCCCCAGCCAATCTTCTTACATTCTGTCGCCAGTTTTTATTTCGCTTAGTCGGTTTTCTTTTTGCTTAGTCGGTTTTCTTTTTGCTTAGCCAATTTTCTTTTTGCTTAGAATGATACTTATTCGCGCATTGGTTGACGAATTCTCTCATGGATTGATACGTCTTTAAAATTAAATTGGGTTATCCACTGTATTCGTGTGAATTTTGTGTTGATCGCGATAAAAGATTAGTGCTAGCGTCTTTCTTGTTGTGTGGCTGATGGCCTGCAATGTTGGCTAGGATATCGGATCAACCGATGCGAAGGTCGTGGGAGTGGGTGCGTTTTGGCGCTTGGTTGTATTACTCCTTTTCTGCTGTGAGGCAGCAACTTCCTATCTGTTTTGGTAGGCTTTGGGTTTGAGGGCGTAATGAATTTATCTTCAATTATGTTCTATTTTTTATAACTGCAGGACGTGCGCTATTGCGGTCTTGTTGATTTGATTTTTTGATGCACCCATTTCGTCTGGGTGCATTCACGTTCATTTTGGAGCACAATATGACGAAGTTGAAATTCATGGCACGGGTCAGCGCTGCAGCCCTAATGGTCTCAATGGTTGGCGGTATTGCCGTCGCGCAGCAGCAACTTTCACAGGCATTACGTACCGCCACACAGTCAACCGCCTCCGGCGCGGCGGCGCAGGCGCGTATTGATAGTATTGATGACAGCACCAATTCCGTGGTCGGCGATTATCGCGCGGCTCTACAGGAAAAAGATACGGTGGCGCTCAATGTGGAGCAGCAGCGAATTTTCCTTCGGTCCCAGCAAAATGAGATTGAAAGCATTACCTCGCAAATTACTCGCGTGGATGAAGTTCAAGATCAGCTTCTACCCATGATGTTGCGGATGATCGGAACCTTGGAGACGTTCATCGAAAGCGATGTACCGTTTCAAATGGGCGAGCGTCTCGATCGGATCCAAAAATTAAAAGACTTGATGCAAGACCCGGCGCAATCTCCTTCCGAGCGCTATCGTCAGATCATCAATGCCTATCAGATTGAGGTATCCTACGGCAATCAGACCACTTCGTATTCCGAGGATTTGGTGATCGATGGCATTGCCCGCAAAGTAGAGTTTCTACGGGTTGGTCGGGTGTCTTTGGTCTATACGGATACGGACGGTTCCTTGAACATTTGGAGCAAAGCCAATAGTGCTTGGCAGCCATTGCCTTCGTCATATGCATTGGATGTTTCCTCTGCAACACGAATTGCTCTTGAGCAAAAAACCCCTGAAGTATTTCCAGCGGCGCTTCCTGGCGCCAGCAAAGCCAACTGATTATAGAGGCGGATAGATAAATGAAAATGAACATGAAATCTCTTACATATGTTGCGGTCGCCTTTGTCGGGGCGGTCTCGATTGCCACTTCAGCACTGGCGCAAACGCCGGTTAGTTCTATTGATGAACTGATCCAACGCGTTGGCAAAGATAGCCGAGAGGCGCAAGCCGAGGCCAATCGACGGGTGCAAGAATTCCGATCCCGCGGGGCAGAGCAGCGTACATTGCTGAACGCGGCGCGCGCCGAGTTAAATACGTTGCGGGGCCAAGAGCGCCGCAATTCAACTCAGTTTGATATCAATGAGGCTGCAATTGCCGAACTGGATGGTGAATTGCGCCTCGCGCAGGGTTCATTCGGCGAATTATTTGGTGCCGCCCGGCAAGCTGCTGGTGAGCTGGCGACCACGTTAAATGCTTCGTATGTTTCGGGACAATACCCGGGTCGGGCCGAGGCGCTTGATCGGGTTGCGACCAGCAATACCTTGCCAGAAGTTGCCGAGCTGGAAAACATCTACACAACCATGATCTCAGAAATGCAGTCTCAAGGTGAAGTTGTCACATTTACGGGCCGACTTGCCGAATTAGACAATGTTGAAATTACCCGTGCGGGTACCTTCTTGGCGTGGACAGCAGACAAGGCTGAGTTCATTCAAATGGATGAAGGTGTCATGCTTAAATTGGGCCGCCAACCATCCGGTCGAATTCGCGGATTGGCCAGAAACGTCAGCAATGGTAGCCCAACCGAGATTGTCAAAGGTCCCATTGACCCGGTTCGTGGCGAGTTGTTAGCCATGGTTGTACGGACCCCTTCGTTGGTGGAGCGTTTTCATGCGGGTGGCGGTATTGGTTATGCGGTAACGACGATGGCGGCGGTCGGTATTTTTCTTGGTCTGTGGCGGTTCTTTGTGTTGTCGATGACCGGCATGGCAGTTCGAGCGCAGGCGCGTAAAGCCAAACCGGGTAATAATCCTTTGGGTCGTGTTATGGCGGCGTATGAGGCTGCAAAAGAGCGCGATCTGGAAACCATTGAGCTGAAACTAGATGATGCAATTATCAAAGAGACTGGCAAATTAGAGTTTGGTATTTCCTTGATCAAAGTATTAGCCGCCGTATCTCCATTGATGGGGCTGTTAGGTACAGTGATCGGGATGATCCAAACCTTCCAAGCGATTACATTGTTTGGTGCCGGTGATCCGCAATTGATGGCGGATGGTATTTCCTTTGCTCTGGTAACCACGGTGTTGGGTTTGCTGTCGGCAATTCCTTTGCTGCTGCTTCACAGCTTTTGTGCATCAGCCGCAAGGTCAGTGCAGCAAGTCCTAGAAGAGCAGGCCTCTGGTCTAATCGCTTCCAACGCAGAGAAACGCAGCCAATAGGCGCGTTGATCGCAGGAGATAGGAGCAGAATATGAATTGGCTCAATCCAAGTGTTGCCCTCGAAAATCTTCAACAGTTTTTGGAGATGGGAGGCGATGTCCTACTGATCATTATGTTCGCTACATTTTTTATGTGGGCGTTCATTTTGGAGCGGCTGGCTTATTACCAGTTCGCGCATGGGAAAGTCGCGCAACGAGCATTTAATATTTGGGGTGCTCGTGAAGACCACAAGTCATGGACGGCCCATATGGTGCGCGAGCAATTGATCTCGGAGGTGCGGCAAAAGACAGAACAAAATATGTCTTTGGTCAAAACTTTGGTAGCAATTGCTCCGTTGTTGGGGCTGTTGGGGACGGTAACTGGCATGATCGAGGTGTTCGATGTGATGGCAGCTACAGGCTCTAGTAATGTGCGGGCAATGTCGGCGGGGGTGTCTAAGGCCACCATTCCGACAATGGCCGGCATGGTCGCGGCCCTTTCGGGCTTGATTTTTACCAACCGGCTGGAACGCCGCGGACTGCGCGAGACGCGGAAAGTGGCCGACGGGCTGGAACTAGGTTGAAGGTGAAGACGTATGCGTAGTAGACGCCGCCCACAAGCAGAAGCCGATGTCGATATGACACCGATGCTCGATATTGTGTTTATCTTGCTGATTTTCTTCATTGTTACCGCAGTGTTCGTGCAAGAAAAGTCAATCAATCTGTTGCCGCCACCGCCAAATCCGGATCAGGATGAGCCGGATAAGCAAGCGCCAGTGATCTTAATTCAGATCAATGATCGCAATGTTATTTTTATCAATCAAACCATCACGGATCCCCGTCGAGTGGGGCCAGCGATTGAACGCTTTCGGGCTGACAATGGCGAAAGTGCGGTGTTGATTGTGCCCAATAACGAAGCCGATCACGGTGTTGTGGTAAATGTGTTCGAAGCCGCCAAAAGATCGGGTGCTCCGACCTTAATTCAACGTGAGAAACGTCAGGAAAACTGATTAATCTTTGCAATATTTTGTTTGGGTTTTGCAAATAAAACTAGGAGAACAGTTTCATGGCTAGACGCCGTACTGAAAGTAACGCTGAAGATGTCGAGATGGATATGACGCCTATGCTTGACGTGGTGTTCATCTTGTTGATTTTCTTCATCGTCACCGCCGTGTTTGTCAAAGAGCCTGGCGTAGACGTAACCAAGCCATTTTGGACACCGGATATAGAGACGTCAAAACCATCGATTATGGTTGGTATTGCGACTGACTCAGAAATTTGGATCAATAAAAGTCCGGTGCCGTTCAGCAGGGTAAAAGCTGAATTGGCGAAAATGAAAGCCGAGAACCCAAAAGCCGAAGGGGTTATTCGTGCGGACAAGGAATCTGATATTGGTGTGGTTTTAGACGTACAAGATATGTTCACCGAGGTAGGTATTGTAGTCGAGGTCTCGGTCGAGAACTAAATATGCCTCAATATCGGCATATTAATGCACTATAGAGGTGTGTTGGTAATAGGAAAGATTGACACATATTCGTGTTGATCTGTTGGAAATGGGAACGTCGAGCTGGATTTGGGTGTAAGCCTAAACGTTCAAAGAAAGCTGAGGCGGGATTATATAAGGAGTTACAGATGCGCTTTTGGCTCGGATTACCAATCGCTGGTATTATTACCATCGCGTTGTTTTTGTTGATGAAGTTAATGATCTCGAAGGAGCTGGTGTTGCCTGAGAAGGAAGATGCATTTCGATTTTCTATCAATCCAACAATTGAAGAATTATCGATCCGCGAACGTGATGTAAAAGCGGATCGAACCAAGGATGTGAAACCACCACCACCACCCCCACAAATCGAAAAACAAAAAGCCGCGCAACCAAGAGAAGGCATTGCCAATATTTCCGGTGCCATTCCTGATTTCGACGCGCCGCAACTGAACCGTGGCGCGGTTAACTTTAACGTGTCAGACCGGGATGCCCAACCTTTGGTCCGCATTCCACCGATGTATCCACCGCGCGCCGCCGAGCGTGGTCAAGAAGGCACCTGTCAGGCGTTTTTTGATGTTAGCCCACAAGGCAAGCCTTATAATGTGCGAACGGAGTGCACGAGTTCGATGTTTGCTTCATCGGCGCGGCGCTCGGTTGAGAAATGGAAATATAATCCAAAGATTGTTGACGGACAACCCGTGGCCCGTACCGGTGTGGTAACCACCATCACCTATCAGCTCGCGGACGAATAGCCTAGACGAAACTGCGGAAGCAATTTGAATTTTATGAGGAGAATAGCAAATGTTTGGTAACAGCAAACTAGGGATAAAGTCCCGGATCCGTCAGTATGGCACAATGCTCATCGCCGCTTCTGCCGTTATTGCGATGAGTGTTCCGGCCGATGCCCAACGCCGAAATAAGGACGAGCAAACGGTGGAAGGCCGGGTGCTGAGCGCCAAAGTTGGGGAAGGTATCCTTGCTGCTCAAGAGTTGATCCAAGCTGAGCCACCGCAATACCGACCGGCATTGAGCGAGCTAAATAAGGTGCTGGCCAGCGAGAAACTAACCCCCTATGAGCGCGCCGTTTCATTGCAAATGCGAGGTTCAGCAAAATACGGTCTGAGCGATGTTCGAGGAACGATCGCCGATTGGGAAGCTGCTATTCGTACTGGCGCGCTAACGCCTGCCGAAATAGGTAATCTACAACCCAATATTGGCCAGCTTTGGATATCCGAGGAAGAGTACCGTAAGGGTGCTACCACCCTTGAAAATTGGATTCGTTCTGGCGGAAAACCAAATACACAGATTCATATGATGACGGCTGGCGCCTGGGCGCAGCTCGATGAATTTCGTAAAGCACTGCCCCACGCAGAAGCTGGCTTTCGCTTGGCAAACCCAAAAGAGAAAAAGCACTTTGGTCTGCTGAATTACGTATACAATTACTTAAAAATGTACAGCAAACAGGCAACCTTACTCGAACAACAAGTTTCAATCTGGCCCGATGATAAGACGATTTGGCGTGGAATTGCTTCTTTAAAAGCACAAGCCGACAAGAGTAAAGAGGCTTTTGAGATCAATAAAATTATGTATTTGAATGGGATGTTGACCTCAGAGCCAGAAATACTGTCCCTGACCCAGTACTATTCATATTACGAAGTTCCGTATCGCGGTGCGGTCATCTTGGAACGAGAAATGAACGCTGGCCGTGTTTCAAAAAGCCAGAAAAACCTGACCCTGCTTTCGGATATGTGGCGCCAATCTCGTGAGTATGAAAAAGCGATTCCGGTCTTAACCCAAGCCGCAGGTATTGCCAGTAATGGTCAGTTGTTTGAACAATTGGGCGAAGCCTATTTTGCAGAAGCCCGCCATGGTGAAGCTGAGACAGCATTTCGTCAGGCCTTAAACAAAGGCGGCTTGAAAAAACCGGGGAATGTGCATGTGCTGATTGCCAATTCACTGGTGGAACAAGGTAAACCACGCGCAGCCTTGGCTGAGTTCAAAAAAGGCCTAAGCTATTCTCATTCGCGCCGAACTGCTGATGGTTGGATCAAGTTCATCAATGGTGGCTTTGAAGTAGAGCGTAGAAAATTAGAGTTTCGGGCTGCGGTAAAATTGGACGAGTGTAAAAACCAAGAAGATCGGGTTCGACGGATGGGGGATACCAGAATTGAAGGCATGGAAGCGATTAGTGCTGAGTGTGTGACGATTTTGGCTGCAGACGCCGAAAAAACCAGAGCAAAACGATCGGCGGCCCGCGCCAGCGCAACCTAAGCGTATTTCATCAAAGGGCGGTGTTGGGCACGGTAACCGGTTCCAACCCGCCCTCATTTCCACTCCGCTATCGTCTCCCTCCGGCTTGAGCGCCGCCTCTTACTTTCGTCTCCCTCCGGCTTGACCGGAGGGCCCAGTTCTGTGTGCAATACCAAACCTCTCCCAATGTTGGTCCATGGACCCTCCGGTCAAGCCGGAGGGAGACGAAAGAGAAGGGGGGCGCTCAAGCCGGAAGGAGACGAAGAAGGGGAGCCGCAAGAAATACAAAATATCACGCGCCAAATATTGAATATTTCGCTCGCAAAAGCACCCCCGAATACCTTTCATTATATTTACCCGGCCAGTCCCAATACTTTTAGAGTAAAGGCTTGCGCTTCAGTGGTTTCGGCTAAACCGGCATAGCGGCCAGAGGCTCCACCGTGTCCGGCACTCATTTCAGTTTTTAGCAAAAAGGGACCGCTATTGGGCGCAGTATACCGTAACGTCGCAATCCATTTGGCTGGCTCCCACCATGTGACGCGAGTGTCGGTTAACCCCGCGGTGGCAAACACCGGTGGATAGGCTTGCGCGCGGACATTGGTTAGCGGGCAATACCCAGCGATATTTTCACAAGCTTCGGCGCTGGTTACTGGATTGCCCCATTCCGGCCATTCCGGTGGGGTGAGCGGCAGGCTCTCATCGCTCATGGTGTTTAGCACATCGACAAACGGAACTTGGGCGACAAGACCTGCAAACAAATCGGGGCGTAAATTGGCGACTGCGCCGACCAACATACCGCCCGCTGAACCGCCCATGGCGACGATATTTGCTGGTTTCGTTACACCAACTTCGATTAAATGCTCGGCGCAAGCAATAAAATCGTCAAATGTATTGGTTTTGTGTTCTCTGCGCCCGGCTTCGTACCAGCCAAAACCTTTTTCTTTGCCGCCGCGCACATGGGCAATGGCAAAAACCACGCCTCGGTCCACCAATGATAGCCGATTGGCCGAAAACCCAGCGCTTATGCTGATGCCATAGGCGCCATATCCGTATAGCAAAACTGGGTTTGATCCATGCATTTTCATGTCAGAACGGTTCAGCAAAGTGATCGGGATGGTTTGTCCGTCTTTGGCCGGGGCATATATCCGTGTTACCTGATAGGCTTCTGTCTTATGACCGGAGGGTATTTGTTGCTCTTGTAACAATGTGCGTTGCTTGGCTTCCATATGATAAGCAAACACCCGTCTTGGCTGGGCCGGGGTCGAGGTCGCAAAGCGCAAAATCGGCGTATCGAACTGATACCCATTGGCAAACCCCAAGGCAAAGGCCGGCTCCTCAAAGCTAATCTCATGCTCCACACCGTCATCTTCACGGCGAATAACCACCCGAGGCAGTGCATTTTCGCGTTCCAATCGCACATGAAAGCTGGCAAATTGTTGCTGTTGCAAGAGTAACACGCCGGGCCGGTGCGCGGTTAAAACTTCACCCATCTCCAAGCTTGGATCGTCGGCACTAACCCGGATGATTTGAAAATCTTTCGCACCCTCAGCATTGGTGAGCAAAGTAAAAGAGCCATCAAGATGATCGGCATCAACCTGGGTGCCGGTCTTGCGGGGCCAGAGACAAACCGGCTGCGGAGCCGCCTCGGCCAAAGCGATGGTCCAAATTTCGGATGTTTCATGGTCATTACTGCATATCAACGCAAATTTGCGATCCGAGGTGTGCTGCAACCCCAAAAAGAACCCGTCATCAGCCTCGGCGTACAATACCGGGTCGTGCGCCGGGTTGGTGCCAATTTGATGACGGCGAACTTGCTTGGGCCGACTGTTTTCATCACGCCAAACCCACAACAAACACTGACTATCGGCCGTCCATATGAGGTCCGAGGTTGCTGCCGTAATTTCGGTATCTTTGGTTGTGTTGGTTTCAAGGTCGCGAACAAAAATATGAAAAAACTCGGAGCCTTGCGTGTCTTGTGTCCAGGCGATTTGGCGATGATCTGGGCTATGGCACACCGTGCCTAGTTGAAAAAAATCTGTATTGTTGGCGAGCAAATTTCCATCGAGCAATATTTGCTCATTGTTCATGTCCGGCTCGCCATTGGCCGCAACCGGATAGCGCACAAATAATGGATGCTCGGCCCCCGCGCTGTATCGGGTGTTGTAAAACCAATGGCCATCGCGGGCCGGCACATCGGCCTCGGTTTCGACCATTCGGCCTTTCATTTCGACGAGTAGCTCAGCTTGCAAGGCTTGGGTGTCGTCCAATAATGCCTTGGCATATTGATTTTCAGCCCGTAAATGCTCGCGAATATTATCGGACAATTGTTTTGGATCGCGCACCACTTGTTGCCAATTTTCATCACGCAACCATGCATAGGGGTCATTAAATTGCTGCCCATGGCGTACATGCGTAACCGGTTTTTGGACTGGAGCGGGGGGCGTGGCGTGCGGCCATTTCACGGACATGGAACTTCCTTTGCAGTTTGTTAAACCCATGTCGGCAATTTGGGTCATCAACGCAGAGCATGCAAGCTGGCATCCAGATATAAGGCGAGCAAATGGCAGTCACCGAACTAGAACACACAAGCTTTGCATCACCCAGGTTTCGATTTTCGCGGGTGTTGAGCTTTTTGCGGCAGGTGGTTTGTCACCATAGCCAGTTTGGTTGACCTATGTGATCTGGCGCAAAGGCAATCTAGATATGTCGTATTTGCGTGATTAGTCTTTTGGCTCAAATTGCAATACCGAACCATTGACGCAATAGCGCAATCCGGTGGGTTGCGGTCCATCGGCAAAAACATGGCCCATATGGGCCTTGCAATTGGCACAATGCACTTCCCGGCGGGTCATGCCCAATTTGGTATCCGTAGTGGTACCCAATGCCGCATCGTCCACAGCTTGCCAAAAACTAGGCCACCCCGAACCAGAATCATATTTATGATCGCCGGCAAATAGTGAATGCCCACATGCCACACAAACATATGTTCCAGCTCGTTTTTCATCCAACCACGGCCCACTAAACGGAGCTTCGGTGCCGTGCTCTTTGGCGATTTTTATTTGTTGCGGGGTAAGTGGTTTGCGGGGCATGAGATGTTTTAACGCTTTGTGTTTTGATAAGATAGGTAGGTATGGTGGGTTTTGCAATATGTTTGCGGTTGATGGCTTCGCCACGTCTTTGCTAAGAGGCACCCCCTCCGACGGCTTTGCCGACACCTCCCCCATCAAGAGAGAGGATAAGAGAAGGGAAGCAAAAACAATAGAAATTTGACGGTTTAAGTTCATCCTATCGCGGTCTTCGATCTTGAGCCGGGGCCCAGTTTTTTTTCAACACATGTGGTAAAAAACGGGTCCCCAGTTTTCATCGGGGTGACGGCGAGTGAATTTTTTGGCAACCCCTTCATTCTTTTGGCATTGCCGCCAGTTTTGTCATTGCCATGATCGGGATTGCCCCGCACAATCCCGGCTTGTTGCAACAATGGGATTTTTAATGGCCATTACGAAAAAAATGGACAAAGACAGCCATTTGATACTGGTTGATGGCTCGGCTTATATTTTTCGGGCCTACCATGCCTTGCCGCCATTGACCCGCAAGTCAGATGACATGCCGGTGGGTGCGGTGGCCGGGTTTTGCAATATGTTGTGGAAATTAACTGAGGACACCCGCGACGAGGACCATGCTACCCATTTTGCGGTGATCTTTGATGCCAAGGGCAAAACTTTTCGCAGTGATATTTACCCAAAATACAAAGCTCACCGCCCGCCAGCGCCCGAAGATCTGGTCCCACAATTTTCGTTGGTTCGCGAGGCAACGCGGGCGTTTGGTTTGCCGTGTATCGAGGAGACCGGCTTTGAGGCTGATGATATCATCGCCACCTATGCAGCTGAGGCTGAAAAGCGCGGGGCCAGCGTTTCCATCATTTCGTCCGACAAAGATCTGATGCAATTGGTCACCGAACAGACCAGCATGATGGACCCGATGAAAAACTTAATTATCCGTGCCGAACAAGTGCGCGATAAATTTGGAGTGGGGCCAGAGCGCGTAATTGATGTTCAGGCTTTGGCCGGCGATAGCGCTGATAATGTGCCGGGGGTGCCGGGCATTGGGGTCAAAACTGCGGCGGCTTTGGTGGAAGAATTTGGTGATCTGGATGGGATTTTGGCCAATGCCCACACCATCAAGCAAACCAAACGCCGCGAGAATTTGATTGAATTTGCCGATCTAGCGCGCACGAGCCGCGAGCTGGTGACATTGCGCAAAGATACACCCATGCCGGATGATTTGGACGATCTGGGCTGTTGTGATGTCGAAGCGGAGACATTGTTGTCGTTTCTGATCGATATGGAGTTTTCAACCTTAACCCGCCGCGTGCGTGCGGCGTTTGCACTGCCGGACGAGGCCGAGGGCCAACAGAGCAAAACCCCGGCGATGAGTGATGTGAACTATCAATGCGTGACGAATTTGGCCGACTTACAAAGCTGGACTGCCAAGGCGACCAAAGCCGGTGTGGTGGCGGTGGATACCGAAACTGACCGGTTGTCTGCTACCCACTCTAAACTGGTCGGCATTTCATTATCCCACGCGGCGGGCGAGGCGTGTTATATTCCGTTGGGTCATACCGGGGCCGGTGATTTGATGTCAGTGGTGCCAGCGCAAATGGATATGGAGGCGGCATTGGCGGCGTTACAACCGCTGCTTACCGATCCCTCCGTATTAAAAGTTGGGCAAAACCTCAAATATGATATGGGTGTTTTTCACCGCTATGGCATTGATGTCACCCCAATAGATGACACCATGTTATTGTCGTATGCGCTGGATGGTGGCAAGCGTCGTCATGGCATGGATGCGCCGTCCGAACACTATTTGGGCCATGTGCCGATCCCGTTCAAACAGGTTTGCGGGGTTGGAAAATCACAGATCAGCTTCGCCCAAGTTGACCTGGAGCCGGCCACCAAATATGCCGCCGAGGATGCCGATATCACCTTGCGGCTCTGGCAGATTTTAAAACCGCGCTTGGCGGCAGAGCAAATGACCTGTGTCTATGAGACGTTGGAGCGCGGCATGGCGCGGGTATTGTCGGATATGGAGCTGGCGGGCATTGCAGTTGATCGGGCTGAATTATCTCGGTTGTCATTGAAATTTGCCCAAAAAATGGCTGAATATGAAGACGAAGCCAAGGCTTTAGCCGGGCGTGGGTTTAACCTAGCCTCGCCAAAACAATTGGGTGAAATTCTATTTGATGAAATGGGGTTACCCGGCGGCAAAAAAACCAAAACTGGCGCTTGGAAAACGGACGTCAAAGTATTGGATGAACTGGCGGCGGCAGGAAATGAGCTACCACAAACCATCTTAAATTGGCGGCACTTACAAAAACTAAAAAGCACGTATACGGACGCATTGGGGCTGGCGGCGGACCCGGAAACCTCGCGGGTTCATACCTCGTTTATGTTGGCATCGACCACCACCGGGCGGCTGTCCTCATCGGACCCGAATTTGATGAATATCCCGATCCGTACCGAAGATGGCCGCAAAATCCGCGCCGCCTTTGTTGCCAAAGCGGGCAATTTGTTGCTCAGCGCCGATTATAGTCAGATCGAGCTGCGGGTGCTGGCTCATATCGCCGAGGTCGATGCCCTGCGCCAAGCGTTTGCCGATGGGTTGGACATTCACGCTATGACCGCATCGGAAATTTTTGGAGTACCGATCAAAGGCATGGACGCCAATATTCGTCGCCAAGCCAAGGCGATTAATTTTGGTATTATTTATGGCATCTCAGCATTTGGGCTAGCGGCGCAATTGGGTATTTCACGGGGCGAAGCGGCGGACTATATCAAAGCTTATTTCGAGAAATTTCCGGGCATTAAGGATTATATGGAAAACACCAAAGCTGAAGCTCGCCAAAACGGGTTTGTGAGCACTTTGTTTGGCCGTAAATGCTGGTGCCCACAGATCAATGACAAAAACCCAATGTCGCGCAATTTTGCCGAACGCCAAGCCATCAACGCCCCGATCCAAGGCTCGGCGGCGGATATTATGCGCCGCGCCATGCTCAAAATGCCAGACGCATTGGCCAAATCCGGCCTGAACGCTACCATGTTGTTACAAGTTCATGACGAACTGGTATTTGAGGTCGCCGAAGCTGAAGCTGATCAATTGGCCGCCCTTGCCGGTGACATCATGCAAAATGCCTGCGCCCCGGCACTTACCTTGTCTGTACCCTTGGTGGTCGATAGCGGCGCGGGGCCGAACTGGGATGTGGCGCACTAAAATTTTTCAAGCATAGGGAACGGGGCGAATTGAGGATGGGCTTTGCCTCTTGCAAATTGATACTTATTTTACCGACGCTTTGACCCGTTCCAACATGACGCCGATTTCGCGGGCGGTTTTTACAATCTTTTCGTCGCCGTTTTGCAAAGCGGTTTTTATTTGATGCGAGCGCAATAATTTGAGCACACGCACGCAAATATCTTCGGAGCAAATTCCGGACGTTACAATCCCACCGTCACATATTTTCATCAAGGATTGGGCGATCTCGATGGGTGGGTTAGTTTGTTGTTCAAACTTATCCCATAGATTGATGTCGCTTAAGACATCGGCGCACAAGCGGTCCAATAAGGTATATAATTCATCTTTGTCACCTTGATTGAACCCAGAATTTAGCACAAGGCGCTGGGCTTCGGCGAGTTTGGCAATTCTGGACAGGGGTTTGTCTGGGCCATAGGCAAACCAAGTTCTGGTTTTATGGGCGCCGACCACAGCGCGTAGATAAGAAGCCAGCTTCGCTTTGTTATGGTTGCCAACAATACTTTCTTCAAACTGCAATAAGAGGCGAATTTCCTCGGAGGCATCCTTGTCACAGGTTGCGAGCATGGTTTGTATTGCTTCGTTTTCAAGCAGTCGCGCCGAACGGCTGGCAAATGCTTCAGCCAATTGATCCAAGGGTGCCAGTTTTTGGTCTACCATGGTCAAACGGGCTGCCAAGGTTCGGTTTAATATCACTTCGGCGTCAAAATCATCGGGAAATAATCGTCGGGGGCCACACAGCTCGCGAAATACCCGCGCCGCCAATACGCTTTGGGTGTTAGGCAGGCGTTTTGAGGTAATGGCGGTTGCCAGTAAATTGGCGCTGACTGAACTTTCCACAGACGCTTTACCGACCAATATATTGGTGATGTGGTTTAGTTTTTCACCAAGATTTCCGCCGCCGACCAATGCGTCCAAGGCGTGTGGCAGCGCCGCAGTTTCGGAAATAAATTCATCCAACATATTAATGCTGGCATCACAGCCTTTGCCCTCGACCAATGCATCGGAGACACAGCCAGCTAGGAACGAGAACTTATCCTCCCAATTGTTCAATGGTTGCAGCGCTTGCGCTAGGGCATGGCGCAAGGCAAACGCTGGCTCTTCATGGCGTTGGGCTGCTTGATATGTGGCGGCATATCCTTGTTTTTGGAACCCCGGTAAAGTGCGGGTTTTGTCCATTTTTCGTAGGCGCTCGGTTGCGCTGTCGGCCAATTCGGTCAAGCGGCGCACCACGTGCTGTACCGAACATTCTTGGGAGCCAGCTTGGGCAATGGCTACTTTTTGAATAGCGTGTTGGCGGTCGAACCCACCAGCGGCCAAGGCTTCGGCCAAATCCGGGCGATGCAACAGCTCTACCACACTAATTTGGCGGCGCTTTAGCCACGGACCTAAGGCTCGGCCCAAGGTACGTCTGGCATGCAAAGTATAGAGGTCTGATGCGGATGAACAGGGCGGGTCCATTCGGTTGTCTTCGCGCAATTTTCGTTTGTGTTTTTCTGGACCTTCGGAAAAAATTGAGACGGAGTGAAAAACTTCATTGGTTTGGTCATAGGATTCTTTGGAAATTCGTACCGAACTTCCTTCGGCACCGACGCGCAATTCTTTGGCCAGCTCAAAAGCTTCGGCGCGATCTTCCACGGCGCGAAATAGGTCCCAACCTGATTTTTGATGCTTTTTTAAGAACACTTCGTAATGGATATTGGCGCTCATTTCGCTCCCCCGTGCAACCCTTCTTGGGGAGACTATAAGCAAAAGGGCTTAAAGCCTTATGAAAGTCATAAACTTGCCTGCATTGCGTCACATGGCTTTGCGAGTATGGTGGAACGAATAATCATTTGGGGAATTTTATGACCAATATTGCACTTGTTGATGATGACGAGAATATTTTAACCTCTGTTTCGATGTTTTTGGAAAGCGAGGGTTATCAAGTTCGCGTCTACCATGACGGGGTGACGGCGCTGGCGGCATTGACGGATATTCCGCCTGATCTGGCGATATTTGATGTGAAAATGCCCCGGATGGACGGCATGGAATTGCTGCGCCGATGGCGGCAAACCTCCGAAGTGCCGGTGATTTTTCTAACCTCCAAAGGCGATGAAATTGACGAAGCTTTGGGCCTGCATTTGGGAGCGGATGACTATATTACCAAGCCGTTTTCCCAGCGCTTGCTGGCTGGTAGGATCAAGGCCGTGTTGCGCCGCGCCCAAGGCGCAGCCTCGACGACAAACCCGGATGATGAAAAAGTGATCACGCGCGGCGGCTTAACCTTGGACCCCAATCGTCATGCCTGTGTGTGGGAGGGCAATGCCGTTCGCTTGACGGTGACCGAGTTTATGATCTTACAAGCCTTGGCCAATCGGCCGGGCTATGTGAAATCTCGTGACCAATTGATGGATGCGGCCTATGATGATCAGATCTATGTGGATGACCGGACCATAGACAGCCACATTAAGCGATTACGCAAGAAATTCCGAGCGGTGGACCCACATTTTGACTCGATTGAAACTCTTTATGGCGTCGGATACCGTTACAACATTGCCTGAACTTAAACGGCGGCGCGCGTTGGGGTTTTCTAGGCTCTCGCGGCAGATATTGTTGGCGAATTTAACCGGATTATTGGTGATTGTGGTCGGCGTTTTGGTGCTTGATGAAATGCGCCAAGGGCTCATTGATGCCCGGATTGCCAATTTGCGGGCCCAAGGCGAGCTCATTGCCGGCGTGCTAGAAGAAACGGCCACCGTGGGTGCGCCCACACCCAAAATGGACGAAGCGCGGGCGCGGGTGGTGATGAACAGCTTGTTCTTGTCTGATGCGGCGGCCCGCGTGCAGTTATTCGACGGGCGCGGCAATATGATTACCGACAGCAATATATTGCGCGACCAGGTTCGGGTTGGTCCACTGGCTCCGGTTCACGCTCCCCAAGGGTTTCGCTCAAAGCTTTCAAAATGGCTTTCCGATACGAGCGCATTTATGGCCCGGGTCAATCCAATTGGTCAAAACCGACACTTGCCGAACCGAACGCGGGCCGAAGAAGTGAACACGGCGTTATTGGGCGAGACGGTGGCAGGAGAGCGGATCGATGAAAACGGGGAACGGGTGGTTAGCGTCTCGGTACCGGTGCAACATGTGGTGGCGGTGTTGGGGGTGGTGACCATCGAATCGAATGATGTCGACGAGATTGTTGCCGCCGAACGCGAGGCACTTATTCCGTTTGTTGTTGTGGCTATATTGGTGACTTTGGTTTCGTCTTTGACGCTGACTTTCTTAATCGCTCGGCCGATTCGCTCTTTGGCCTTGGCGGCGGATCGTATTCGGCGTGGTGGGGTTCGTAGATTTAGTATTCCTGATCTGTCCTCGCGTCGCGATGAAATTGGAGATTTATCTGAATCCCTGGAAAGCATGACCAATGCGCTTTATGATCGCTTGGATGCCATTGAAAGTTTTGCTGCAGATGTTTCGCATGAAATTAAAAACCCGCTGACTTCGATCCGGAGCGCAGTTGAAACCTTGCCATTGGCCAAGAATGAGCAAGCCAGAAAAAAATTGCTGGACATACTAAATTCTGACGTGTCTCGTCTTGATCGATTGGTTTCTGATATTTCCGCATCCTCACGCCTTGATAGTGACCTGGCGCGGGCGCGGGCGGAACCGATAGATTTACCCCTTTTCTTGAAAGATATTGTTTCAGTTTACGAAACGATGAAAACGGTAAAACCGGTAACTGTGCGCTTCCAAGCCACCAACTCGGCGCCCAGCATTTTGTTTGGAGCCGAAGAACCGATCGCGCGGGTTTTGCGCAATCTCATTGACAATGCGATTACGTTTTCGCCAGCAAAAGGTCATATTACCGTAAGGCTTTCTGGTATGGCACGCGAAGGTGACGAGCTGGCGCGAATTGAAGTTGAAGACGAAGGTCCGGGGATACCGGACGATAATATGGAAACTATTTTTCAGCGCTTTTATACAGATCGCCCAAAGGGGCAACGCTTTGGTACTCATTCAGGGTTAGGCTTAGCGATTGTCCGGCAAATTATCGCAGCCCACAAAGGCAGTATCCGTGCCGAAAATATCAAAAATGAAGAGGGTAAGGTCCAAGGTGCGCGATTTATTGTTTTATTACCGCTTGGTTTGGGACAATAATGGGTTTGGTTTTCGGCTTGAATATGCGACAAGGCTCTAAGCAAGGCATTTTTTTTAAGCTTACATTCCAACTGCTGAAATTTGAGGCACACCTATGATCGGTCTTGTTGTTGTTACCCACGGCCAGTTGGCTGAAGAGTTTGTCAAAGCGGTTGAGCATGTGGTCGGCCCGCAACAACAATTTATGGCAATTTGTATTGAAGCCGATGACGATTTAGACGCGCGCACCAAGGATATTCGCCAAGCTGTTGAGCGCGTTGGTGGTCCCGACGGCGTGATTTTGTTGACGGATATGTTCGGTGGAACCCCTTCAAATTTAGCCTTAAAATTATTGGCAAAAAACCAAGTGGAGGTGTTGGCTGGCGTAAACTTGCCGATGTTGATCAAATTGGCCGAGGCTCGTGAACACCTTGAGCTAGATGAAGCTTGTGAGGTTGCGGTGGCGGCGGGCCGAAAATATATGGCGATTGGCTCCTTGGTGTTGGGCAACCGGCCATGAGCCAAACGACCCATAGTGCGACAACCATAATCGTCAATGACCGGGGCCTGCATGCTAGGGCTGCCGCCAAGTTTGTGGCTATTGCCGCTGGATTTTCCTCTGACATTCATGTTTGTGGCAATGGCGAACGGGTTGATGCCAGCTCGATCATGGAGCTTTTAATGCTGGGATGTAGCAAGGGAAAGCAGCTAACCATCCATGCTGATGGCGAGGACGCAGCTAACGCATTACGGGCTTTGGTTGCCTTAGTTGATGCTGGGTTTGGTGAATAAAGCGGTCTCGATTATCTTATGATACCAACAATCGAGACCGGGCTTTAGTCAAACATATTATCAATGTCGTCTTGGCCTAAACTGGCTTCGTCGCCATCGCCATCGAACAAGGCGTCAATGGCATCTTGACCGGTGGCGGGGCCATCCAGCTGTGGGCCATTCAGCAAATTACTCTCTTGCCATTTTTCCTTGTCGGATTGTTCTTCCTTGGCATCTAAAACACCCATGACTTCAGAAAAACGGGATACTCGCTCCTCAATATGGGACAAGGTTGCGACCACTTTGGAAACCCGCTGTCCGGTGATGTCTTGAAATGAACAAGCTTCAATCATATTCATCATGGCCGCATCTACTTGCGCTTTGTAGGCATCGGCATCGGTGTTATCGGCACTAAGAATGTCTTCGGCCAAGGTCATGATGGTTTCGGTTGCCCGTTCGGTATCGCCAACCACCGCTTCTAATTCAGCACCGGCAGTTGGAATGCGTGAATTATGGATGTCGTTGGGCCGCAGTGCAGAAATTTCCTCGCGCGTGCGGTTAATATATTGGGCGATGTGTTGAAACTCATCGATAATTGAATGGTCCATCGAACCAAAAAACAATTTCATTGTACCGACTAAATTCTCGGCTAAACTTAAAACTTCCATCAACCGTGGATCATCAAGATCAGCCGCTTTGATGTCGTCCAGTGCATCGCGGATTTTGTTAGCTACGTCAAAAGCAGGCATAATATTCCCCTAGGAAAACGTCTAAAACTCTAAAAGTCACCCAGTACAGAGGCCATTTTTGCCTTTAATGTAGGTGCGTTAAACGGCTTTACGATGTAATTATTCACACCGGCCCGCTTTGCAGCGATCACGTTTTCGGTTTTAGATTCTGCCGTAATCATAATAAAGGGCGTGCCTTTGAGTTTTTCATCAGTCCGCACGAGCTTTAATAACTCATAGCCGGTCATGGGTTCCATGTTCCAGTCGGAAATCACCAAACCATAGTTTTTACCAGCCTGCATTTTTTGCAAGGCTTCGGTGCCATCCGCCGCCTCGTCCACATTATTAAACCCAAGTTGTTTTAATAGGTTACGCATGATACGGCACATGGTTTTATAGTCATCAACCACCAAAACTGGCATGTTTAAATCGACAGCCATTATCTACACTCCATTTAGTTTAACCCGTTTTTTCGGGTTTTTTTTGGTTTCTCAAAAGGCGAATTTGCCCATAACTGGAACCTATGTACCGCAAGCAGGTGAAAACACTGTTAAGGTTAAGGCCGTTGGTGACTTTTTTATGAAAAAAATCACAGAGGTTCGGTTGCCACCGAATTGTTAAAAACATTTTGGCGCAAAGAATTGAGCATTAGGTCTGATTTTTTAAGATCGATTGAACTAGGGCTGCTTAAGACAGCGATACATTTTAGATGTTCGCGTAATAGGGGTTGTGCCAGTTTGTCATTAGCCCCAGCGCTTGTCACATATCCTTCCAGTGAAAGTATGGCTTCGACCACTGGCGGGTTATTTGAGACACCGCCAAGTTCTTTTAAGTGAGCAATACGCTTCGATAGATGAGAGAGGCTTTCTTTGCTTAAGGGATCAAGTTGGGCAACGGCCTGAACCAAAGACATCACCAATGTTCGAATGCCTTCTCTTGCTGTTTTTTCAGCTAATGTCGGGATATCTGCTGGTTTTACGTCCCCTGTTGGATCATCAAGCCGGCGCATTTCACCCTTGTACTTGGGATCATCACGACGACGACGGTCGGGACCAATATAGGTAAGCCCTCGAATAAACGTGCGCGGTTCCGTTAACACAGCGTTGAGACGGGATAATACTTGTTGAGGTACAATCGGTTTAATAATAATCTCCGAAATTCCGCAATCACGAGCGCTAATAATGGTGTCCATATCGGAGCTGCCGGTTAACAAGATAATCGGAATTTCTGAGTTGCGGCTTTGGGGTGATCGGCGGATCCATTTGGTTAGCTCAAACCCGTTCATCGGCTCCATATTCAGATCAGTAAAAATAACATCCGGGTTCACCTGACCCATCATACGAACAGCGTCTTCGCCGTTTTTGGCAGTATGAGTATTATATGCACCAAAGCCGCGCATCATGTCGACCAACATTCCACATAGGAAATCATGGTCATCGACAATCATGATCTGAAGTTTGGATAAGGTTGCGCTTAAACTCACCATGTAAAGCCTGAGACCCCCTAAAACAAATCTATAAGTAACCAGTGATTGATTTTGGCTTAACAATATGATGCAGGAGTGATGAAGGCTTGGTTAACTCATCGTGTTCAGTTCGTCGCAAAATGCCCATAAGGGCCATTTACGGAAATATCCGCAATTCGGCGCGAATTATAGGTTTTCGCCAAATTTTTTCTGTACTAAATTTTGTACATGTTGGACGATTGCGTTGCGTTGAGCGTCATCATTGTCTTGCAGATGAACCAAAGACATCACGGCATCAAGGTGTATTTTAATCACCTGAACATCCATATTGCCGTTGGCTCCTACGGCCTCAACATACCCAACCAATGAGCTGGTGGTGCTGATCAGTTGTTCATCACGGACTTGTGTTGCCAGTTGCTTGATGGTTTTTGCGCGGTTAAGCATAGCGCGC
>JAESUG010000091.1 GCA_016763185.1 Robiginitomaculum sp. | reverse complement strand
TGGATCTACTGCCGCTGCTTCGTGCATAAACCGGCCCAGAGCTTTTAACGGTATGGGTTCTTGTAAACCTAGCTCTGGATCAGGCAGAACTTCAGATGCCCAGCCATGATCTTTCTTGCTTTCTTCCCCGGCGCGGATTTTGGTTTCTTCGCAACTGATCCAGGTGTTCCACGGGGTTGGACCGCCGCTGCAATTGTCAAACGTACCGACCAAAGCCAGCCATTGATGTTTGACATGTAAGGGGCCGGGGTCGACCACCAAGCCGGTAACGCCACCGGCCATGGGGCGGCCCTCATTGGAATAGTCAAAAATGCGGGTTTTATCAATTTTATCCACCAGCTCGTCATTTTTACCAAATGGGGAGATTGATTGGCCAATTTTCGGGCCTTCGCGTGATAAATCTCTGATGCTAACCTCGTGGTTACGTAACAATACGGTGGTACCATCTTTGCCGGGGAACGCAGCCATGCCATCGCAATCGGCGGGGACCAACAAACCATCATCCATTTTTTCGCCGCGCCGAGATAAAATCTTGTACTTAAAACCTTTGGGCAGATCCAAAATTCCATTGGGGTCCGGGATCAACTTGCCATATTTGTCGATGGTAAGGGATGGATATTGGCGCTTGTTCGAACAGGCAGCAACGGTAGCCAGCCCACCAAATGCGGCACTAACCGCCAGGCCTGATTTTAGTAATTTTCGTCTCGATACGTCCATTTTATTACCTGATTCTCAATTCATTTTTTCTTAACCTAGTTCTCATCACTTACGAGAATGTAAATAGATGGGTGGTCAGTTTCACAACAAAAATGCGTCAAATCCTTGTCAATTGCAAGAAGGTTTGATGAGGATAGGCCGTCGGCATGCAGTTGTATCTTTGCTTGGCATGGTTTTAAGCTTGACCTTTTTATTCATTGAATTGCTGGGTAATGATATATGTGGTATTATAATACCGTTATCATAAACTGATGTTTTTTATTGATTTTTTGCGAAATTTAGATTGACCACAGTCCATGACAATTCTATAGAGCGCCCTTACTGGCGTTTGGATGACCAAGCTCCATTTGTTCATTTTAAGGATGTTGACATGAAGACGTTTTCCGCGAAACCAGCGGAAGTGGTAAAAAAGTGGATCATTATCGACGGCGAAGGCGTTGTCGTTGGTAGATTGGCCTCTTTTATTGCTTCACGCTTGCGGGGCAAGCATTTGCCCATTTTTACACCGCATGTTGATTGTGGTGATAATGTTATTCTGATCAATGCGGACAAAGTTGTGTTTACGGGTCGCAAATTAGACGACAAAACCTATTATCGTCACACAGGCTATCCCGGTGGCATCAAGTCGGTGACCGCAGGTAAATTGCTTTCCGGCAAGTTCCCTGACCGCGTGATGAAAAAAGCGGTACAGCGCATGTTGCCTAAGGAAAGCCCTTTGGCCCGCGCCCAGTTTAGCAATTTCAAAGTCTATATCGGCTCAGAGCATCCTCACGAAGCGCAAAAGCCGGAACCTGTTGATTTTGCTTCCATGAACAACAAAAATGTGCGGAGAGACTAAGATGGCTGATGAAATTAAATCTCTTGAAGACCTAAAAGACAGCATGAACGCCAATGCCGCGTCTACCCCAGATGCCCCGACATCTGCCGACGAAGTCGCAGCACCTTTACCAGAGCCAAAACTGGATGCCCAAGGCCGATCCTATGCCACGGGCAAGCGTAAAGACGCGATAGCACGGGTTTGGATCAAGCCCGGCTCCGGCAAAATCACTATTAATGGCCGCGTGCAAGAGGTCTATTTTGCTCGCCCGGTATTGCGGATGTTGCTACAGCAACCGTTCGAAGCCGTAGCCCGCAAAGATAGTTATGACGTGGTTGCCACCGCCAAAGGCGGCGGTCTTTCGGGTCAAGCCGGTGCCGTTCGTCACGGCATTTCCAAAGCTTTATTGGCCTATGAGCCAAGCTTACGCGGTGCCTTAAAAGCCGGTGGGTTCTTAACCCGCGATAGCCGGGTGGTGGAACGTAAGAAATTTGGCCGTAAAAAAGCGCGTCGTAGTTTCCAGTTCTCGAAACGCTAAACGGTACGCCTATTTCAAACTACAAAACGCGCTTTGGGTTTCCAAGGCGCGTTTTTTGTTGGTGTGCCGCAAAACAACCTTGATTTTGGCTTAATCGCGTCGTTGCATTTAGGTAAAGTTACGGGCATGAATGTGAATATTGGTGTTCGCTGCGTCTAAAAGAAGGTTTTTGCGATGAAACGAATAGGTTTGGTGTTGGCATTCGCGCTATGTACGACGGGATGTGCTACTGGCGCTTCGTTTTTGTCGAGTGTTGAAGAAGCGCCGAAATGGTTTACCGAAAAAATCCCAAAAGCGGAAGATGCTGGGTATCCAACCACGGCTTCCACGCCACCACGCCCGGCCGATGTGCCAGCCTTGGCCAGTTGGGATGTAAAACTAGCGGAATTAAAAGCCACCGGCGAAGCGTTGATGGCAGCAGAACGAGCGCAAGCCGGTTTGGATGGGCTTAATTCGCAAGACTTTTTGACCAACAGCCTACACCGCGCTGATGTCGATACATTCGATGAAGAAGAAGCTGCCGCCGCCGATGCCGCCGAAGCTGCCAAAAAGTCTTCCCTGACAATCAAGCAATAGCCATGCGTTCCGATAGCGAGTTTTATCGAATTCAACGGCTGCCCCCGTATGTGTTTGAAACCGTCAACCAGTTAAAAGCGAAATTGCGGACCGAGGGCGCTGATATTATCGATTTTGGTTTTGGCAATCCTGACATGGAAACCCCAAAGCATATTATTGATAAATTGGTCGAAACGGCGCGTAAACCACGGACCAACCGCTATTCCTCCTCCAAAGGCATACCGGGGCTTCGCGCTAGCTATGGACGGTATTACAAACGTCGCTTTGATGTGGAACTTGATCCGGAAACCGAAATTATTGCCACATTGGGTTCCAAGGAAGGTTTTGCCAACTTAGCCCAAGCCATTTCCGCGCCCGGTGACGTGATTTTAGCACCCAATCCGTCTTATCCCATTCATCCGTTTGGCTTTATTATTGCTGGCGGCACCGTGCGTCATATCAAGGCGTTAAACCCAGAGCAATATCTGCAATCCATTGATGCAATTGCTCAAAACGCCATCCCCAAACCATTGGCGGTGATCACTTGTTTTCCGGCCAATCCAACGGCGGAAACCTGTGATCTAAATTTCTATCGCGAAGTGGTGAAATTGGCCCGCAAGCATGAAATGTATGTGTTGTCCGATCTGGCCTATAGCGAAATTTATTTCGAAGACCCCCCACCCAGTATTTTACAAGTGGACGGGGCCAAGGATATTTGTGTCGAGCTTTCCACTTTGTCTAAAACCTATGCGATGGCCGGTTGGCGCATGGGGTTTGCGGTGGGGTCGCCAAAGCTAATCGGAGCGTTGACCCGGATGAAGTCGTATCTTGATTATGGCGCATACACGCCGATCCAAGTTGCCGCTTGTGCCGCTTTGGATGGCCCGCAAGACTGCGTTGATGAGATCAGACAAACCTACAAAACCCGCCGCGATGTGTTGGTCGATACCTTTGGTCGAGCCGGTTGGGAAATTCCATTGCCCAAAGCCTCAATGTTTGCTTGGGCACCCTTGCCGCCGGGATTTACCGAAATGGGGTCGCTCGCCTTTGCTGAAACTTTGATGCGCGAAGCCCATATTGCCGTAGCTCCCGGCGTTGGTTTTGGCGAGTATGGCGAAGGCTTTGTCCGCATTGCCTTGGTTGAGAATGAACAGCGTATTCGCCAAGCGGCCCGTAATATCGGCCAGTTCTTAGCGGCGCGATCATGAGCGAATTGCTCCATGTGGAACAATCCATCAGCGGCAAAAGCTGGCGAATGCGCGAGCCAGACCCGCAAATGGTTGCGGACATTGTTCGGGTGCATCAAACGTCGGAAATTTTGGCTAAATGTCTGGTTGGGCGCGGCATTACCCTAGAGACGACGCAAGCATATTTACACCCAACCTTTCGCGAGCAATTTCCAAACCCTAGTGATTTTGCCGATATGGATGTGGCCGTCGATCTGATTTTGGCCGCGGTGCAAGACAAAACACCGATCACCGTGTTTGCCGATTATGACGTAGATGGGGCTACATCCTCGGCGCAATTACGGCGCTGGTTGCGACAGTTGGGGCTGGAGGCGGGTATCTATGTGCCGGATCGCATCACCGAGGGCTATGGCCCGACTATACCGGCATTTTCACGCATTGCCGATGCCGGAGCTAAAATCGTCATTACGGTTGATTGCGGTGCGGTGTCGCACGAGGCGATTACGGCGGCAAAGCAAATGGGACTGTGCGTCATTGTGCTGGATCATCATTTAATGGGCGCTGGGCCCATGCCGCCGGCGGATGCTTTGGTCAATCCCAATCGCCATGATGACACCTCTGGCTGTGGATATTTAGCGGCGGCAGGTTTGGTATTTATCCTGTTGGCCGCCTTAAACCGCAAAGCACGAGAGCTCGGCTTGTTTGCCAATATCACAGAGCCAAATTTGCTGGAACTGGCGGAGCTGGCGGCACTTGGCACGGTTTGCGATGTCGCTAGTTTAAGCGCATTTAACCGCGTAGTGGTGGCGCAAGGCTTAAAAACCATGACCCATTTACAAAACCCCGGCCTTAAAGCCCTTGCCGATATTGCCGAAACCGAACCACCATTTTCAACCTATCATGCGGGTTTCGTGTTTGGGCCACGGATCAATGCCGGCGGGCGCATTGGTAAATCAGACCTAGGTGCCAGATTGTTGGCCAGTGATGACCCATCGGAGTGCGCGCAAATTGCCAGCGAGTTAGACCGCTTGAACATCCAACGCAAAGATATCGAAAAATCCGTGCAACAACAAGCCGAGCAAATGGCCGAAGCCCAAGGGTCCACGGACCCAGTTTTGGTGGTGGCGGGCCATGGTTGGCACCCCGGTGTCATCGGGATTGTCGCGGGCCGGTTAAAAGACAAATACAATCGCCCGACGGTGGTCATCGCCTTGGGCGAAGACGGACTTGGCGCCGGTTCAGGTCGCTCGGTAAGCGGTGTGAATTTGGGCGATGCCTTTGCCCAAGCGGTAGCGGCGGGAATTTTACAAAAAGGCGGCGGTCACGCCATGGCTGGTGGTCTAACCTTGGCTGCCGGGCAAGTGGATGCGTTTCGGGCGTTTCTAATTGAGACGATTGGCGCAGCGTCCCTAGCCGCCGGGCAGGTGAAGCGTCTTCGCATTGATGCGGTTGCTGGCTTACATGGTGCCGGATTGGAGCTGGCCAAGCAGTTGGCCCGCGCCGAACCGTTTGGCATGGGCAATCCCGAACCGGTTTTGGCCTTTACCAATGTCCATATTGGCTATGCCGACGAATTAAAAGGCGGCCATATTCGTTGTCAATTAGAAACCGATGTTGGCGATGCCAGCCTTGCCGCTATATGCTTTCGTGCTGGTGATCGAGGCTTGCGCGATATCTTGCTGGAGCGCTCTGGGCGGGCCTGTCATATTGCCGGTAAATTGCGTGTTGATCGGTGGAAAGGCCGTGAAAAAGTCAGTTTTCAGATCGAAGACGTGGCTTTGGCGTAATAATTTTAGTAGATTTTTGCAAAAATAAATGCATACCAGTGCGCTTCTGACTTGCGTTTGAGCAAATCCCTAGATAATAGTTCGCGCCGAGACTAATGTGGGCCCTTCGTCTATCGGTTAGGACGCCAGGTTTTCAACCTGGAAAGAGGGGTTCGATTCCCCTAGGGCCTACCATTTTTTGTCTCACGGCGCGAAGAGTGCGCCTCCGATGGGGCGTGCTGACCGCCCGACGCCCGGTCGGGCTTTCGCGGCAATTGTGGTATTGGTTTGGTTTTGGGTTCGTGTTTGGGCATGGGTTGGTTTTTCCGCGTGATTATTTTTGTCTCACGGCGCGAAGAGAGCACCTCCGATAGGGCGGGCTGACCGCCCGGCGCCCGGTCGGGCTTTGGCGGCAGGGCCGCGATGTTGTTGCAGTTTAGGATCTTTGTTTTCATCGTTGTTCGTTACTTCACCATTTCCGTCATACCGGCGGACGCCGGTATCCAGTTCTTTTTTATAATGTGTAGGTTCAAAAGAACTGGAACTCGGTTTTCACGGGGGGAACGGCGAGTGGGTTTGGGTTTCAGTTTTCTCAATGCCGAAAGCGCTGCTTGAGTTTTTTGTCAATATGCAAAAAAATACTGGGTTGGCGCGGGAATATGTGCTACATAGTTCGTGTCTTGGGGGAGATGTGAGAATGAATAGTGATGATAAAGTGGAAATAGCGGGACGGATTAAGTGGTTTGATGCCGGAAAAGGCTACGGGTTTATTTCGCCCGAAACTGACGGTGAAGACGTGATGTTGCACATTTCGACTTTGCGTGAATTTAGTTCAGAATCGCCGATTGAAGGTGATCGTGTGACCTGTACGGTTGTGCGCGGTGACAAAGGGTTACATGCGTTGGAAATTCTAGATTTCCTGCATGAGGCACCGAAACCAGCACCGTTTGATGAGGGCGAAGATGCCTCTGATTATCAAATTGCCAAAGTAAAATGGTTCAACCGGATCAAAGGCTTTGGGTTTGTGAACATTGATGACGGCGAAAAAGACATGTTTATTCATGCCGAAGTTCTAAACCAAGCGGGATTGGTTTCCATTGACGTAGACCAAACCGTATTGGTGCAAACCGCCAAAGGCCCCAAAGGCTATAATGTCACCAAAATTAGACTGCCCGAAGCAGAGTAACTGATCCATACGGTCGATAATCGAGCCATAGGGCTGTTTCTTCTTTGCCATCCTTGCTAAATTTGGTTAGGCTTTTGCCAAACGTAAACAGGGGTATATCAATATGGCGAAGAACAGTACGAACAAACAACCAAGCGTGGAGGGCCAAACCGGTATTTTAGGAGCCATTGAGCGCGCCGGGAATAAACTACCCGATCCAGTCTTTTTGTTTTTCTATCTGATCTTCGGCTTAATGATAATCTCGGTGTTGGCCTCTTTGTTCGGTCTTTCTGCGACCTTAAACGATGCGGTATTGGCCGGAATGGGGCAATCCAGCCTTGATCGGTTTGGCATTAAGGATGACGGTATCATTTCTGCCATGAGCTTGCTCTCGGCCCAAAACATCCAGAAATTATGGGTCGAAATGCCGCAAACATTCACCCATTTCCACCCACTTGGCTATGTATTGGTGGTGATGTTGGGTGCGGGTGTGGCGGAACGCTCGGGGCTTTTTTCTAGTGCGATGCGGGCGGCGGTTAGCAGTGCTCCGACATTTCTTCTGACCCCGGTTGTCGCCCTGATTGCGATGATCGGCAATCATGCAGCTGATGCGGCCTATGTGGTGCTGATCCCGTTGGTGGGTGTTTTGTTTGCCTCTGCCGGACGACACCCTCTTGCCGGGATCGCGGCGGCATTTGCCGGGGTTTCTGGTGGATTTTCCGCGAACTTAGCACCGGGGCAACTTGATGCGTTATTGTTTGGTATTACCCAACAAGCTGCTGAGGTTTTAGATCCGTCATACCAAACCAATATTGCCGGAAATTGGTATTTTATCGTTGCTATGACCTTCATCTTTGTGCCGTTGATTTGGTTTGTCACAGATGTGTTGATTGAACCCAAGCTTGGAAAATATAAGCCAAAAGGCGATGCGGTAAATTCGGTTGCTGACAAAAATGAACCCTTAACCGCCGCGCAGAAAAAAGGCCTTGGCCGCGCTGGTATTGCCTGCCTTGTTGTGATCGCTGCTTGGGTATTCATGACTTTTGGCCCGGGCACGCCATTGATTGCTGATGAAGGCGCAGGTGCTGATGAGGCGTTTGCAATACAATTGACACCGTTCTTTCAGTCATTGGTTGCTGCGTTCTTTATCTTGTTCCTCGCCGCAGGTTGGGCCTATGGCAAGGCGGCGGGCACCATTCAGGAAAAGCAGGACATTGTCCGGATGATGACCGACTCGATGAAAGACCTTGGGTATTATATGGTATTGGCCTTTGCGGCGGCCCATTTTGTGGCGTTGTTCACCTGGTCAAATCTGGGATTAATCTCGGCGGTACATGGTGCCGGGGCGATTGAACGCTCTGGTCTGCCATTGCCTATTTTGCTGGGGCTAATTGTGTTGTTCTCTGGTTTAATCAATTTGTTTGTCGGCTCGGCCAGTGCCAAATGGGCATTGCTGGCCCCGGTAATGGTGCCGATGCTGATGCTATTGGGGGTTAGTCCCGAAGGCGCAACGGCCGCCTATCGCGTCGGCGATAGTGGGACCAATATCATTACGCCGCTGATGGTCTATTTCCCGCTGATCTTAATTTTCTGTCGGCGCTGGAAACCGGACTTCGGTATCGGTAGTCTAACCGCGATGATGATCCCGTATTCAATATGGATCATGATCACCGGCACGACCTTAATGGTGCTATGGGTATTCTTTGGATTCCCCTTAGGCTACGGTGCAGAAATTGGCTACACCCTGCCGGGGGCCGCGTCGTAATCCATGTTCAAAAAACTGTGTCTTGCGACGACCATCTGAAGAATGTACAAAAAGCCATGAAAAATTTTCTACTTGCTTTGGGGTTACTCTGGTTCGGAACAGCATTGGCTCATGCCGAGGATATGGTTGACTTTGGCCCACCGCAACCCTTGCAAATTGTCCAAGGGGATACGGTAATATCCTTGTCGGTTGAGTTTGCTGACGATCCCATCACCCGTAGGCAAGGGTTGATGTTCCGCGAGCAAATGGCTGATACAGCCGGCATGTTGTTTGATTTTGAAACCAAAGTCACGGTTAATATGTGGATGAAAAACACATTGATCCCACTCGACATGATTTTCCTAGATGAACACGGGCGGGTGGTTAGCATTGCCCGCAATGCCAAACCGCACTCGTTGCGCCGAATATCGTCCAACGTGCCGGTGATGGCGGTATTAGAGATCAATGCTGGCTTGGCCCGTAAATGGGAACTAAAGCGTGGCGATCTGGTTCGGCATTTGATGTTTGACAATGAAAAAACCGACAAACCAGTACCAAAGCCCGAAGTGCTTACGTCGCAATAAATCAAATTGTTTGGGCTCTGGCTGAAATTTGGGCTTGTAAAGCCACTAAAATTGCCTACAAGAACCATCCTGTCTCGGGGAGTGGCGCAGCTTGGTAGCGCATCTGGTTTGGGACCAGAGGGTCGCAGGTTCAAATCCTGTCTCCCCGACCATTATTCAGCCCGTGTTTTTCGGTTTCCGAAATCCAAGACACGAGCGCCAAAACGAGGTGATCCCGCATGTCTGCTTTGATCTACCAACCTGACCGAAATGCCATGCAATCGGGAACGGCGCACGCTCAGGATTGGGTTTTGGAGTTTGATCCAACCACGGCCCGCAATATTGATCCCCTAACCGGCTGGACTGGCTCTAGTGATATGGGCTCGCAAGTCAAAATGAAATTCCAAAGCGCCGAGCACGCCACCCGCTATGCCGAACGTTATGGGATCGAATACAAGCTGATTGAAAAAACCACAAAGCCGCGCCGGTCAAAAAGCTATTCAGAAAATTTCGCCACCGACCGCAAACAACCTTGGACGCACTAATCTACACCCATACGGCCCCGTAGCTCAGCTGGATAGAGCATCGGATTTCTAATCCGACGGTCGCACGTTCGAGTCGTGCCGGGGTCACCATTTTTTCTGGCGCTATCGCGACGGCAAGCCTCGCTACTTGAGCGCGACGCGCCGGAGGCGCGGGGATTTTCTGCGATGTTCGTGTTTCTGGGGCCACCGCCTTTGGCTACTTGAGCGCGACGCGCCGGAGGCGTGGGGGTTATTTATTGATTTTCGTTGGGCTATCGCGAAGCTCCGGGGATTAGTGATCACTATTTGCTATACTATCGCGCCCGTCATTCCGATGACAATCGGAATCCAGTTTTTGTTATCTCGTGCGTGGTGAAAACAGAATTCAAATTTTCATTAAAGGATAATGCGGTGTTCGAGGTACGCTACTCTTCGTTGTTGTTGCGCTATATAAAATCAACTATCGGTGAATTGCGAAGATGACAAAGCGGATTAGGTTGGGTAATGTTTACGCGATTGATCTTAGGTGTGGCGTCTGACAGCCAAAATAACGGCCAAGAACAAGACGTAGGGGAAGTGTAATGGCGAATAAGTCTACTAAGAACCTTGGCCGCGATGCGATGGATAGTCCGTCGGCATTAAACCCAATGGTCGGTGTCTCGCGCAGCGAGTTATTACAGGCCGTCGGCGGGTTATTGCGCTCGACATTAACCAGCCCGCGTATTACGGCGCGTCATGTGGGGAAATTGGGCAAGGAAACCCTAAAAATCGTCAAAGGCCAATCCGAACTGGCCCCGCACCCCAAAGACAAACGCTTTCATGACCCAGTTTGGAAAAGCAATCCATTTTATCGGGCCGGTTTACAATACTGGATGGCATGGGGCAAACAGGTTGACGAATGGGCCGGTGAGTTGCGCATGGGCGAGCTAGAGCGCGCCCGTTCAAGATTTGTATTGGGGATGATCACCGATGCCTTGTCACCCACCAATACGCTGTTGGGCAATCCAGCGGCGGTAAAACAAGCCTATGCCACCGGTGGCGCATCGCTGTGGCGCGGCTTAAAAAATGTCTATTCAGACATCACCACCAATGGCGGCATGCCATTGCAAGTGGACAAACGTCCGTTTGAGGTTGGTAAAAACCTCGCGACATCCGAAGGCTCTGTGGTGTTTCGAAGCGAGCTGTTGGAACTGATTCAGTATAAGCCAACCACCCCAAATGTTCACAAAATCCCGTTATTGCAAATCCCGCCGCAAATTAATAAGTTTTACGTGGCCGACCTTACCCCGGACAAAAGCGTGGTCCGCTTTTTGGTATCGCAAGGCATTCAGTTATTTCTGGTTTCTTGGCGTAATCCGACCAAGCAACACGCGAGTTGGGATCTGGCAAAATATGTCGATGCGCTCGAAGAAGCCAGTGATGTGGTGATGAAAATCACCGGCCAAAAACGCTTAAATATCACGGCTGCCTGTTCGGGTGGGATTACGGCTTCGTGCTTTGTAAGCGCGATGGCAGCGAAAAAAGACAAACGGGTCAATGCGTTTACCATGCAAGTTTGCGTTCTTGATGGCCGAACAACCGATTCCGAAGTTGGCGTATTGGTTTCCCCGCGCGGGATTGAAATTGCTCGCCAAATTTCAAAACGAAAAGGTATCTTAGAAGGCGACGAGTTGGCCAAAGTTTTTGCCTGGTTGCGCCCGAATGACCTGGTTTGGAATTATGTGGTTAACAATTATCTGTTGGGCGAAGACCCACCGGCATTTGATGTGTTGTACTGGAATAATGATACCACCAATTTGCCAGCTGGATTGCACTCTGATTATCTTGATATTTATGAAGTAAAGCCCTTCGCCACACCCGGTCCCACCTTTTTTGCGGGGCACGAGTTGGATATGGGCCAGGTCACCCAAGACTTGTTCATTGTTGCTGGCGTGACGGATCATATTACCCCGTGGAAAGCTTGTTACCGTACCACCAAATTAATCGGCAGCCGTAACATCAAGTTTGTATTGGCCAATTCCGGTCATATCCAGTCCTTGATCAATCCGCCGGGCAATCCAAAATCAAAATACTATATGGCCGACAAACTGCCCGAAAGTGCGGATGAATGGATGACCAGCGCCGAAGAACACGAAGGTAGCTGGTGGCCAGAGTGGTCGACTTGGCTAACCCAACGCTCCGGCGACGAGAAAAAAGCACCAACAAAACTGGGGCACAAAGCATATCCACCTTTGCTGGCTGCACCCGGTTCTTATGTATTCGAGTAAAATAAAACAGGAAGAACCTGCACAATATGTCATTAGGCGAAAAACGTTATCCCGAAATCCGCTATCCGGTGATCGGCAAGCACAAAATCCGTACAGCACGTTGGTTAGGTACCGGCGAGGACAATGTCCGTCCCTTGTTGTTTTTTAATGGCATCGGGGCCAATCTTGAATTGGTTGCCCCCTTGGGAGAAGCGTTTATGCGCCGCGATATTGTCACGTTTGACATGCCGGGGGTTGGGCGTTCAAAACCAACTTTACTGCCGTACCGACCTTGGCAAATGGCGCGGTTGGCGGCCAAAGTCATGGACCATTTTGGTTATGACAAAGTGGATGTAATGGGGGTAAGCTGGGGCGGGGCTTTGGCGCAACAATTTGCCTTCCAATACCAAAAACGGGTTGGCCAGTTGGTGCTGGCGGCTACATCTCCTGGGGTCATTATGGTGCCCGGAAAGTGGAAAGCGCTCTCCAAAATGGGCAACCCTAGACGCTATATTGACCCTGAGTATATGCGCCGTAATTTTAATGCTTTGTATGGCGATGAAACCGGCAAAGCTGACAAGCATATTTTGAACCTCATGCCGCCGCATCCGCGTGGTTATTTATATCAAATGCTGGCATTTTCGGGTTGGTCGAGCCTGCCATTTTTGCCGTTTTTGAAAATACCAACTTTGATTTTGGCCGGGGATCGCGACAATATCATCCCGTTGGCCAATGCGAAATTGCTAAAAATGGCTCTAAAATACCCAGAAATTTACGTAGTCAAAGGCGGTGGCCATTTGTTCATGGTTTCGAAAGCTCATGAAATTGTCCCCGTCATGCGCGATTTCTTCAATAAAGCCGATGCGCTCAGCCGTCCCGAATTGTTTCGAGGCCGTCGTCACGCCATGCCAGACCGCGAAACACCGGCAGTTGTTTAACGCAAATAAGACGCACCGTTTACATCAAACGTCGCCCCGGTGGCCGAAGGGCAAGCCCCAGACAGTAAAAATGCGGTAAGTGCCGCAATTTCGGCAGGGTCGGCAAAGTCACCATACGGGATTTCGGCCACGGCTTTGCCGCGAATTTGTTTGTCGGTCGGGGCCATTTCGGTGTCAATCCAACCCGGCGCAATGGCATAGGCCATCACCCCTTGGGCGGCGGCACCTTTGGCAATGGTGCGGGTCAGTGCCAATAGTGCCCCTTTGGAGGCGGCATAGGCGCCAAGGTCCATTTGATCGCCTCGTTGTCCGGCCCGGCTGGCAATATTGACGATCGGGCCGCCATTGGCCTTGGTAAAACTAGCAATCGCGGCGCGACACAAATCGGCGGGGGCTTGTAAATTGATGGCCAAAGTCTTGGCCCAACCTGCTTGCCAGTCTTCGTCACTTGTCGCAAAATCAACAGGATCCGCCGAGCCAGCATTATTGACCAAGGCGTTTAAGTCTGGCGCGATCTTTTGGGCTTGTTGCCAAATTTCAGTACCGACGTTCGGTTGGCTTAAATCAGAAGACAATACGCCAAGAACGCTAGCGCCCAGTTCAGCGCGTAATTTTTCCATACCCGCATGATTTCGGCCATAATGCAGAACCAATTTCGCGCCTTGCTCGGCGCAGGTTCGTGCAATGCTCACGCCTAGGCCACGCGAGGCTCCCGTGATCAATACCGTTGTTTTTGCCAAATTTTGCACGCCGGTCTCTCCTATTGAATTGAAAATCGAATGTGCCGGAATACCTTACAAACGCAACCAAAATATGCCCTAAATCAGTAGAAAAAGACCCTAATTCGCAATAGGAGTGCCCAGTTTATTTGATTTAGGCGCAGACGATAGGATGAAACGTGCAGTTTGGGTCTATTCACTAGCCGTCAAAGCGCTGGGTTTGGGTTTGTTGTTGGCATTGAGCGTAGCCAAACCAGATAAATGACAGATGGTATTTAGACGGTACTTGCCCCTCGTTTCAATCGGGCTATGGTGCTGGCCAAAACCAACAAAAGCGAAGGGGGAGATGTGTCGCAACACGATTTCGATTTAACCGGAAAAATAGCCTTGATTAACGGCGCGTCGCGCGGCATTGGCGAGGCGATTGCGGTGCGCTTGGGCGCGGCTGGCGCGCATGTGATCTGTACGTCACGCAAACTAGAAGGCTGCCAAGCGGTTGCGAAAAAAATCACCAGTGCCGGGGGTAGTGCAGAAAGCTTTGTCTGCCATGCGGGTGAGTTGGCCTCCATCAACGAAGCGATTGCTACCATTACCGCCAAGCACAAAAAATTGCATATTTTGGTAAACAACGGCGCCACCAACCCTTATTATGGCCCGGTTGCTGATACCCCAGAATGGGCGTTTGATAAAACGATTGATGTGAACCTAAAAGGCCCGTTTTACTTGGCGGCCGGTGTTGTGCCGTTAATGCGCGCGGCGGGCAGTGGCTCCATTATCAATATTGCGTCCGTGAACGCCATTGTACCCGGCCAACACCAAGGGGTGTATTCGATAACCAAGGCGGCTTTGATCTCGATGACCAAGTCATTTGCCAAAGAATATGCTCACGAAAACATCCGCAGCAATGCGATACTACCCGGCTTTACTGACACCAAAATGACCGCCGTATTCAAACAAGACAAAGCAGCTTTGGACGGTTTGCTGCGAGAGCATGTGCCGATGAACCGCATGGCCCATCCCGATGAGATGGCGGGTGCCGTGTTATATTTGGCTTCCGATAGCGCTAGTTATACCACCGGTGCCGAAATTGTAATCGACGGAGGGCATCTGCTTTGAGCGGTGAAAACACCACCATCGAAGTTCGCGCCGGCGAAGCCTTGGATGCCGTAAAAATCAGTAAATTTTTAACTGACAAAATTGCCGGAGTTTCTGGTGTGCCGGTGATCCGGCAGTTTCCCTCTGGTGCATCAAACCTTACTTATTTACTGGAGTTTGCGGATCGTGCCTTGGTGTTGCGCCGCCCGCCAACCGGTACCAAGCCCAAAAGCGGCCATGATATGGGGCGCGAATTTCGCATTATGCAGGCGTTAGCGGGGCATTTCCCGGTGCCGAAATGTTTGCTCTATAGCGAGGACGAAGACGTGGTTGGTGCTCCGTTTTATGTGATGGAGCGGGTTGATGGGTTATTGATTAAAACCGCATTCCCGCCGGAGTTAAATTGGGGCAAAGCGGAAACCTCCAAGCTTTGTCATACATTTTTTGATCTGTTGGTCGATTTGCATCAATTGGATATTGACGAGCTGGGCCTTGGAGAATTTGGCAAACCAAAGGGCTATGTGACTCGCCAAATTACCGGATGGGATCGGCGCTTTGAGCGAGTGATCACGCCGGATATTGATGACTTTACGGATGTGCGAAAATGGTTGTTAGACAATATTCCGGTGGAAACGGGTCGCGCTTCTATTTTGCACGGTGATTTTCGCATTGATAATATGATTTTGGACCGGCAAAAACCATTTCAAATCAACGCGGTGCTGGATTGGGAAATTTCGGCATTGGGCGACCCGTTGATGGATCTGGGCAATACTTTGGCCTATTGGACCGAAGCGGGCGACCCGCCGGCCATGCGTAATTTGGCACGGCAACCGAGCTGGGCACCCGGCATGTTTACGCGGCAACAAGCCTTGGAGCATTACGCCGCAAAAACTGGCAT
>JAESUG010000090.1 GCA_016763185.1 Robiginitomaculum sp. | reverse complement strand
TCGTCATTTGCTGACCATATTTCGGCGCCGATTTCGTTTGTTTATTGCGGTTGCTCTTATTGTTTTGGCAATCGTCGTATTGGTTGCGTTTCAGCTTACCCCACGTTTTAGCGCTACGGCGCAATTGATTATTGATCCGCGCCAGGAGCAAGTGATCGATATGAATCAGGTTTTGTCCGGTCTAACGCCAGATACGGCGGTGGTAGAAAGTGAAGTAAAAATCATCAATTCACGTTCACTTGCCGGCCGAGTTGTTGACGAACTAAATCTCACCATTGATCCGGAATTTAATGCGGATTATCGTGTTTTGACTGGATTTTCTTTGTGGAGAAGCAATACCAGTCAATGGTTTGGAAGTTTGCTACTGAACAAAGGACCAACCGTAATCATCAGTGATGAAGAAAAAAAGCTACGGACGCGCGAAAAAACCATTGAGGCTGTCCTTGATCAGTTATCCACTAGAAGATCCGGCATCACCTATGTCATTGAAGTGACCTTTGAGAGTGTGAACCCCAAGAAGGCGGCTCTTGTGGCCAACACATTTGCCAATAAATATCTGGTAGATCAGCTCGAATCTAAATTTGATGCAACACAACGGGCGAATGAATGGCTGGCAGAGCGGTTAAGTTCGTTGCGTGATGAGCTGCAGCTGGCGGAACGCGCCGTCGAGATTTATCGCGTGCAGGAAGGGCTAATTAATGCCGAGGGCTCGTCGTTGACCGAACAGCAAATCGCTGAACTGACCGGGCAAACGATTATCTTGCGAGCGGAACTGGCAGAAAAACGAGCGCGGTTGCGGACGGTTGACCAACAATTGGCCACCGACGGGCGCGGAGAGGATGTCGCCGCTGTTCTTGATTCGATCGTAATCAGTGATTTACGCCGCCAACAATCAGAAATTACTCGTCGGCAAAGTGATTTACAAAATCGCTATGGGGCTCGTCACCCAGAAATACTAAAAGTTCGCGGTGAGTTGGCTGACGTTGACAATCAAATTCAACGAGAGATTTCGCGAATTGTCTCCTCTCTTCGTGGTGAAGTTTCCATTGCCCGCCAGCGCCTTTCGTCTTTGGAGCGCGATGTGGCGGGATTGACGACGAGGCTAACAACGAACAATTCTGCGCTGGTGCGATTGCGTGAGTTGGAGAGGAATGCCACCGCAAACAGAACGTTGTACGAATCCTTCCTTAACCGTTTCAAGCAAACCAGTCAGCAACAATCACTGCTTGAAGCCGATGCCCGCGTCATATCTGGTGCGGCGATACCAAGTGCCCCCAGTTTCCCAAACAATAATCTGATGTTGTTATTGGGATTTGTGTTGGCAGTGGGTGCAGGTGCGGGTGCAATTTTTGCCGCTGAGTCTCTTGATCGAGGCCTGCACACGTCTGATGATATTGAACGCGAGCTTGGCGTGGCATGTTTAGCATCCTTGGCCAAAATTGATAAGCTAAAAGCGGGTGAAACCCCGGCTGATTATGTCATGGAGAAACCGCTTTCCAGTTTTTCCGAAGGGTTACGAACCATGCGGGCAGCATTGCTATATGCCCATGGCCATGAAGGCGGAAAATCCCATATTGTTGCCATTACATCAGCGCTACCTGGGGAAGGCAAAACCTCGATGGCGTTATCATTGGCGCGTGTTTCAGCGATGATGGGGTCACGTACGTTGGTCATTGATGCTGATATTCGCCGCCGAATGCTTACCCAAACTGCACACCTTACACCGTCGGTTGGTTTGGTTGATATTATCGCTGGCCAAGTCCCGATTGAAAAAGCTGTGGTCGCTGACAAACAGCGCGGATTGGATGTTTTACCACTGGTTGATCGCAAAGAAAACCTGACTCTGGACCTGTTTGGAATGCCCGCCATGCGAATGTTGCTGGAAACCCTCAAAACAAAGTATGACTTCATTATCGTTGATACTGCGCCCGCATTACCCGTTGCCGAAACCAGAGTATTAGCGACATTGATGGATTCAGTGGTTTTGCTGGTACGCTGGCGCAAAACACCCCGTGAAATAGCCAAAGCAGCCCTTGAAGCCCTGCAAAGGGTGCATGCACCGATTGCCGGCGTTGCTCTAACCCAAGTCGACCTCGCCGTACAACATAGCTATGGCTACGGGTACGGCTATGGCAGCTATTACAAAAATTACCGTAAATATTATAGCGACTAGAGCCGCACCGGTCAGGTTGATACCAACATCACCGCCTTTTCATTTGCTTGGCGATGGTTTTACGAACTTGGCTGTCAAAGCTATCTTCCTTGGTGCTGGCGTCTAGTTTTTCGCGTTCTAGCTCAATATGGGCCTCGCGCCGTGAAACAAGGGTTTCTAATTTTTGATTGAGGTCTTTTCGCTCCGCCACCAAGGCCTCAACTTTGGCTTTACGCTCCTCTGCGCTAAGCGCTTGGAGTGCATCCGGCAAATCTGCTTCCGCAATGGTTTCAAGGTCAACCGTGCCGTCTTCGTAATCCTCAACCAACTCGCTAGCCCCAGTGATGACTTGGTTCTTTTTGCCAGCTTTTAGTCGAAATTCAGCCATATCAGAAGCAACCGCCGAAGACGCGTTAAGAGCAATGTCACGTTTGGCGTTCAGTTGTTTGCGCTCATAGCTCGTGCCATAGCCCAATGCCGTGCGGTTGATACGCTGTTGCAGAGCCTCAATATCTTGATCATAGGGACTATGGATGACTTGCATGCCGCCATCTTGGGCAATGGCTACATAATCACCTTGCCCCAAATGAGCGATCTCACGCCAAATACGGCTGGTTTCTCGGTCAATACCGGCCTGCACGGTATTGACGATGATATTGTGTTGGGCGGCGTGACCAACAATTGCCGGATATTGCGCTTCATTGGCATAGTCCATATGCGGAGGTGCATCACCAACCAAAAAGATCAGGCGTAAGGTCTGTTGGTCTTCGCTCCAATTTATCTCGTTGACGGCTTCTTGTAAGGCCTGGTTGACGGCTTCGGGTCGGTCGCCGCCGCCTTGGGCTTGAAATGCAAGCAAATGCCCATAAATGCCATGAATGTCATCGGTCATATCATAAACCTTGGTCACATATGCATCTTGGCGGTCGCGATATCCGATCAGGGCAAAGCGAACTTTCACTTGCTCACCGTTTTGGACATCAATAATTTCATTGGCAATCGACCAAATTTTTTGCTTGGCGCCATCAATCAAACTGGCCATTGACCCCGTGGTGTCCAATACAAATGCAACTTCGACATTTCGGATAAGCTGATCTGGTTTTGCCAATACGGGGCGAGACAAAGACGAACTGCATAGGGCAATTGCCAGAAGGCATGCCGCATGGGTATTTAATTTATTCATGGCTTATTCCTGTTGTTACGCCCCACAACAGTTGTACATTGCCAATCATGCCGAAAGTTTGGCAACAAAATGGTCTTTACGAGCCGCCATCACCATGATCTGCACGTAAGGTATCATGTGGGTTTTTCAATTAAGTCCCAATCACACTCAACTCAACTATCTGTACGCACAGCTTTCCATCGAACAAGCGTTATCCAAATTCGATTATCTTCAAACGTATGAAATTTTTGATGGTAAATGAGTGTGCGCGGCCTTGGGAGAACAAAATAGATGAAGCCCCAGCCAGGCGCAAGTTGTCGTGAAAAAAACCTGCGAGAATACGTTGCCATCAGCGACCTAGAGTTCTATTTTTCGGTGGGCTATAAAACGCTGGGATGAGTCGTTTGATCAGAGCGATGATTGCCTTGGTAACGCTGGATAAGGGAAGGGTATCAGAAGATGAGTGGGTTGTTGCTAGATTACCTTCCGATTCTTATTTTTGCTGGGATCGCGATAACCTTGGCCTTGGCTTTTTTGGCATTGCCGTTGGTATTGGCCCCTTCTGCCCCGGACAGTGAAAAAGTATCGACCTATGAATGCGGGTTTAATGCATTTGATGATTCGAGAATGAAATTTGATATTCGGTTTTATTTGGTCGCTATTTTGTTCATTATTTTTGATCTGGAAGTGGCGTTTTTGTTTCCTTGGGCCGTGACCTTAGACCAGGTCGGGCCATATGCGTTTTGGTCGATGATGATTTTCTTGGGCGAGCTGGTGATCGGCTATATTTATGCGTGGAAAGTCGGCGCATTAGAGTGGGATTGAGGCGATGACGGATGACAACAAACCGGTTTCATTGGCAGCGCGCTCGCAGGTTCCGGCCTATGACCCCAAACAACACGACCCGTATTTTGATGATGTAAATGATGCCTTGATGGACAAAGGCTTCGTCATTGCCAGTGCTGACGAGTTGATCACATGGGCGCGCACCGGCTCGCTGATGTGGATGACATTCGGGTTGGCGTGTTGTGCCGTGGAAATGATACATGCCGCAATGCCCAGATATGACGTTGAACGATTTGGCTTTGCGCCGCGCGGCAGCCCACGACAGTCGGATGTTATGATTGTCGCCGGCACTTTGACCAATAAAATGGCACCAGCATTACGTAAAGTGTACGACCAAATGCCCAATCCGCGTTATGTGATCTCAATGGGATCGTGCGCCAATGGCGGTGGGTATTATCATTATTCGTATTCAGTTGTGCGCGGTTGTGACCGCATTTTACCGGTTGATATTTATGTTCCCGGTTGTCCACCAACCGCCGAGGCTTTGGTCTATGGGATTTTGCAATTGCAAAAGAAAATCCGCCGCGAAGGAGACATCATTCGATGAATGACGATCGGTTGGAGCTGTTAGTAACTCGTTTGGAGAGCAAAATTGGTGATGCCTTAACCGGTATTGGCATTATCCGTGGCGAATTGAGTTTAACCGTGCATTTGGATCAAATTGTTTCGGTGCTGAATTTTTTGCGCGATGACGGCAAATGCCAATTTACCACTTTGATTGACATTTGCGGCGTTGATTACCCTGGGCGTGGCGCCCGGTTCTCGGTGGTGTATCATCTGCTGTCCATGCCATTAAACCAACGCATTCGGCTAACCGTGAAAGTTGACGAAGACGATGCGGTCGCCAGTGCCATTGGCATATACCCATCGGCCAATTGGTTCGAACGCGAAGCTTTTGATATGTTTGGGATTGTGTTTCGCGATCATCCCGACTTGCGCCGGTTGCTGACGGACTATGGTTTTACGGGTCATCCATTGCGCAAAGATTTCCCGTTAAGTGGCCATGTGGAATGTCGCTATGATGAAGAGCAAAAACGGGTGATTTACGAACCGGTATCCTTGCCGCAAGAGTTTCGTCATTTCGACACGGAAAGCCCGTGGGAAGGCGCCAAATACGTCCGTGACGAAGCGACAAAAACGGAGGCGGACAATGGTTGACCCGGTCGCTGAGCCTCGCAAGTTTACCATTAATTTCGGCCCGCAACATCCGGCAGCCCATGGGGTATTGCGGTTGGTGTTGGAGTTGGACGGCGAAGTCGTTGAGCGGGTTGATCCGCATATTGGCTTGTTGCATCGCGGTACCGAAAAACTGATTGAACATAAGACGTACCTACAAGCCTTGCCGTATTTTGATCGGCTCGACTATGTAGCGCCGATGAACCAAGAGCATGCGTTTTGCTTGGCAATCGAACGCTTGGCCGAAGTAGAAGTGCCCCGGCGGGCGCAGTTCATCCGGGTGCTGTATTCAGAAATTGGCCGAATTTTAAGTCACTTGTTGAATATCACCACCCAAGCCTTGGATGTTGGCGCGTTAACGCCACCGCTTTGGGGCTTTGAGGAACGCGAAAAACTAATGGAGTTTTATGAGCGCGCCTGTGGATCGCGTCTTCATGCGATGTATTTTCGCCCCGGTGGTGTCCATCAAGATTTACCGCCAGAACTGATTGATGATATCGGTGCCTGGTGTATTAGTTTTTTACCCGTATTGGCCGATATTGAGGGATTGTTGAACGACAACCGTATCTTCAAGCAGCGCAACTGCGATATTGGAGTGATTAGCAAACAAGACGCGCTGGATTGGGGTTTTTCCGGGGTGATGGTTCGTGGTTCTGGCATGGCGTGGGATTTGCGCCGGGCGCAACCTTATGAGGTTTATTCAGAGTTAGAATTTGACATTCCGGTCGGCGTGCACGGCGATTGCTATGACCGGTATTTGGTGCGCATGGAAGAAATGCGCCAATCGGTTCGGATTATTGAACAATGCATCGCTAAAATGAAACCCGGCCCGATCATGGAAAGCAGCGGCAAAGTTGCCCCCCCACGTCGCAGTGAGATGAAGCAATCGATGGAAGCGATGATCCATCACTTTAAACTGTATACCGAAGGTTTCCATGTGCCTGAAGGCGAGATTTATGTAAGTATCGAAGCCCCTAAGGGCGAGTTTGGCGTGTATCTAGTCAGTGACGGGAGTAACAAACCATACCGATGTAAAATTCGCGCCCCAGGCTTTTCCCATTTGCAGGCGATGGATTTTATGGCGAAGGGTCACATGCTAGCCGATGTCTCGGCGATACTTGGCTCGCTAGATGTGGTGTTTGGGGAGATTGACCGATGAGCAAGCAATTGCATTGCGCCACTCACGGCACGCAACCTGCGTCCTATGTTTGCACCCATATTGTCAAAGCCATGCAAACCGGGGAGTTGGCCGGTTTTTTCTGGGGCATGAAAGATGGCGAGTATGATGCTTTGTGCGAAGTTTGTAACGATATGAGCCCCGCTGAATGGGTGGCTCAGCAAGAAAAATTGCTCAATGTGTTGTGCCTTGGCTGTTTTAAAGTTGCCGCAGACCAACACGGCATCGAACTTGTGGAGGAAAGCTGATGGTATCTTCAAAGCTTGCCGCCAATCAACCAGATAGCTTTGCTTTTTCCGATGAGGCCGAGGAAAAGATAACATACTGGCGGAAGAAATACCCAACTGATAAACAGCGCTCGGCGGTTATTCCAATGCTGTGGATTGCCCAAAAAGATCATGGCGGCTGGATCCCCGAAGCCGCGATGCGGGTGATCGGGGACCGCTTAGACATGGCCTATATCCGAGTGATGGAAGTGGTGACATTTTACTCCATGTTCAATCTGGCCCCGGTCGGCAAGCATCTGATCCAAGTGTGCGGCACGACACCTTGTATGTTGCGTGGCTCTGGTGATTTGATCAAAATTTGCCAAAGCCGAATTGGTTCCGCTGGAAAAGTCTCCGATGATGGTAATTTTTCATGGATGGAAGTCGAATGCTTGGGCGCGTGTGTCAATGCGCCAATGGTCCAGATATCCAACGCCGAAGGCGATCATTATTACGAAGACCTAGATGAGGCCAGCATGAACACTTTGCTCGATGAGCTAGCGACGGGCAACGCTCCAATGCCCGGACCACGGGTGGCACGCGAAACCTCGGCCCCGATAGGCGAGGCGATTACCTTGCTGGACAAAACTTTATACGATGGTTCACGCGGTAAACGCTTAAAATCCATTCCCAATGCCCCGGCCAAGGCTTCGAAAGCCAAACCAAAAACCAAAAAACCGGCAAAGGAGACCGGCAAATGACGTTGGCAGACAAAGACCGTATTTTCACCAATTTATATGGCCGCGAGGACTGGCGCTTGCCCGCCGCCAAAAAACGTGGAAACTGGAACGGTACGGGTGATTTTTTAAATCTAGGCCCCGAATGGATTGTCGAACAAATCAAAGCATCAGGTCTGCGTGGACGCGGCGGGGCAGGGTTCCCCACCGGTCTAAAATGGTCGTTTATGCCCAAAGAAGTTGGGGCAAGGCCGCATTATTTGGTGGTCAATGCCGACGAGAGCGAGCCGGGCACCTGTAAAGATCGCGATATGATGCGCCACGACCCGCATTTGCTGATTGAGGGTTGTTTGATTGCGGCTTTTGCCATGCGCGCCCATACGGCTTATATTTATTTGCGCGGCGAATATGTGTTCGAGTTGGCTCGGGTGCAGGCGGCGATTGATGAAGCGTATGAAGCTGGACTCATCGGAAAGAATGCTTGTGGGTCCGGTTGGGATTTTGATTTATTTGTTCATCACGGAGCCGGTGCCTATATCTGCGGCGAAGAAACCGCCTTGCTGGAAAGCTTGGAAGGCAAAAAGGGCCAGCCACGCCTCAAGCCACCGTTTCCAGCCAATGCCGGTTTGTATGGATGCCCAACCACAGTCAATAATGTAGAAAGCATCGCGGTTACCGGAACGATTTTACGTCGCGGGGCCGGATGGTTCTCGTCGTTTGGTCGGCCCGGTAATGTTGGGACCAAGGTTTATTGTATTTCGGGTCATGTGAACAACCCGTGCAATGTGGAAGAAGCGATGTCTATTCCGTTAAAGGAGTTGATCGAAACCCATGCTGGCGGCGTACGTGGTGGCTGGGAAAACCTAAAAGCAGTAATCCCCGGCGGCTCGTCAGTGCCTTGTTTACCCCGTGATATTTGCGATACGGTATTGATGGATTTTGATGCATTGCGCGATCATAAATCCGGCCTTGGTACGGCTGGGGTTATTGTCATGGATCAAAGCACCGACATGGTGCAAGCTATCACCCGTTTGGCCTATTTTTACAAACACGAAAGCTGTGGTCAATGTACGCCATGCCGCGAAGGAACCGGTTGGATGTGGCGAGTGTTAACTCGAATGTGCGAAGGGCGCGCTGAAATGTCCGAGATTGATTTACTGCTCGATGTCAGCACCCAAATCGAGGGCCATACCATTTGCGCTCTTGGCGATGCAGCGGCTTGGCCGGTACAGGGGTTGATCCGGCATTTTCGTCATGAAATTGAAGCCAAAATTACCAATTACCGTGTGGGCAAAGCCGTTCACCAAGTTGCGGCGGAGTAGGGACAATGAGCGAGCTTCGCAAAGTAAATATTGACGGTGTCGAATACGAAATGCCGGGGCATCTGACCCTGATGCAGGCCTGCGAGACGGCAGGTGCTGAGATCCCGCGGTTTTGCTATCATGAGCGGTTGTCCGTGGCCGGGAACTGCCGGATGTGTTTGGTCGAGTGGGAGGGTGCGCCCAAGCCTATGGCTTCATGTGCGATGTCGCTGAATGATTTACGGCCAAACCGCGACGGTAGCCCGGCGAATATTCGAACCAATAGCGCAACCGTCAAAAAAGCCCGTGAAGGGGTGATGGAGTTTTTGTTGATCAATCACCCGCTGGATTGCCCGATTTGCGATCAAGGCGGTGAGTGTGATTTACAAGACCAAGCTTTGGGCTATGGCCGTTCCGAAACCAGGTTTGAAGAAGATAAAAGGGCCGTCGAAGAAAAAAACATGGGGCCATTGGTCAAAACAAATATGACCCGTTGCATCCAATGCACCAGATGTGTGCGCTTTATTTCTGAGGTTGCTGGTGTCGAAGAATTAGGATTGATAAACCGTGGAGAAGGCGCTGAAATTACGACATATTTACAAGCAAACTTAACGTCAGAACTCTCCGGAAATGTAATTGATCTGTGCCCGGTTGGGGCGCTGACCTCGCGGCCCTATGCTTATAATGCCCGGTCATGGGAGTTACGCAAAACCGAAAGCATTGATGTGATGGATGCGGTAGGCTCTGCCATTCGGGTTGATGCCCGCGGCGCCGAAGTGATGCGGATTTTGCCGCGCCTCAACGAAGATATCAACGAAGAATGGATTTCCGACAAGACCCGTTTTGTTTGGGATGGGTTAAAGCGTCAACGGTTGGACAAGCCATTTATCCGCGAAAATGGCCGGTTGCGCGGCGCGAGCTGGAACGAAGCATTGATGGTTATTGCTGAACGCTTGAAAGGCGATCCATCGCGTATTGGAGCGATTGCCGGTGACTTGGCTGATATAGAAAGTGTCAAAGCCTTAAAAGATTTGATGGAATCATTGGGTGTGCGCTCAATGGATTGCCGCCAAGATGGGGCTGCCATTGGTGGACAGGCGCGCGAAGGCTATTTGTTTAACTCTGGCATTGCTGGGATTGATGAGGCGGATGCGATTTTGCTGATCGGGGTCAATCCGCGGGTTGATGCACCGATTATCAATGCGCGTATTCGCAAGGCTTGGTTGGAAAACAATGCCGAAATTGGCCTCATCGGGGCGGCGGTGGAACTTACCTATCCATATACCAATTTGGGCAATCAACCGGCAGATTTGAATGAATTAACCAGCAAGCGCAATCCGTTTGTTCGGGCCATGGCCAAGGCCAAAAAGCCAATGATCATCATCGGGATGGACGCGCTTACTCGAACCGATGGCGCGCAAATCCTGCGGGCAGCGGGTTTGTTGGCGGCCAAATGGAAACTGGTTCGCGAGGACTGGAACGGGTTTAATGTGCTGCACAATGCTGCGGGACGAGTTGGGGCGCTGGATGTCGGGTTTTTGCCACGACAAGACGGCCTAAATACCCGTCAAATGTTAGATGCAGCAAAGAAGAACGATCTGGATACGTTGTTCTTGCTTGGCGCCGATGAAATAGAGCTTAGTGAAATCGACGATACTTTTGTGATATACCAGGGCTCGCACGGCGATGCTGGCGCACACCGGGCTGATGTAATTTTACCGGGTGTTGCCTATACTGAAAAGTCCACAACCTACGCCAATACCGAAGGACGCTGGCAACAAACCAGAGCCGCAGTTGGACCCAAAGGTGAAGCGAAGGAAGATTGGAAAATCCTTCGCGCGTTGTCCGATAACTTGGGCCGGGTCTTGCCATATGATGATATAGCTGCGTTGCGCGCCAGTATCACAGCACCTAAGACAAGCAAATTTGATCCGGCCAAGCTTGGCAAGGCGGGCAAAATTACCAATACCGCGTTGGCGCCCAACCCCAATTCGTTCTGGTTTAGCAATCCAATTGCCAGAGCCAGCGAAACCATGTCCCGATGTGCAAGCTCGCAATCGGCACAATTGGAGGCTGCGGAATAGATGGAATTTCTGTTTGATACGGCAACGCCTCTTGGCTGGTTTATTGTCAAAACCCTTGTGATATTGGGTTTTGTTGTGGTGTTGCTGATCTCATTAGCGTTTCTTTTGTTGGCGGATCGCAAAATTTGGGCAGCGGTGCAAATGCGTCGCGGCCCCAATGTGGTGGGCGCGTTTGGCTTGCTGCAGTCCTTTGCCGATTTCTTGAAGTTTGTGCTCAAAGAAGCGGTGATCCCGGCCGGGGTTGATAAGCCGATTTATGCTTTGGCACCGGTGCTAACCTTAGTGACGGCATTTATTGTTTGGGCGGCCATTCCGGTGGCACCGGGTTGGGTGATCGCTGATCTAAATGTTGGTATTTTATACGTGTTGGCGATCTCGTCATTGGGCGTGTACGGGGTGATCTTAGGCGGCTGGGCTTCGAATTCAAAATATGCATTTTTGGGAGCATTGCGTTCGGCGGCGCAAATGGTTTCTTATGAAATACCAATCGGCTTGGTATTTGTAACGGTTATACTGCTCAGTGGCTCATTGAACTTAACCGTTATTGTCGAGGCCCAAGCCGGTGGGTTTTGGCATTGGAATGCATTGGCGCTTAGTCCGATTACCTTGGTGATGTTCCCGATGATGGTGATTTTTTTCATCGCGGCACTGGCCGAAACCAACCGGCCGCCATTTGATTTACCCGAAGCCGAAGCCGAGTTGGTGGCGGGCTATCAGGTTGAGTATTCATCGACGTTTTATTTGCTGTTTATGATCGGTGAATACCTAAATATCGTGTTGATGTGCGCCATGATTGCCATCTTGTTCTTGGGTGGCTGGCATGCGCCGTTTGACTTTGCGCCGTTTACCTGGATACCACCGGTATTATGGCTGGCGATCAAAATTGGCTTTGCGTTTTTTATGTTCGCGATGGTCAAAGCTTTGGTGCCCAGATACCGCTATGACCAATTAATGCGATTGGGTTGGAAAGTGTTTTTACCATTATGCCTAGGCGCTGTGGTGTTGGTAGCTGCATGGGTGACGTTCGCCCAAGGAGGGGGCTGATATGAACCGAGTTCTGCAATTTATTCGTAGTTTGTTTTTGATTGAATTTATCAAAGCGTTCGGGCTGGGCTTGCGCTATTTTTTCAAAGCGAAAGCCACGTTAAACTATCCGTTTGAAAAAGGCCCGCTTAGCCCCAGATTTCGCGGTGAACATGCGTTGCGCCGTTATCCCAATGGCGAGGAACGCTGCATTGCCTGTAAACTATGCGAAGCCGTTTGCCCGGCGCAAGCCATCACCATCGAGGCCGAACCACGAGATGACGGCTCGCGCCGCACCACGCGCTATGACATCGACATGACCAAATGTATTTTTTGCGGATTGTGCGAAGAAGCCTGTCCAGTCGATGCGATTGTCGAGGGGCCAAACTTTGAATATGCCACCGAAACCCGCGAGGAATTGTTTTATGACAAACAAAAACTGCTCGATAACGGCGATCGTTGGGAGCGGGAAATTGCCAAAAATTTGGAGCTAGACGCACCTTATCGGTGAGCGCAAAGGAGAAAGCTGATGGAATTTGTAAGTATATTGCCGGCCCTTGCCTTTTACCTGTTCGCAGGCACGGCTTGTTTGTCGGCGTTGATGGTGGTGATCGCACGCAATCCGGTGCGTTCGGTATTATTTTTAATCGCCACATTCTTCTCGGTGGCCGCGTTGTTTGTGATGTTGGGCGCTGAGTTTTTGGCGATGTTATTGGTGGTGGTCTATGTGGGCGCAGTTGCGGTGTTATTTTTGTTCGTCGTGATGATGTTGGATGTTGATTTTGTCGAGCTGCGCCAAGGTTTTGCTGAATATTTGCCCTTAGGCGGACTATTGGCATTTGTACTGACCGTTGAATTGATTGTGTTGGGGGCAACCTTTCGTTTGCCGGAAACCGGCATCGGCGCTGTGCAAAGCCCGATTGATCCCGGTATCAGTAATATTGAGGCCTTTGGCTTGGTGCTTTATACGGATTACGCCTTCTTTTTCGAGGCGGCGGGTTTGATCTTATTGGTGGCAATGGTTGGGGCGATACTGCTGACGCTTTCGCACAAAAAAGGCGTAAAGCGGCAAAATATCTCGGATCAAGTCGCCCGCACACCAAAGGACGGCATGAAATTGGTTGATGTCAAACCTGGGGAGGGATTGGGCTAATGGAAATTGGACTTTCTCATTATTTGGCGCTTTCGGCGATTTTGTTCACCATTGGGGTGTTTGGGATTTTTGTGAACCGCAAGAATGTTATTATTATTTTGATGTCGGTTGAGTTGATTTTATTGTCGGTAAATGTGAATTTTGTGGCATTTTCGTCGTATTTGAATGATTTGTCGGGACAGGTGTTTGCTCTGTTTGTGCTCACTGTTGCGGCGGCAGAGGCCGGGGTTGGTTTGGCGATTTTGGTTACCTATTTTCGCAATCGCGGGGATATCAGCGTTGATCGTATCAACCTGATGAAAGGGTAGGGCATGCTCTATTTAGCAATTGTATTTTTGCCGCTAGTTGGTGCCATTATCGCCGGATTGTTCCCGCGATTTACCGGTGTGACTGCGGCGCAATTGATCAGCACCGGCCTGTTATTGGTATCGGCCTGTTTGTCATTGTTTGCGTTCTATGACGTTGCTATTTTGGGCCATGAACAAACCGTGCAAGTCGCCCGTTGGTTTGCTGTCGGCAGTTTTGAAGCCCATTGGGTATTGCGTATTGATACCTTAAGCGCCGTAATGTTGGTGGTGGTGACGTTTGTTGCTTCACTGGTCCATGTCTATTCATGGGGCTATATGGCGGACGACCCGCACAAAGCACGGTTTTTTGCGTATTTGTCATTGTTCACCTTCTTCATGTTGATGTTGGTAACGGCGGACAATTTCATGCAAGTGTTCTTTGGGTGGGAAGGCGTTGGCTTGGCCTCGTATTTGTTGATCGGGTTTTGGTATAAAAAACCGTCGGCCAATGCCGCCGCGATCAAGGCGTTCGTCACCAACCGAATAGGCGATTTTGGCTTTGCACTTGGGATTATGGCGTTGTTCGTGATTTTTGGTTCGCTGTCATTTGATACGGTTTTTGCCGGTGTTGAGGCGAACAAAGAACGAGTGTTCTCATTTTTGGGCATGAATATTAATGCCATCGAGTTGGTAGCGTTTTTGTTGTTTGTTGGGGCGATGGGAAAATCGGCTCAGTTCTTCTTACATGTTTGGTTGCCGGACGCGATGGAGGGGCCAACGCCGGTTTCGGCGCTCATCCACGCTGCGACCATGGTTACCGCCGGGGTTTTCTTGGTGGTGCGTTGTGCGCCGATCTTTGATGCCGCGCCGCTAACCTCTGGCTTTATTGTGTTGGTGGGGGGGATGACTGCGTTTTTTGCGGCGACCATTGGCTTGGTGCAAAACGATATCAAGCGGGTGATCGCCTATTCAACTTGTAGCCAGTTGGGGTACATGTTTTTTGCCGCTGGGCTTGGCATGTATAATGTGGCCATGTTCCATTTGTTTACCCATGCGTTTTTCAAAGCCTTATTGTTCTTGGGCGCAGGCTCGGTAATTGTTGGCATGCACCACGAACAAGATATGCGAAAAATGGGCGGGTTATGGCGTAAAATGCCGATTACCTGGGTGTTCATGTTAATCGGAACCTTGGCGCTCACCGGATTTGGCATACCGGGGACCAGCTTTGGCTTTGCCGGGTTCTTCTCCAAAGACGCGGTGATTGAGGGTGCATATATCGCCGGTGAAGCCGGGCGTAGTTTCGGGTTTCCCGCGTTTTGGGTTGGCGTAATTGCCGCCCTGATGACCAGTTTTTATTCATGGCGTGTGATCTTCATGACGTTTCACGGCAAGCCAAACGGCGATGCCAAAACGTTCGAGCAGGCTCATGAAAGCCCGGCGAACATGTTGGTGCCATTGGCGTTGCTGGCGTTTGGGGCGATTTTCGCAGGGGTCATGTTCAAAAGTTCGTTCATCGGTTCGCAGTCGGCGGATTTCTGGCGCGGTTCTACCGTGATCGAAGGTGCGGCGGTTGCTGGTTATGAAACGACGGAACATGTTGAAACCGTGGTCGATGATCACGCCGTGGTTGACAGCCATGCGGACGATCATGGCGGCGGCCATCATGTGCCGCTCTGGGTGTTGTGGTCGCCATTTGTTGCGATGATGTTGGGATTGTCGTTTTCGTATTGGCTATATATTCGCAATCCGGGACTGGCCGCAAAATGGGCGGCTGGCTCGCGGGTGGTGCATCCGTTTTTGTATAATAAATGGTATTTTGACGAGTTGTACGACGCCGTATTGGTGAAAAATGTCAAACGCTTGGGCGATCTGTTTTGGCGTGGTGGAGATCAGCGGATTGTTGACGGGTTTGGACCCAATGGATTTGCCGCCGTAACCCAGGCCTTGGCCAAACAGGCTTCGCGGTTGCAAACTGGGTTTGTCTATCATTACGCGTTTTTGATGTTAATCGGGCTGGTTGGGTTTGTGACGTGGGCCTTATTGCGTGGGATGGGTGCAAATTAGATGAATGATCTTCCACATATCTTGTCGCTGATTACCTTTACGCCGCTGATCGGTGCATTACTATTATTGCTGTTCAAAAGCTTTGCGCGGGCCGATGACAAAGCCATTGTCGAGAAAAATGCGCCTGTGGTAGCATTGGTAACGTCGCTCTTTACGCTGGCATTGTCGATTTTAGCATTGGTTGAGTTTCAACCTAGCGACCCATCTTTTCAGTTGGTCGAAGAAATCAGCTGGTTTGCGGGCTTTAATTACCGGATGGGCGTTGATGGTATTTCTATTCTTTTGGTGGTGCTAACCACGTTTTTGATGCCGCTTTGTTTCATTGCTTCGATGGGCGCGATTAAAACCCGTATTACCGAGTATATGATCGCGTTTCTGGTGTTGGAAACCTTGATGATCGGGGTGTTTTGCGCCCTTGATATTATGTTGTTTTACATCTTTTTTGAGGCCGGTCTTATTCCGATGTATTTGATCATCGGGGTCTGGGGCGGCGCCAATCGGGTGTATGCGGCGTTTAAGTTTTTTCTCTATACCTTGCTGGGCTCGGTATTGATGCTGATCGCGGTGATTACGATGATCTTGGTCGCCGGTACGTCGGATATTGTGACGCTGTTGGCCTATGATTTTGCACCGGAATTGCAAACCTGGCTGTGGTTGGCATTTTTCGCTAGCTTTGCGGTTAAAATGCCGATGTGGCCCGTACATACATGGTTGCCGGATGCCCACGTACAGGCACCGACGGCAGGTTCCGTGGTGTTGGCCGGGGTGTTGCTCAAAATGGGTGGCTATGGCTTCATCCGGTTTTCATTGCCGATGTTCCCGTTGGCCTCGCAATATTTTGCGCCATTGATTTTTACCCTTTCGGTGATTGCCATTATCTATACGTCATTGGTCGCGTTCCGACAGACGGATATGAAGAAGCTAATCGCCTATTCCTCGGTGGCGCATATGGGGTTTGTCACCATGGGCTTGTTCGCGATGAATTTGGCGGGCCTGCAAGGGGCAATGTTCCAAATGCTAAGTCATGGAATTATTTCCGGTGCGTTGTTCTTGATCGTCGGGGTGATTTACGATCGGATGCATACCCGTGAGATCGCCGAATATGGCGGATTGGTACAGCGCATGCCGATTTATGCGGCGATTTTCATGTTGTTTACGATGGCCAATGTTGGCTTGCCGGCGACCTCTGGATTTATTGGCGAGATATTGACACTGGTCGGCGCGTTTCAAGCCAATACATGGGTGGCGTTTGGCGCAGCAACCGGCGTGATTTTGTCGGCGGTTTATGCGCTAAACTTGTATCGCGAAGTGGTTTACGGCGAACTTACCAACCCCAAACTTGTGGCCATTACGGATGTAACGCGGCGCGAAATTGTGATGTTTACGCCGTTGGTGGTAGCCACATTGGTATTTGGTATTTTCCCGACATTGATCACGGACATTACCGGCCCAAGCGTGGAGGCATTATTAGAGCGGATTGAAGCGGGGCTTGCTTTGGCTGCGCCAGTAGGAGGCCCAATTGGCTGATCTGATTGTTAATTTAACAGCACTTGCACCAGAGATCATTTTGGTGGCGGCAGCATTAACTTTTCTGTTGGTAGGTGCCTTTGGGGGTCGCAAAGCTAGCGGACCGGTAGTTTTGGCTTGTGTCGTCGTTTTGTTCATTGCCGCCGGTGTTGTGTTAACGTTCAGCAGCGAAGCCAAAAGCCTGTTTGATGGCGCATTGGTGATTGATACCTTGTCCAGCTTTGGCAAGGTTTCGGCCCTGATCGCGGCGGCGTTTAGCTTGTTATTGGCCCATCATTATTTGAAAATCGAGGGCCGATTAACCTCCGAATTTGGCATTTTGGTATTGTTTGCCGCTCTGGGCATGATGATTATGGTTTCGGCCAATGACTTATTGTCGATGTATATCGGGATCGAGATGCAAAGCTTGGCGCTTTATGTGCTGGCCGCCAGTAATCGCGATAGTTTGCGTTCCTCTGAATCAGGTTTGAAATACTTTGTATTGGGGGCGCTCTCGTCTGGCTTGTTGCTCTATGGCGCTTCATTGATTTATGGCTTTACTGGCAGCTTGCGCTTTGATGCTATTGCCGAGGTTGCGGCCCAGTCACCTTCCGTCGGGTTGGTGGTTGGCGTTGTGTTCTTGTTATGCGGGCTGGCGTTTAAAATATCGGCGGCACCGTTTCACATGTGGACCCCGGATGTCTATGAAGGCGCACCAACGCCGGTCACCACGTTTTTCTCATTGGCCCCGAAAATCGCGGCGATTGTGTTAATCGCGCGCGTGCTGTTTGGGCCGTTCAGCCAGATGGTTGTTGACTGGCAACAAGTGGTGATCGCGATTTCCGTGTTGTCGATGTGTATTGGTTATCTAGGCGCGATTATGCAAACCAATATCAAGCGTTTGATGGCGTATTCGTCGATTGCCAATATGGGCTATGCGCTCATTGCTATGGCCACCGGCACCGAGGTGGGTTTAAGCGGGTTATTATTTTACATGGGGCTATACCTGATTTCGACCTTGGGCATTTTTGCCTGTATTTTGGCGATGCGCCGGGCCGAGGGCATGGTTGAACAAATTGATGATTTAGCTGGGTTGTCCCGCTCAAAACCAGCGTTGGCACTGGCGTTAACGGCTCTGTTGTTTTCGGTTGCCGGTATTCCGCCATTGGCCGGGTTCTTCGGTAAATACTTTGTGTTTCTAGCGGCGGTTGATGCCAATCTGACATGGCTAGCAGTGCTGGGTGCGGTGGCCAGTGTTGTTGGGGCGTTTGTGTATTTGCGGTTGATTAAAATTATCTGGTTTGATCAACCCGGCGCTGAATTTGTTCCGATGTCCAAAGTGCAAGCTGGCTTAGCTGGCGGCAGTGCATTATTGCTATTGCCTGGGGCCATATGGTTGCTACCAGCTTTGTCTTCATGGGCGCAAATTGCCGCATCATCCTTGTTTATCAATGGCTAACCCGACCCCAATTCAGCATTTTGCGCAAATTGATAGCACCAATACCAAATGCGTCGAACTGGCTAAAACTGGTACACCCGGTCCGGTATGGGTGCTGGCCGATGTGCAAACCCAAGGTCGGGGCCGCAGGGGGCGCGAATGGAAAAGCGGCACCGGTAATTTATACGCCAGTGGACTATATTGGTTTGAGCACCCACCGGCACGATTGGCCGAGCTTAGCTTCGCCGCCGCCTTAGCGATTGCCGATACTTTGGCCAACACGATTGCCAGTGATGCATTGCAGTTAAAATGGCCAAATGACGTGTTGCTGGAGGGTGTGAAGCTCGCCGGTATACTACCCGAAAGTGGCATAAAAGATGGGCGTGGCTGGTTAGTGATGGGCATTGGGATCAATTTGGCCCATGCACCGGTGCTACCGGATCGAGGCACCGCATGTGTGGGTGATTATTTGGGACCGGGGCGTAAACTCCCAACACCGGCAATGGTGTTGCCGCAATTGATCCAGAGTTTTGAGGATTGGGTGGCGCGCTGGGAGCAAGACGGGTTTGACCCCTTGCGCCGGGCCTGGGTTGCGCGGGCTTTTGGATTGGGACAAAAAATTACGACCAGCGATGGGCACAGCGGAACTTTTGAAGACATGTCCAAAAATGGTGCCTTGCTCTTGCGTAAAGCTTCGGGGCAGGCCATTGAAATATCGGCGGGGGAAGTGTTCTTCCCCTAACGACTGGAGTTAAGCTTATGTTACTTGCGATTGATTGTGGCAATACCAATGCCTTGTTTGCCATCCATGATGGAACCGGCTGGCGCAAACAATGGCGCACGGCCACCAATACCAGCCGCACGGCGGATGAATATGCGGTCTGGTTGCACCAATTGTTGGCCATGGATGACTTGTCGTTGGCTGATCTTGATGCGTGTATTATCGCAACCGTGGTGCCGCAATCCCTGTTTCACTTACGTAATTTGTCGCGGCGATATTTAAATTATGAACCCATGGTTATTGGCGAAGGTGACTTAAAAATGAGTATTATTACTGCCACCGATAACCCGGTTGAGGTTGGTGCCGACCGCTTGGTCAATTCGGTAGGCGCTAGAACCTTGGTCGATGGAGCATTGTTGTTGGTTGATTCAGGAACCGCAACCACATTTGATGTGGTAACCGAAGACAATAAATTCATCGGTGGCGCGATTGCGCCCGGCATGTATTTATCGATGGAAGCCTTGCATGACGCAGCAGCAAAATTACCGCGTATCGCCATAGAAAAACCTCAAAAAACCATCGGGGCCAATACCGTAAATGCGATGCAAACCGGTATTTTTTGGGGACATGTGGAAATGATTGACGGATTGGTGCGGCGCATTCGATCCGAATATAACAAGCCAATGACGGTGATCGGAACCGGCGGTGTATCTCCCTTGTTTGCCGGAGCATCCCAAGAAATCGAGCGATTTGAGTCTGATCTGACCATTCGTGGTCTGTTGGAAATTTATAACCAAAATGCTGGAAAAACATGAAACATAAACGACAAAACCGCCTGGTGTTTGTTCCCCTAGGTGGATCAAATGAAATTGGCATGAATTTGAACCTATATGGGTTTGGGCCAAAGGGCCGTGAAAAATGGATCATGGTTGATTTTGGGGTGACGTTTGGCAATGCCGAAACCCCCGGTGTCGAGGTGATTTACCCGGACCCGACATTTATCGAAGAACGAAAAGCCGATTTGCTGGCCATTATCTTAACCCATGCCCACGAAGACCATATGGGCGCGGTTGCCCCGCTTTGGTCGCGGTTAAAAGCGCCGGTTTATGCCACGCCGTTCACCGCCTATCTGGTGCGCGATCGGTTAAAAGAGGCCGGTATCTTAGGCGAGGTCGAGTTACACGAAATTGGCCTGTCCAGTCGGTTTTCTCTTGGCCCATTTGATCTAGAACTGGTGACACTCACCCATTCTATTCCAGAGCCAAACGGTTTGGTGATCCGTACTGACATTGGCACTATATTACACACGGGCGATTGGAAAATTGACCCTGAACCTTTGGTCGGCAAACCTACCGATGCCAAAACCTTGTTGCAATTGGGCGATGAAGGGGTGCTGGCGATGGTGTGCGACAGTACCAATGTCTTTACGATAGGCATGGCTGGCTCCGAAGCCGGGGTACGGAAAAACTTAATTGAATTAGTTGGTAAGCAAACGGGCCGGGTGGCTATTGCCTCATTTGCCTCCAATGTTGCCCGGATGCAAAGCGCGGTGGAGGCCGCCGAAGCCAATGGTCGAACCGTTTGTTTGGTCGGGCGCTCCATGCACCGGATGATGGGCGCGGCACGTCATATCGGGTTATTTGCCAATGCAAAGGCCTTCATTGACGAAGAAGATGCGGCTTCTTTGCCCAAATCAAACGTCTTGTATTTATGTACCGGCAGCCAAGGCGAGCCACGCGCCGCATTATCCCGTATCGCCGAGGGTAGTCATCGTCATGTAAAATTTAGCTCAGGCGATACCGTATTGTTTTCATCCAGAGTTATTCCAGGTAATGAAAAATCGATTTTTGCCCTGCAAAATGCCTTAGCCGGGCAGGGGGTGAATATTATTACTGAAAAGGACCATCATATTCATGTCTCTGGCCACCCATGTCGCGACGAATTACGCCAAATGTATGCTTGGGCTCGGCCAAAAATCGCCATTCCGGTACATGGTGAGCGCCGCCATTTGATTGAACACGGCAAATTGGCCCGCAAATTACAAGTCCCGCACGGATTTGTTCCTAAAAATGGCGATATGACTGAGCTGTCTGAAACCGGCGCCGAACTGGTTGACGAGGTTTATGCGGCTCGTCTATTTCGGGACGGCAATATCATCGCCCCCGAAGGGGCGGGGGCAATGCGTGAGCGTAAATACCTTAGCTTTGGCGGCATGTTGTTGCTTACCTTTGCTGTGGATAAACGAACCCGTCTAAGTGCGGAACCGGTGGCGCGGTTATTTGGTCTGCCGGACCCGTATGACAATGATTTTGATCAAGTTCTTGATGAGCTTGAGGGTTTGGCAAGGTCAACTTGGATGAAACTAAGTAGTACCCAAAAGCAAGATTTAGACGCCGCAGAAACTGAAGTTTTTCGCAAAATTAAACGCCACACCCGCACGATTTGGGGTAAAACACCACATATTGAAATTGTCATCTTGGGCAGTGAATAGGAGAGTACCGTGATTGGCCGCATCAACCATATTGGAATTGCAACGCCTGATGTTGAAAAAGAAGCCGAAAACTGGGCGCAATTATATGGTGCCATTGATGCAGAACCTGCATTTGATTTGCCAGAACAAGGGGTAAGAGTGAAATTTGTGAATTTACCGAACAGTCAATTAGAACTGATCTCACCCTTAACGCCACAATCCCCCATCGCCAAATTTCTGGAAAAAAACCCCAAAGGTGGCCAACATCATATTTGCTTTGAAGTGGATGACATCATCCAAGCTCGCAATGCGATGGTTGAGCGCGGCGCCAAAGTGTTAGGCGACGGTAATCCCAGAATTGGCGCCCATGGTGTTCCGGTGATATTTGTGCATCCGGTCAATTCGGGCGGTGTGTTGGTGGAACTCATGCAACAACCGAAGGGGCATTGATATGGGGCCGATTACCAGTCTTGCGGTATTCTTTGTCATTTGGTGGGTCGTGTTGTTCACTGTTTTACCGTTTGGGATCCGCGGGCAATGGGAAGATGGCGATACGGTTGCCGGGACGGAACCTGGCGCACCAGTCAAAACCAATTTGCGGCGAAAGTTTATCATAACCACCATTATTGCGGCTTTGATATTTGTGGTGTTTCGGGTTTTGTTGGCTGTCGGGGTATTTGATCGCTTTATTGGTTTGGCATAAAAGGGATAATTTCCTCTTCGAGATATATTTTTGGGACATTCTTGCAACAAGTATCGGTTAAATTATAAATTTAGGGTTTTTATTCCAAACTGGCATTGAAAAATACATAAAACTGAACAACAACAAATTATCGGTGCTAGCTACTCGCTCGCCGATATTTGCTTGATGATGTACTAACTTGAGCGGTCGGGACGTGTCCTGACCGCTCTTTTTTTATTCGATTGGGTTTGCAAGGTGGACAACTAGTCACAGAGCAGTTTATCAAATCAATACAAATAGAGGTGAACCTAAACACATGCGCCTATCAAAATTTTTCCTACCAACCACCAAAGAAACTCCTGCAGATGCGGCGATTGCTTCGCACCAATTAATGTTACGCGCCGGGATGATACGCCAAGAAAGTGCCGGGATTTATTCCTGGTTGCCTTTGGGGTTTCGGGTGTTGAAGAAAGTTGAGCAAATCGTGCGCGAGGAACAAGACCGGGCCGGGGCGATTGAGATGTTAATGCCGACCATCCAGCCGGCTGATCTATGGCGTGAAAGCGGGCGCTATGATGCCTATGGCGATGAAATGTTACGCATCCAAGATCGCCATAAACGCGAAATGCTTTATGGTCCAACCAATGAGGAAATGATTACATCAATATTTCGTAATTTTTGTCGTTCCTACAAAGAGTTACCAAAACTTCTTTATCACATTCAATGGAAATTTCGCGATGAACGCCGTCCGCGGTTCGGGGTGATGCGTGGCCGCGAGTTTTTGATGAAGGATGCCTATTCTTTTGATATTTCCGAAGCCGAGGCAATGAAGTCTTATAATCGCATGTTTGTGGCGTATTTGAATACGTTTGCCCGGATGGGGCTAAAGGCGTTTCCGATGAAGGCCGAAACGGGTCCGATTGGGGGTGATTTGTCCCATGAGTTCATCATTCTCGCCGAAAATGGCGAGTCAGAGGTGTTTTGTCATCGTGATTTACTGGATCTGCCACCGCCCGGTTTGGATGTTGATTTTGACGGTGACTTACAAGGCATTGTCGATGAACGTACCCGTCTTTACGCCGCCACCGAAGATGTTCACGATGAAGCCGCGTTCGCAGCCATTCCTGACGATAAAAAAGTCTCAGCCAGAGGCATAGAAGTAGGCCAGGTTTTTTACTTTGGCACCCAATATTCCGAACCGATGAAAGCCAGAGTAAGCCATCCCACCCAAGGTGAAGTAGCCGTGCATATGGGCTCATACGGGATTGGTGTCTCGCGGATCGTTGGCGGGTTAATCGAGGCATTTAACGACGAAGCCGGTATTATTTGGCCACGCTCCGTTGCCCCATTTGATGTTGGTATTTTGAACATGCGCGCTGGTGATGAACAAACCGATGCGGCGTGCGAAGCCATTTATAATGATTTAATCGCCGCCGGATTAGAGCCGCTTTATGATGATACCGATGCGCGGGCCGGGGGTAAATTTTCGAAAATGGATTTAATCGGCTTGCCAGATCAAATTATCGTCGGACCCCGTGGCCTAAAGGACGGTATTGTCGAAGTCAAAGACCGGGCCACCGGCGAACGAGTTGATTTGTCACCCATTGCGGCGGTTGCCGAAATTGTCCGTCGTCACGGGACCAAATATTGATGAATGAGCGAGTGCAAAATCCGGGTCGAGGTGCATTGCCGTTGTCACTGTTTGAACGGACATTGGCCACACGGTATTTGCGCTCTAGGCGTTCTGATGGTGGCGCTTCGCTGATTACCATCATTTCGTTTTTCGGGATTATGCTCGCCGTCATGGTGTTGATTGTCGTGATGTCAGTGATGAACGGATACACCGCCAAAGTCATCGAGATTATGACCGGAGCCAGTGGCCATATTTTTATTTATTCCAACCAATTAGAAGTTGAAGAAATAGAGCCTTTGCGTCAGCGCGTGTTGCAGGTGCCGGGCGTTAACAGCGCCCGAACGATGATTTTTGGAAATGCTGCTGCGATTTCTGCGTTAAACTCAGACGGTGATTTGGCGTTGGTTTTTGGGATTGAACCCGAAGCCATCCAATCATTAGATCTGTTAACCTCAAAAATTACCTCTGGCTCGTTGGACGAATTTGGGGTGGGGCGCCATGGTGGCGATCAAGTGGTTATCGGTGCAGTAATGGCTCGAAAATTTGGGGTGCAAGTCGGTGATGATCTTACTTTTTTGAGCTTTTCCGGCGGGACCATGACCCCGTTTGGCAGCAGGCCTGTGCGAAAAACCTATCGGGTTGGGGCAATATTCAAGATGGGAGCTGTCGATCGTGATCAGCACTTTGTCTATATGCCGTTGTCACAAGCTGATTTATTTTTCAAAAAACAGGGCAAACCCGATTTTATTGAACTGCGGGTAGATAAACCGTTTGATACGCCGGTGTTAAAGGGGCTGGTGCGCGATGCCGCCGGTATACCGGTGTTTATGGAAGACTGGTTGGATCAAAACCGTAGTTTCGTCTCCGCATTGCAAATCGAACGCACGATGATGCGTCTGATTTTAATGCTGGTGGTGTTGATTGCCGCGTTGAATATTATTTCAGGCTTGGTGATGCTGGTCAAAAACAAGGGTAAAGATATCGCCATTTTACGCACAATGGGGGCCAGCCGCGGCGCAATGATGCGGGTTTTTGTGATGGTTGGCGCGGCAATTGGGGGATTTGGGACGCTATTTGGCATAATTCTGGGCGTATTATTTGCGTGGTTTATTGAGCCTATTCAAGATTTTGTACAATGGGTGTTTGGGTTATTTTCACCCGGTACATTGCTGTTCGATGAAGACGTATATGGCTTGTCCAGATTGCCTGCCGTCGTTGATTGGTCGGAAGTTGCGGTGATTGCTGCCTTTGGGTTTGGCGCTTCGATTTTAGTGACTTTGTACCCGTCTTGGCGCGCCTCCACCCTCGATCCGGTTGAGGCTTTGCGCTATGAATAATTATTCGCAAAATCCTATTTTACGAATTGAGAGCCTTTCCCAAAGCTTTGTCACTGATGCCGAAACCTTGCATGTGTTGCGCGGCGTGAATTTGGATGTGCATGCGGGGGAAATTGTTGGGTTATTGGGGCCATCTGGTTCGGGTAAATCAACCCTGCTACATGCGGCAGGTTTACTGGAACAACCAAAATCGGGAAAAGTGTGGCTTGGCGGCAAAGAGTGCCTCAGCCTGCCCGACAAAACGCGCACCCGTATTCGCCGCAACATGATCGGGTTTGTTTATCAATTTCATCATTTGCTTCCAGAGTTCTCGGCGCTGGATAATGTGGCGATGCCACTTCTTATCGAAGGCGTGGCGCAAAAAACCGCACGCTATGAGGCCGTGCGGTTACTTGATGTGATGGGGTTGGCCAACCGGGTTTTGCATCAACCCGCGCAACTGTCTGGCGGCGAACAGCAACGGGTGGCAATCGCTCGTGCTTTGGCGAACAAGCCGGCTGTTTTACTGGCGGACGAGCCAACCGGGAATTTGGATCCAAACACTGCAGCGACGGTGTTTCAAAGCTTGTTTGATCTGGTTCGCATTGAAGGGGTCGCCGCATTGGTGGCAACCCACAATATGGCGCTAACTTCCTATATGGACCGGGTGTTGCACATGTCCGGTGGATTAGCTGTCGAACAAGGTTCAGACCGAGCTTAGCTCGTTATTTTGCAGTCATATGAAAAACAGGCTTGACAATAAGAACAAAAAGGGAATATAGCTATAAGAACAAATCACGAACATAACTCGTGAACATATAGGGAGAAAGAAAATGAGAGATATAGTAAGAGAGCTTGCAGCATTATCGGTTTTGGCTGGTTTCATTATGATGATTGGTGCATGGTCAATGGTTCTGGGTGGTTGATTTGTTGGATAGAACAGCCATACGATTGTGGCAAATTTGAAATCCATCAACTAAATAACAGGGGCTTGTTATGGCGAACAAAGGAAGATCGGCGACAAAGCCTTTCATTCACCTACGAAGCCATTCAGCCTATTCCATTCTTGAAGGCGCAGTTCAAATTGAAAAACTAAGGGATATTTGCGCTCGTGCCGCAATGCCCGCCATCGCCCTTACCGATACCAATAATATGTTCGGGGCGTTGGAATTTTCCGAAGTAATGGCCAAAGCCGGCATACAGCCCATTATCGGTTTGACCTTGGCCGTCCATCTTGAAAAAACTTCTACGGGGAACCCACGAGAGCCAGATGGTAATTTGGCGCTGTTGGCCAGTACCGAGCAGGGCTATCTAAATCTATTGCAATTGGCCAGCACGATTTGGCTGGAAAGAGACCCGGCAGCCGTGCCATGCGTCGATATCTCCACTGTTTTAGCGCTGAGTGAGGGTATTATTGCGCTGACCGGAGGGCCGGAAGGCTGCGTGAATAAGCTGATCGTCAATGACCAAGTGGAACATGCTACGCGTTTGTTATCACAGCTTCATGACGGCTTTGGAGACCGACTTTATGTCGAGCTACAACGACATGGATTAGCCGATGAACACAAAGCAGAAACTGTTTTGGTTGACTGGGCTTATGCCGCCGAGGTTGGCATTGTTGCCACCCAGCAACCTTTCTTTGAGCAACCGGAAAATTATCAAGCGCATGATGCGTTATTGTGTATTTCTGAAAGCACCTATTTATCGGTGAACGAGCGTCGTAAAGTAACGCCGAGGCATTACTTTACCCGTTCGGATGAGATGGCAACTTTATTTGCTGATCTGCCGGAGGCGTTGGAAAACACGATTGAGATTGCACGAAGATGTAGTTATCGACCGCGTACCCGTGATCCAATTTTACCAAAATTTACCAGTGAAAAAGGCTTAAGCGAAGCCCAAGACCTAGCATTGCGCGCCCGTGAGGGTTTGCAAAAGCGATTTCAAAACACCCAATTGGCGGTCCCAAAACAAGACTATGTGGAGCGCTTAGAGTTCGAATTACAAATGATCGAGCAAATGGGGTTTCCTGGGTATTTCCTAATTGTTGCCGATTTCATTCATTGGGCGAACGAGCAAGGGATACCCGTGGGGCCGGGCAGGGGCTCTGGCGCTGGTTCGGTTGTTGCTTGGGCGTTGACCATTACCGGGTTGGATCCCATTCGATTTGGGTTGCTGTTTGAGCGGTTCTTAAATCCAGAACGGGTTTCGATGCCTGACTTTGATATTGATTTTTGTCAAGAACGTCGCGGCGAGGTAATCGAATACGTGAAACAAAAATACGGCTATGACCGGGTCGCGCAAATCATTACCTTTGGTACGTTACAGCCACGCGCTGCGTTGCGTGATGTTGGCCGGGTGATGCAATTGCCCTTGGGGCAAGTTGACCGTCTTGCTAAAATGGTACCCAATAACCCGGCCGACCCGGTATCACTTACCCAAGCCATCCAACAAGAACCAGGATTACAACAAGCTCGTGATGAAGATGAAGATGTCGCAACATTGTTGCACACCGCCAATCAGCTTGAGGGGTTAATCCGAAATGCCTCAACCCATGCCGCCGGTGTTGTTATTGGCGATCGGCCTTTGGTGGAGTTGACCCCGCTTTATTTGGATCATCGTTCAGATATTCCAGCGACCCAATTTAACATGAAATGGGTTGAAAAGGCAGGCTTGGTAAAGTTTGATTTTCTGGGATTAAAAACATTAACCGTAATCGACCGGACGGTCGGGTTTTTGCGAAAAAATGGTGTGGAGTTGGATGTAGAGGCTTTACCGCTGGATGACGAAGCTACCTACGCCATGTTGCGTGCTGCGGATACCGTTGGGGTGTTTCAATTGGAGAGCGCGGGCATGCGCGATACTTTACGTAAAGCCGGTCCGGATTGTTTTGAGGACATTATTGCGATCATTGCGCTGTATCGGCCCGGTCCAATGGATAATATTCCTGACTATGTCGCCTGTAAATTTGGCCGCAAAAAACCCATTCACCTGCATGAAATGATTACCCCCTTGGTTGCCGATACCTATGGGGTAATTATCTACCAAGAACAGGTCATGAAAATTGCCCAAGTTCTGTCTGGTTATTCGCTTGGCGAAGCTGATTTATTACGCCGGGCAATGGGCAAAAAAATCAAAGCTGAAATGAAAGCCCAACGCACCAGATTTGTTGATGGTGCGGTGAAAAATGGGGTCAACCCCAAACGGGCCGACGAAATTTTTGATATTGTTGATAAATTTGCAGGGTATGGCTTTAACAAATCGCACTCTGCAGCATATGCGCTGATTGCCTATCAAACGGCTTGGTTGAAAACCCATTATCCAGTGGAGTTTTTGGCCGCTTCGATGAGCCTTGATATGGCCAATACAGATAAACTTAGCTTGTTTGCTCAAGAAGCTAAGTTTTTAAAAATTGAGGTAATACCACCGAATGTAAACTCAAGCATGGCCGATTTTTCTGTTGCTGATGGGCGTATCCTTTATGCCTTAGGCGCCATTAGAAATGTTGGCGGGCAAGCCATGGAACATTTGGTGCAGGTGCGCGAATCTGGTGGAAAATTTAAAAATTTATATGATTTTGCCGATCGAGTTGACCCAAGCTTCATCAATAAACGCGCCATTGAAAATCTGGCAAAAGCTGGGGCTTTTCGCGACATCGAGCCAAATTGCCGCAATGCGTTGGAGGCTTCATCGCTGATGCAGGCCGCAAGTATTTCTGCGGCACAAAGCAAAGTAAGTAACCAAGATAGTCTTTTTGGTGATGAGGGCAAGAATTTTGGTAGACCGCCTTTGCCACAATTGGAACCTTGGTCGAACGAAGAAAGCATGGACCAAGAACTCGCCAGCATTGGGTTTTATCTATCTGGGCACCCATTGGATGGTCAGTTGGAGCGCATTGAGAAATTGAATATCGTATTTAGCGGTCAAGTATTGGAAAGGGCCAATCAAGACGGGAGCATTTTTCGAATGATCGGTGTCGTTCGAAAACGGCAAGAGCGAGTTTCAACCCGAAATGGGAAACGTTTTGCCTATGTTTCTTTTTCCGATCCAGAGGGCGAGTTCGAGGTTTTAGCGAGTGCAGAGGTGTTGGCACAACACCGTGATGCCTTAGAAACCGGCCAAATTCGAGTATTGCGCGTAAAAGCAGAAAACCGCTCCGGTGATATTCGAATGTTTTTGGAAGATGTGGATACGTTAGACAATATTGCCGCTGTTCGAGTAGAAGGCTTAATTTTGCAGTTACGCGATGCAAAGCCAGCACAAGAAATTAATGACTATTTACGGGCCTTACCACAGAAAGATACGAAAAACTTAGGAAAACTTCGAATTGTTACCTCTCTAAACGATGGTCGACGTGTCGAGATTGACCTTGGAGACGGTTGGCCTATTGGCTCAATGGCCCAATCTATTTTGCGTGGTGTTCCCGGTATTCAGTCTGTATCCGAAATTGAGAAGGTTCACTAACAAATTTGGAACAGATTAGGGACGAATTAGGGTTGCCAAAGTAAAAAACGCTTTCTATAAGGCGCTCATCCCGCACGTGAATCCGGGCATTTCAGGGATTATCCTGTTATTGTCCATCCGGTGCCGCATTCCGCGGAACAGGTTTCACGGAGGCGAACCGGAAAAGGATAGACTATGGCACTGCCCCCTATTAATATGCGGCAGCTTCTCGAAGCTGGCGTTCACTTTGGTCATCAGAAACATCGCTGGAATCCCCTAATGGAGCCGTACATTTTTGGTGTACGCTCAAATATTCATATTATTGATCTTTCGCAAACCGTGCCTTTGTTGCACCAAGTTTTGGTGAAAGTCCGTGAAGTTGCGGCCCGTGGCGGCCGGATTTTGTTTGTTGGAACCAAACGGCAAGCTTCGGAACCCGTGAAATTGGCGGCAAAGCGTTGTGCTCAGTATTACGTAAACCACCGTTGGTTGGGTGGCACTATGACCAATTGGGCAACTATTTCCAATTCGATCAGCCGATTGCGTAAACTAGAAGAGCTATTAGCAGATGGCGCTGATACGGGTCTTACCAAAAAAGAACTGATGGGCTTAACTCGCGAACAAACCAAGTTGGAACGTTCGCTTGGCGGCATTAAAGATATGGGCGGTATTCCGGATCTTCTTTTTGTAATTGATACCACGAAAGAAACCATTGCTTTGGGCGAAGCGCGCAAACTTGGCATTCCAGTAGCAGCCATCATTGATACCAATTCGAACCCAGCGGACGCGGATTTCCCGGTTCCAGGTAATGACGACGCGGCAAGAGCCATCACATTGTACTGTGAATTGATTGCTGATGCCGCATTGGACGGAATGGCCGATGCTCAAGCCGATTTGGGCCATGACCCAGGCGCTGCTGTAAATCCAGTCGAGCCAGCATTGGCAGAGCCAGTGATTGCAGTGGAGGCCGCATCTGTTGTGGAAGCCCCCGCAGTAGAAACTGCCGCAAGCGTGAAGGCTGAACCAAAAGTTACGCCAGCTAAAGCTGAACTAAAACCTGAACCCGCTAAAGCTGACAAAGTTGAGGCCAAAGCGACACCAGTCAAAGCTAAACCCGTGAAAGTTGAAGCGGCTAAGGCAAAAGCTGAACCGGCTAAAGTAAAACCAAAGGCAACCAAGGCAGAGCCAAAGCCAGCCGCGAAGAAGGAAAAAGAGCCAGCAGTTGCCAAAAAACCGGCTGCGACTAAGAAACCAGCAGCTGCCAAGAAAGCTGCCAAAACAGCAAAACCAAAAGCAGATGATTAATTGTTGATGGGTTTCGGCTAGGAGGTATAGTTGCCTAGCCGGCTCCCACTGCTGAAATTATTGGCATAAACCTAAAAATGTGTACGGAATAACTTTCGGCACCAAGCATGTAAAAGGAATGAACCTATGGCCATAATTACTGCGGCGTTGGTTAAAGAGCTGCGCGATATTTCAGGTGCAGGCATGATGGATTGCAAAAAGGCCCTGTCGGAATGTGATGGCGATGTCACACAGGCCGTTGACTGGTTGCGGGCTAAGGGCTTATCGAAAGCCGCCAAGAAATCTGGACGGATTGCGGCTGAGGGTTTGATCGCTTTGGCTGGTGACGCAAATATTGCCGCGATGGTTGAGCTGAATTCTGAAACTGACTTTGTTTCCAGAAATTCTGATTTCCAAGCTTTTGCACGAGACCTTTCAGCGGTTGCTGTTGCTTGCAATGGTAATTTGGAGCAAATCGCCGCTGCCAAAATGAGTTCTGGTGAGGTGGTATCGGATGCATTGACCCAATTGATCTCGACGATTGGTGAACATATGACATTGCGCCGCGCTGCCGCCTTACAGGTGAACCAAGGTGTTGTTGCGAAGTATGTTCATGGTGCCGTGGCCGATAATTTGGGACGCATTGGAGTTTTAGTCGGGCTAGAAAGCTCAGGCAATACGGATCAGTTGAACGAAATTGGTCGAAAAATTGCGATGCATATTGCAGCAACTTCGCCGTTGTCGCTGTCGGTCGATGATTTAGATTCAGCGGATGTTGAACGTGAGCGTTCGGTATTGGTGGAACAAGCTCGCGAGTCAGGAAAGCCAGAAGCGATTATTGAAAAAATGGTAAATGGCCGGATTGACAAATTTTTCTCGGAAGTGGTGTTGTTAAAGCAAGCTTTTGTGATGAACCCAGATCTGACTGTGGAAGAATTTATTGCGGCCAGTGCTGAGAAGATGGGTGCGCCGATTGTTTTGAGCTCATTTGCTCGCCTTACCATTGGTGAGGGGATTGAGAAGGTCGAAGAAGATTTTGCGGCAGAAGTCGCTGCCGTTGGTCAAAAAAACTAGCTATGACTGGTTAAATTAAAACTGAGCCATTTGTACCCAAAACTGGCTCAATTTTTTGGCTAGCTTGTAATTGGTAAAACCGCGTACCCTTTCATTGTTAAATGTTCTACGGTATTTTCAGGTGAGTCGATATATTAGGAACTTTGGCATGAACCAAACCCCGGAACCCAAAGGGGACCAGAAATTCGGCCGGGTCTTGCTGAAATTGTCTGGCGAATCTTTGATGGGCGGACAGGCCTATGGCATCGATAACACGGCGGTGCGGGCCATTGCAGACGAAGTCGCAAGCGCGATGAAGAGTGGGGTGCAAATTTGTCTGGTTATAGGTGGCGGTAATATTTTTCGTGGCCTTTCGGCAGCAGAACAGGGCATGGAACGGGCCACTGCTGACTATATGGGCATGTTGGCCACTGTAATGAATGCTTTGGCCATGCAAAATGCGCTGGAAATGACTGGGGTTGAAACCCGAGTTCAATCTGCGATTCCGATGATGTCGGTTTGCGAGCCTTATATTCGTCGCCGAGCCATTCGACATATGGAACGAGGCCGGATTGTAATTTTTGCCGCAGGCACGGGCAATCCATTTTTTACCACGGACACCGGCGCGGCGCTTCGGGCGGCGGAAATGGGGTGCGATGCCTTGCTAAAAGGCACCCAGGTTGATGGCGTCTATTCGGCGGACCCGAAAAAGGATCCATCGGCACGCCGCTATGACCGGCTTAGTTATGGCAAGGTTTTGGCAGATGATTTGCGGGTCATGGACGCATCAGCAGTGGCGATGATGCGTGATAATAATATTCCGATCATTGTTTACTCCAATCAAGTTTCCGGTACGTTGCAAAATGTGCTTACTGGCAACGGTGTATGCACCATTATTGATAACAACAAAAACGGGTAAAAGGCACCATCATGGCATCCTATGATATTGAAGATATTCGAAGACGGATGGATGGTGCGTTTTCAGCATTAAAACATGAGTTTTCAGGTTTGCGTACCGGTCGGGCAAATGCCGCAATGCTTGATAGTGTTGTTGTCGATGCATATGGCGCGGTCATGCCATTAGCTCAAGTTGGAACGGTCAATGTTCCAGAGCCTAGAATGTTATCAATATCCGTATGGGACAAAACCATGGTTGGCGCGGTCGAGCGTGCGGTTCGCAATGCTGATCTTGGGGTTAACCCAATCGTTGACGGACAAAATATCCGCATTCCAGTTCCGCCGCTTAACGAAGAAAGACGTGTGGAGATGACCAAATTAGCCGGTCGTTTCTCCGAAAGCGCCAAAATTGCAGTGCGCAATGTTCGCCGTGATGGCATGGAAGCCCTAAAGACCATGGAAAAACAAAACGAAATTAGTGAAGACGAGCACAAACGCTTGAGCGCGGAAGTGCAAGCGGCAACGGATGCACAGATTTCGAATATTGACCAAGCGCTTGGGTCAAAAGAAGAAGAAATTATGCAGGTTTAAGTTCGTGGTGGTTGATACTCCTACCTCAGTAAATTTTTTACCAAAACATGTTGCTATTGTTATGGACGGCAATGGCCGTTGGGCGCAATCACAAGGCAAACCCCGTATTTTTGGTCACCAAGCGGGGGTTGAGACGTTACGAAAAGTTGTGGGCCATGTGGCGCAATCAGGAACCAAGCATTTAACGCTATTTAGCTTTTCTACTGAAAACTGGAAGCGCCCCAAAGAAGAAATTAAAGCGTTA
>JAESUG010000089.1 GCA_016763185.1 Robiginitomaculum sp. | reverse complement strand
TTGTTGTCATTCATTTTCAACAATTACGGCCTGGGCCTGTTCGGACAGCTTGGCGCGGCGACCTGCATCGCCATTGCGTTGGCTGTTGCCTTGTTCACCTTGGTATTTTCATCCCTATGGCGAAAGAAGTTCAAGCTTGGCCCAATGGAGGCGTTATTACGCGGCTGGACCTATTTGGGCGCGAAATAATCAGGGGAACTGGGTAAGCGCTGCAATCGCCGTCACCAGACGGAGTTGTAAACCCCGTCTGGTGACGAACAACCAGTCGGGACAATCGAGTCATGCAAGGAATTTATGCTCATTTCGTATATTTAGTAAACTATCACCATAATCTCATAACCTAAATTGTCACGGTAATCATAAGCACTTCTGACTTATCCAACGGAGGCGCTGGAGGGGTATATTGATGGTGGCTTGACATTATGAATGTGGACTTCGCCGGGGTTGACAGGTTATGTTGATCTTGAAATACGGAAAAACATTTTAGCATTTATACCTTCGCAGGCCAGCCAAACGATACTTTGTATGCTGGCGTGACCAGCAATTTGGAAAAATGAATCTAGGAACACAAAAACGGTATAATTGATAGGCTCGCAAAAATAATATGATGTCAAATCTCTAGTGTATAACGAGCAACATGAAGCTATGGAATCCGCTATCGTCTGTGAATAGTAAGTGAGAGGCTGGGAACAGGATTGTAATATTTGGTCCTATTATGAATTCGACTAAATGGCCTCTTGTCCTCGATTCGTGGTCAGGCTACACTTTAACTTGAATATTAGAGAAGGCATCTATGATGCAAAAGAAACTGCCAAAAGTTCTTATGAAAGAACCACTTGTCGATGCTCTGTTTGAAGTGCGCCTTCAATTGGCAGGGCCGCCGTTGGCAGACATACTTCCGGGCTTCCTTCTTCACGAAATTAATCCGAAACCGGCGATTACTCGGCTGCCAGCGGCCGACGTACCGCATCCAATCCGCGCTAGCGCTCCTAACTTCCAATTCACGCCCCTTCAACGTTTGGATTTAGGTGAGTACTATGTTTCAATTGGCGACCGGATCATAACGGTCAGTTGCAAGCTCCCCTATCCAAAATGGGCAAACTTTAAAGCCAAAATATTGGATGTCATGAATAGCATTGTGAAAGCTGGTATTGAGGGTAAAGTTGACCGCTATTCAGTCAAATATGTGAACCTAGTTCAAGCGCCAACGTGTGCCGAGCAGATTCAAAAAATTAAAATGAAAATTCAGTTAGGTGAAGTAAACGTTACTGATGCCCATATATCTTTGCAAGTTCATCAAAAAGAAGAAGATCTACTGCACATAATGTCAGTTGTGACAAACGCACAAGGTCGGGCATCAGGCGGTAATCATGTGAGTGGTGTGATTGTGGACATTGACTCAATTCGAATGATAAATTCTCTCAACTTTTCTTCTTTCGTTGCTGGGTTGGAGCAAGGAGTTGAAGAATTGAGACAAGCTAATAAAATAAAATTTTTCAACTGCTTGACTGATGAGACTATTATGGCAATGGAGCCTGTCTATGACTAATAATATTGAAAACCTTGCAGTTGTCGGCACGATGGCTGTGTTTAGTTTGATTGCGGCTAACCCAGTTTCTTGGCCAGAGCCCGAAGGGACAGTTTATGAAGTGCCTGAAAATAGTCCCTCTTATAGTTCTGTAACCGAACAAGCTAGGCTATCTACAACTTCGTTAGTACAGAATGATTTCGTGCGTGAAATGTCGGCAGTCTATGCCGCACTGTCCGATGGTCAGGAACCTTTGGGTGCAGAGTTTGAAGCAGTGTGGGATCAAAATATTGATACGCTTTACGAGTCCTGATTGCACTGATGACATTTGATGCTGACGATCTTAAAAAACATATTCCATACTACCTCACCTCTTCCGATCAACAGACTCTGGTAGCAGAATTGAGTGCCATCGCCTCAGGGAAGCCAGTTAACTATTTTTTGAGCAAAGCATACGATTTCTTGAATGAGACAATGTTGCAGGGTGATGGTTGTCGTGGTTTTGAGCTCTTCGTATTCAACTCTGGTGAGCGTCGCTCAGTGCGCGGCCTAGTGTTATCAAATTCGTGTGACACAAATTCAGAAAATAAGCGTGATGTTCCTATGCGCGTTGTGTTCTCTCCTTTGGTAAAACTTTCTAGCTACAAAGCCATGCTTTTAGATAGCGGCATTGACAGCAAAAAAGTGGACGATAAAATTAACTCTATTAAAATCCAGAAAACGACCAATATCTTCTACTTGCCAGCGGTTGGGCCAACCGCGGAAGACTATTTAGTCAGGTTTGATGACGTGCATTCAATGCCAGTTACTGCGCGCAGCGCAAATGAAGACAAAGGAAAACTCTTTACGTTGAGCAACACGGGCTTTTATATGTTGGTATTTAAGTTGTCTGTTCATTTCTGCAGACTTCAAGAAAAGATTACTCGGAAACCTGCAACTCCCTGAGCATTAGGGCATTCTATCTGTTCATCCGGAATTAAGGTTACGGTTTGCTAAATACACTAAATAGGCACGACGCCTATTGCTGGGTGACGTTTGGCCTCTGCCGTTCATATTTGATCATTTCAATGCAACTAAAACCTCGTCCCGCAATTTTGACATTTAGTCAAAAGCTGGACCCCGGCTCTGTCGGCCGGAGGCTGTGGGCGTGTAAATCGCAAGCATACCCCGCAACCTTTACATTTGCATGGTCCAGCCTTCGATGCCCATGGCGGCCTGGCGCAGGGCTTCGGATAGGGTGGGGTGGGCGTGACAGGTGCGGGCGATGTCTTCGGATGCGGCGCGAAACTCCATGGCTAAGGCTGCGGCGCCGATCATCTCGCTAACCTGCGCGCCGAGCATATGTACGCCTAAAACTTCGTCGGTTTTGGCGTGGGCCAGGACTTTGACAAAGCCGTCGGTTTGGTGATTGGCGCGGGCCCGTGAATTGGCAGCAAATGGAAACGAGCCTTTCTTAAACGGTATGCCAGCGGCGGTTAGCTCTTCTTCGGTTTGGCCGACCCATGCGATCTCTGGTGCGGTGTAGACCACGCCGGGGATCACGCCATAGTTCACATGACCCGGCCCGCCGGCGATGGTTTCGGCGCAGGCCACGGCTTCTTCTTCGGCTTTGTGGGCCAACATTGGGCCAGTGGTGCAATCGCCGATCGCCCAGATGTTGGCGGCCTTGGTTTTCCAATGATCGGTTTCAATAAACCCGCGTGCATCCAGTGTGACCCCGGCGGCCGCAAGGCCCAAATTCGCGGTCACCGGTTTGCGGCCAATGGCCACCAATACGATGTCGGTTTCCATGGTGGTGGGTTCCCCGCCCGCAGCCGGTTCCAAGATTAGTTTTAAGCTTGATTTTTGTTTCTTAACGGCGGTGACTTTGGTGCTTAAGTGAAACTCGAACCCTTGTTTTTTGAAAATACGGGTGGCTTGTTTGGCCAATTCGCCATCAGCACCGGGTAAAATGCGCGGCAGAAATTCGACGACGCTTACCTTGGCCCCCAGCCGCCGCCATACCGAACCCAGTTCTAGGCCAATAACACCGGCTCCGATCACCACCATGGATTTTGGAACTTGCGTCAAGGCCAGTGCCCCGGTGGAGGAAACGATGCGCTTCTCGTCAATTTCAACACCGGGGCAGGGGGTAACCTCCGAGCCGGTGGCAATGACAATATGCTTGGCGGACAGCGTGGTTGTTGCACCATCGTTATCGGTGACTTCGACAGTACCGGCACCGGTAATTTTCCCGCGACCGGTGATATGAGTGACTTTGTTTTTCTTGAACAAAAAGGCGATGCCCTTGGTTAACCCATCCACGGTTTCGTCTTTGGCCGCCATCATGGTGGGCAGATCAAGCTCAACCCCCTTGGTTTTGATGCCAAGACCGGCCATGTGCGAGCCCGCCGCCTCAAACATTTCGGACGAATGTAACAAGGCCTTGGACGGGATGCAGCCCACATTCAAACAAGTACCGCCCAAGGTCGGTCCCATTTCAACACAGGCCACTTTCATGCCCAATTGCCCAGCGCGAATGGCGCAATTATAACCGCCCGGCCCGCCGCCAATGATCACCAGTTCAAAGCTGTCCGCCATCGTCAATTCCCTTTATTGCAGTCCCACCCAAATTGCCGAGTTGCGGCGTTAAGGTCAACTGTCAAAGCTGTTTTCGATCATTTTAGACAGTAAACGCCCCATGGATCGCCGCTCATCAACGCTCACCATCTTGCCAAGGGATAATACACCTAAAAAAATAGCATATTGAATGATCGCTAAATCCATGGCGGTTTTGCAGGGTACGTCATGGGCTTGTTGTAATAGCCCCGCCATATAATCGATCCGTTCTTGGTCGACTTGGGCTAGGGTTGTCGCCACCCGTTCATCACTGGCCGCCCATCTGCGAATGGCAATTTCAAAATCGCCTTCCACATCCATCACGTTTAGCATCAGATCATGCAGGCCTTGTTTGGCGGTTGTTGCGTTGGCATTGGTTTTTTCGATCACGGCGCTGGTTCTGGTTTGTCGCCAATGGTCAACCAACGCGATCACATAGGCTTCGCGGTCGGAAAAATGATGGTAAAAACTGCCGCGAGTGCGCTTGGCAGCGACACATAATTGGTCAATACGAAGGGCGTTCGGACCGTCCTTTCCCAGCAATTGCAAACCGGTTTCCAGCCAGTTGGTTTTAGTGAAGCGTGCCATCTTAGCCAACAATCCCAATGCCGCCAAAAATCACAATCGGTAGAAATAGCAACCATTGCGGAAACTGCATGAGCTTTAGCTTAAAATGAAAAATCATGCCCAATGACAAAATCACGCACAGCAAAGCCAGAAGCAGTGCAAACCAGCCCACAGCTATTTGGGTTGTATCAAGTGCCACCAGAGCTAACATGGCCCCCATCACCGCAAGAACAATCGTTACAATATGCCATGCATACCACAAGGTGAATTTGGCCAGTTTGTTCAGCTCGTCCGCAGCCAATAGCGGTCGCGCCGCCCCTTTACCACCAGCAAACAAATGCAACAGACAAAGCCCGAACGACGCAAGGCTGGCCAGAACGATCCAGGTATTCATTACAAGTCCCTCCAGCGCTGCCACAGCCCCACTGCATACAAAACCCCAATGCTTAGGCAAATTAACGACGACCAAATCCAAAACCAACTATTCGCACCAAAAACCCCAAATATAGATGGAATGAGCACCAGGCCCCGCAACACAAAAACTGCGGTAATCGCGCTTAAACAAAACCGCAAAAATGGCAAAGGCAAAGCCGGGAGCGCTCCAGCACCTTTGAGGGCATACAGCCCCCAGATGAACAACACCGTTGCAATGCCAGCGGTAACAATGGCTGGTTCAAGCTCGCCTCGTGCTGCGGCCTGTGCATAGGCTTCGCCAGCACCAAAAAACCGGTACCAAGCGGGGCCGCCAATGATGATGCCAATGTGCAAGCTGGCCGCAACAAAACTGCCCACAGCACCAAGCATAAGAAATATATTGGTCTGGGCGAACATAGTGAACCCTCCTAAGTTTCAGCGGATGATTTTGCATCCACCATCAGACGAAAAGCGAAGTACTTAGTGTCAATCACTGATTTATGACATGGTTTTATTTTAATTACAATACCATATGTTATGGTATGCTTAAAATAAAGCCGCTTAAAGGGTATTGTATCATCTGATGGGTTCGAAAAAGTAACCCCCGACAAGCCATTTGCTGCTTGCACAACAAATCACCAAGCCGGGGGTTTTAGTGTTTGGGTAGATTAGTCCATACTGTCCTATGGATTGGCTTCTGTCGTTTCTTCTGAAACGGCATCATCCATCGGTTCACCGCCGGCGCTGCCGGTGAAGTTATAGCCATTTGTTTCGCACAGATTTAACGCCAGGTCTTCGATATACGCACCATCTTCAAGACTAACTTTGATGTCATAAATGCATGTGGTATGATCGCCCTTAACGGCGGTCTTTATGACATCTTCTGGTGAAAATAGTTTGCCTTTCACCAAATTGTCTGCCCATTGGTCCGTGCCAGCGGGCGAGAGATAAAAGCCGACGATATTGGTATCGCTTTTATTGGTTAGGGTAATTTCCAAGTCTTTGGCTTGGGCTGCGCCGGTCATTGCTAATGTGATAAGCGCAGTAGACAAAAGTGTCTGTCTCATAGTGTTCTCCTAGTTACCCCCCAATTGCCTATGGGTACTAGTACACAAGTTCGCCTTGGTTTCTCGAGGCGAAGCTATTCTATAGCAGATTGAATAAAGATAATCTATTGTAATAGAATAGTTTTTTGGTGAGTTTGGTGTGATTTTTCCAAAACATTACAAATATGTCACATATTTAGTCGGCCATTTCCCTCATAAATCAAACAATAACTAGCGCCGACAATAGTGAGCCATAGACCTCACCGTTCGAGATGGGAAAGGTTGTGCCACCTGTCACCCCACGACTTGTTCGGGGGGCCCAGTTCTTTGCGGTGCATGAATAATTTTCCAAAGAGACTGGATACCGACCTACGCCAGTATAACGGGCGCCAAAGGCATCATTTGGACGCGTCTTGTGCCTAGAAGCCGGATCGTCAGGCGGCACTCATAAATCAAACAATAACCGGTCTGGGTCTTCGAGGCATTCTTTGACTCGGACCAAAAATGTAACGGCGCCTTTGCCGTCGACCACGCGGTGATCGTATGACAAGGCAATATACATCATCGGGCGAATGACAATTTCATCATTGACGACCACAGGGCGTTTTTGGATGGTGTGCATGCCCAAAATACCGCTTTGCGGGGTGTTCAAAATCGGCGTCGACAGCAAGGAGCCATAGACCCCGCCATTCGAGATGGTAAAGGTTGCATGGCTCATATCAGCCATGGTCAATTTACCGTCGCGAGCCTTGGCCCCCATATTGCTAATTTCTTGTTCAACACCACCCATGGACAATAGATCGCAATTGCGGATCACCGGTACCACCAGACCTTTTTCGGTGCCCACTGCCACGCCGATATCATAATAGTTTTTGAAAATCAGATCCGTGCCATCAATTTCGGCATTGACCTCTGGAATGTCCTTTAGCGCCTGAACACAGGCTTTGACGAAAAATGACATAAAGCCCAATTTAATACCATGCTTTTTGGCAAACAGGTCTTTGTATTTGTTACGCGACGCCATGATCGAGCTCATATCGACCTCATTAAATGTCGTCAAAATCGCTGCCGTGCTTTGTGCTTCTTTTAATCTGCGGGCAATGGTTTGGCGCAAGCGTGACATTTTTACGCGCTCTTCGCGCGGGCCGGTATCGCGTGGGGCTACTGGTTTGGCCGCCGAAGATAATACATCGGCTTTGGTGATCCGCCCGCCTTTGCCGGTGCCGGTGACACTGGCCGGGTCCGTACCGGAACTGGCCATTGCCCGCGCCGCTGATGGCATGGCTTTTACCTCTGATGCAGCGGCGGCTGGTGCGGGCGCAGGTGCAGGTGCGCTATCCTTTGCAGAGGTCTTGGCCGCAGCGCCGGCTTCGACCACGCCCAACAGGGCACCGATCTCGACGGTTTCGCCTTCTGCTGCGACAATTTTGCTTAATACACCATCTGTCGGCGAAGCCACTTCGATGGAGACTTTATCGGTTTCCAATTCGACCAGCATTTCGTCTTTGGCAACTGGGTCGCCGGCTTGTTTTGTCCATGTGGCAACAATGGCTTCGGTAACGCTTTCGCCCAATACAGGCACAACAATATCGGTCATCTTTTAAGTTCCTTTTGCAAAAGCGCGGGTCAAAAAAACCTCTAACTCGGCCATATGGAATTTCATCGCACCGGTGGCGGTCGATGCCGATGCTTTGCGCCCGACATATTGCGGACGGGTGTGTTTGGCCCCGATCATTTTTAGAACCCATTCCAAATTAGGCTCGATAAACGACCAAGCCCCCATGTTTTTGGGTTCTTCTTGGCACCAGATCATTTCGGCGTTCTTAAAACGTGACAACTCGGTACGCAGTGATTTCACCGGAACCGGATAAAGCTGTTCAACGCGTAACAAATAAACATCATCAATACCGCGCTGTTCGCGAGCTTCAAACAAATCGTAATAGACCTTGCCGGAACAGAGCACCACACGGCGAATTTTTTCGTCAGATTGTAACGTGATCTTGGCCTTGCGCGACGGAATTTGCGCGTCATCCCACAATACCCGATGAAAGCTAGAGCGAGCGTTCATATCCGACAGATCAGACACACAACGCTTGTGCCGCAACAGCGATTTGGGGGTCATCAAAATCAGTGGTTTTCGAAAATTCCGGTGGATTTGCCGCCGTAAAATGTGAAAATAATTGGCTGGCGTGGTGCAATTGGCCACTTGCATATTGTCCTGGGCGCAGGCTTGTAAATAACGCTCCAACCTGGCCGAAGAATGCTCCGGCCCTTGGCCTTCATAGCCGTGCGGTAGCAACATCACCAGACCGGACATCCGTAGCCATTTGCGCTCGCCACTAGAGATAAATTGGTCAACAATCATATGGGCGCCATTGGCGAAATCACCAAACTGCGCTTCCCATAAAGTTAAGGCGTTGGGTGCGGCCAATGAATAACCATATTCAAAGCCCAGCACCGCTTCCTCGGACAAAAGCGAATCGATTACCTCGTAATTGGCTTGGGTTTCTGACACATGGTTCAAAAACGTGTAGCGCGCTTCGCTTTGTTGATCGACCAGACGGCTATGGCGCTGACTAAACGTGCCGCGCCCACTGTCTTGGCCCGACAATCGCACCGGATGACCCTCGTCCAACAAACAGGCAAAGGCCAAATGCTCGGCGGTCGCCCAATCGAGTTTTTTGCCGGTTTCAATGGTTTTTTTTCGTGCCCCAATCACCCGTTTCAAAGTCTTGTGAATGTCGTACTCGCTAGGGATATGGGTCATGGCCAACCCAAGTCGCTCAAGCCGCTCCATGGAGACACCGGTGCGCCCCCTGCGGTCATCATCGGCTTTGCCAAGGCCAGACCAAGCGCCATCCAACCAGTCTGCTTTGTTGTGTTTTTGTTGTTTTCCGGCCTCAAACTCAGCTTCTAGGAAAACGCCAAATTCGTCACGCATTTGATCAATTTCGGCTTGCGTGATGACATTTTCGGCCAGCAAGCGGTCCGTATAAATTTGCAACGTAGTTTTCTGGCCCTTGATTTTACGGTACATGATCGGTTGGGTGAACGACGGGTCGTCACCCTCATTATGGCCATAACGCCGATAGCAAAACATGTCGATGACCACATCTATCGCAAACTTTTGGCGAAATTCCACGGCGATTTTGGTGGCATGAACCACCGCTTCGGGGTCGTCGCCATTGACGTGGAAAATCGGTGGCTGCACTGCCAGGGCAATATCGGTGGGGTAGGGCGATGAGCGCGAAAATTGCGGGCTGGTGGTAAAGCCGATTTGGTTGTTGACGACAAAATGCAAGGTGCCGCCGGTGCGGTGGCCGACCAAGCCGGACATGGCAAAACATTCGGCGACAATCCCTTGGCCAGCAAAGGCGGCATCGCCGTGCAATAATAAGGGCAAAATATGCGAGCGATCCGTGTACTCGTTTTCCGGCGCGGACGGCTCTTGTTTGGCTCGAACTTTGCCCAATACCACTGGGTTAACCGCTTCCAAATGCGACGGGTTGGCGGTGAGAGACAAGTGTACGGAATTGCCGTCAAATTCACGGTCTGATGAAGCGCCCAAATGATATTTGACATCCCCAGAGGCATAATCATCCTCGCCCCAGGTATGGCCGCCGGCAAATTCGTTAAACACTTGGGCATAGGCCTTGCCCATCACGGCGGTCAGCACATTGAGGCGGCCCCGATGCGGCATGCCCAAGACGATTTGTTTCACCCCCAAATTTCCGCCGCGCTTGATCACTTGTTCCATCGCCGGGATCAGCGCCTCGGCACCATCCAGTCCAAAGCGTTTGGTGCCCGGATAGCGTTTGTGCAAAAACTGCTCAAAGGCTTCAACCTCCATTAGTTTTTTCCAAATGGATTTGCGGCCTTCCACAGTAAAAGTGATGCCTTTTTTCTCGCCCTCAATGCGCACTTGCAGCCAGCTTTTTTGTTCGGGGTTGGAAATATGCATAAACTGGATGGCAAAGTTTCCGCAATAAGTTCGCCGGAGCAAAGCAATGATCTGGCGGATGCTGGCGGTTTCTAATCCCAATACATGATCGATGAAAATTTGCCGGTCCATGTCATCGGGGCCAAAGCCATATGTCGCCGGGTCCAGCTCCGGATGCGGGATTTTTTCGGCCAGTCCCAACGGGTCGAGATCCGCCTCCAAATGCCCGCGCACCCGATAAGAGCGAATGAGCATTAAGGCCCGGATGCTATCGCTCGTCTCCCGGCGAATTTCGTCCGCAGAGGCACCGGGCGATCTGGCTGTTATTTTTTCGGCGACTTGTTCTGCGGGCCATTCGCCGCCCAAGGCACCGGTGTGCGCGCTGGGCTCTGATACTGGCCAGTCCGCACGTTTCCAACTGGGGCTTGGGGCGGCTTCGTTTTCAAAAAAGTCACGCCAGTCGGCGGGCACTGCCTGTGGGTCTTCGGCAAACTTTTCCTGCATTTGTTCTAGCCAAACCGCATTGGTTCCACAAAGAAATGTTTCATCAGACATGGCTGATCCTTTTAGCCCTTTAGCACTTCAACCAGCGTTTTACCCAAGGCCGCTGGTGATGGTGAAACCGTAATTCCAGCGGAACGCATGGCCTCTATCTTGCCCATCGCGCCGCCCTTGCCGCCGGAGACAATCGCACCAGCATGACCCATCGTGCGTCCCGGTGGTGCGGTAAGGCCAGCGATAAAGCCAACCACTGGTTTTTTGATGTTGGAAAGTTTTAGGAACTCGGCGGCCTCTTCTTCGGCCGTGCCGCCAATTTCGCCGATCATGATAATGCTTTGGGTTTCGTCATCGGCGAGAAATAGCTCAAGACAGTCAATAAAATTAGTGCCATTGACCGGATCGCCGCCGATACCAATACAAGTACTCTGGCCCAAGCCAACGGCCGTGGTCTGACCAACCGCTTCATAGGTCAAGGTCCCAGAACGCGAAACCACACCCACCGAGCCGGGTTGGTGAATATGGCCCGGCATAATACCGATTTTGCACTGGCCGGGGGTGATGACACCGGGACAGTTGGGGCCGACAAGACGGGTGTTGGAGCCGGACAAAGCGCGCTTTACTTTGACCATGTCGGATACCGGAATGCCTTCGGTGATGCAAACCACCAATTCGAGCTCGGCGGCAATCGCTTCGCAAATCGCATCGGCGGCAAAGGGTGGGGGCACATAAATCACACTGGCGGTTGCGCCGGTGCCATTGCGGGCATCGGCAACCGTATTAAATACCGGCAAGCCAATATGCTCGGTGCCGCCTTTGCCCGGTGTGACACCGGCAACCATTTGGGTGCCATAGGCCAGGGCTTGCTCGGTATGGAACGTCCCGTTTTTGCCGGTGAGGCCTTGGACGATGACTTTGGTATTTTTATCGACGAGTACAGACATGAACGTGTCCTTTTATATGGGTTCGCAAAATGGGTGAGGCTTAGCCCTTTACCGCAGCAACAATTTTTTGGGCGGCATCATCTAAATCATCGGCGCTGATGACGTTTAAGCCTGAATTGGCGATAATCTCTTTGCCACGTTTGACGTTGGTGCCTTCCAAGCGCACCACCAATGGCACGGCTAGGCCAACTTCTTTGACGGCGGCAATGACGCCCTCAGCGATGACATCACAGCGCATAATACCGCCAAAAATATTGACCAAAATGCCTTTGACATTCGGATCAGAGGTGATGATTTTGAACGCTGCTGTTACTTTTTCCTTGGTGGCACCGCCGCCGACATCCAAGAAATTAGCCGGTGAGGAGCCATATAGCTTGATAATATCCATCGTCGCCATCGCTAGGCCCGCGCCATTGACCATACAGCCAATTTCACCGTCCAGTGTGATATAAGAAAGATCGTGTTTTGCCGCTTCTAGCTCTTTGGGGTCTTCTTCGGTTTCATCGCGCAAGGCTTCAACATCCGGATGACGGTAAAGGGCGTTATTGTCAAAGCTAACTTTGGCATCCAAACAGACCAGATCCCCAGCGCCGGTTAACACCAACGGATTGATCTCAAGCAAGCTCATATCTTTGGCGACAAACGCTTTGTATAAAACGCTGGCCAATTTGCCGGCTTGTTTGGCGGCGCCCCCTGATAGTTCAAGTGCCCGCGCCAATGTGCGCCCGTGATGGGGCATCAGGCCGGTGGCCGGGTCGATGGTAAAGGTGTGGATTTTCTCTGGGGTTTCTTCGGCCACGGCTTCGATATCCATGCCGCCTTCGGTGGAGACCACAAAGGCCACGCGGCTCGAGGCGCGGTCCAACAACATGGACAGATAAAACTCGTCGGCAATATCAGCGCCGTCTTCCACAAAAATCCGCCCGACCTTTTTGCCCTTTGGCCCGGTTTGCGGGGTGATCAATTGCATGCCCAAAATTTGATTGGCGTAGGTTTCTACTTCTTCTAGGGATTTGGCGATTTTTACACCGCCACCTTTGCCGCGTCCGCCGGCATGAATTTGCGCTTTGACCACCCGTACCGGTCCCGGTAGTTTTTTGGCGGCTGTCATGGCTTCTTCGACCGAAAATGCCGGATAGCCTTCGGCGATGGGTGCGCCAAATTCCCGCAAGATAGCTTTGGCCTGATGCTCGTGAATATTCATAAAAACCCCTTACAATTAGCAAAATTAAACGGATGAGGCTGTGTTACCTCTGTCCATTTATGACAGATACTAACGCTGTACGGGTGTTCGCGGGATCACGCAATGGGTGATCCCGCAAATCATGCTCAAAATGAGTATATAAATATTCGCCTTGGTTATTTGCGAGACTTTAGCCAATGATCCAGCGAAAATTTCTGTCCGCCAAACGCCATCAATGCCAACAAAATAACGGCCCACCACGCATGATCATTCCACCAATATGCCAATCCATCTTCGGTCCATACGGGATAGATCAATGTAATAATCACCAAGGTCATGACCATTAACCCAGTAGCAGCAAAGCGCGTAAACAACCCAAGAACCAGTAATACCGGTAATATAATCTCACCGGCGGTGGCCAATAGCCCTAACAGCATAGCAAAGGTTCTGGGTATTTCTTCGGCACCGATCAGGAGCATCCACCAATTTTCATCGCCCAGCCATTCATACTGAAACAAGTCAGTGGCGCTTTCTTGATCTTTTAGTTTGACCCAGCCTGCTTTAAAAAACATGCGGGCGATCACCAATCGCATCGCCAGATCAGCAAAACTTGGTAATTTGTTAGTCGTAAAGTTTTCAAAGCCGCAATAGGCTTTTTTGATGAAACCAATCATGTGGTACCCCTCTTAAATATTCCCGCCGACAGCCAGCGGGAAAACTGTTGTTGTAAATCAAATTTTGGGTCAAACCGGCAGCTTTCAGCATAGGCCTGAGCAAAGCTTTGTCCGGCTTGGACATTATTTAGGAACACGTATTCAGCTTGGGCCAATTTCGTGTGGTGCATTTGGTTATCATTGCGCCAGAGCAACGCCCATTCGGCATCACTGGTGATGGCAATTTCGGCCACTTTCGCATCGGCTTTATTGGTTCGCCATACTGAATATGCGCAAATTTTGAAACGCATGAGCTGGGCTGCTGCCACCAAGCCCGGCGCCAGAATCGGTAACATAGCTGGCGAGGTGCCGATTAATTCGGCGGAGGTTAGGACCGGATCATCGGGTGCTTCGTACACGTCAAACCAGACCCGATCCAGATCGGCCACTGCTGGCAACCATGGCAGCTCATTTTGAACCGGTGCAAAGCCACGCAAAAAAGCTGGGAACTCATTCCCGTACGAGGTTAAACTGGCCACAATTGGGGGATGAACTTTCACATAGGCCGCCGCTAACCCCTGCATGTATTCCTCGCCGACCAAGCGCTCGACAACCGGATAAGCGCTGACAATTGCACTTCGGGCTGACATATGAAAATTACCACGATGGGCCTCGACGCGATGGGCAAACTTAGCGCCGACAATCGGGATCACCCCTTCATCGGGACCGCCAAGCACTGCGGTGGCAATCGCCTGAAAATATGGGTCATCATCACGCATTGGTCAGCTCCGGCGTGGCGGCAGATACGATGCTTTGTGCTTGATTGCGCTCGGCGAGTAGTTCGGTAAAACTGGGTAAATTATCGTCACGCTCGATCAATACCGGTTTTGGGCCGTGGCGTTTTACAAATTTCTCCAACAAGTTCCAGACACTTTTTGCAACCGGCGCGTCATGGCTATCGATCAATATGGTTTCATCCTCAATGGTTCGTTCCACCGCGCCCGCAAGATGAATTTCTCCAACCAGATCGCCCGGTACTGCGTCCAGCCATGCGGCCTCCGGCAGATCAACATTGGCGGCGCACACATTGATATTATTTAGATCAAACAGCAAACCAGCCCCGCTTTGCTTGGCGGCCTCTACGTACAATTCAGGCAGGTCCTCGAAGCCGGGGATGGGCAAATACAAGGATGGATTTTCGATCAAAATCCGCCGGCCTAAAAATTCTTGAGTTTCTTCAATATGGGCGACAATTCGGGCGAGCGAAGCTTCGGTCGCTGGCGGTGGTAACAGATCGGCAAAATAGGTGTTCTCGAAACGCGACCAGGCCAAGTGTTCGGACACTTGCACGGGGTTAAAGCGTTCGACCAAGGATTTTAATCGGCCAAGATGAGCAATATCCGGGCGTTCCGGGCCGCCCAATGACAAACCAACCCCATGAAAGGAGAGGGGGAACTTTTCGGCAAAGCCACTAAGCCATGCGAGCCGCGGTCCACCGGCGACCATATAATTTTCTGGATGAACCTCAAACCACAAACCCGGCTCGTCACAGTTCAATGCGTCTTGGTAGTGTTCGGGCTTTAAACCAAGCCCGGCGCTAACCGGTAATGTGAGAATATGGGTCATGGCTCAGTCGATCTTAAGAAAAAACCCGGTGTCTGTCACGGGTTATCCACGCAGTCACCGGGTCAAAAAAAAGCCCGGCAGTCGTTAACAGGTAACAACCGCCGGGATAATATGGATTTAAAAGCAATTATGCTTCCATAGCGGCTTTGGCGGCCTTGGCTTCTTTTTTGCTGAGACCAGAGCGCTCATTGCCATCCGCATCGGTGATTGACATCGAAGCACATGTACCTTTGGCAACGTATTTCCATTCACCAACGTCATAATCAGCTGTGGCTTGGCCTTGGCAAGAGTGAGTTTTGGACAGGTTGCCACAACCATTTTCACCAGCAAGGGCAATGCCATAACATTTTTCTTTGGCACCTTTAATTTTCTTGTCGCCAGCAGTTGCGCCGAAAACGCCCATGGTGAGAGCCAAAGCAATACCAGAACCAACAGCGATTGTATTTTTTACGGGAGCATTCATTATTCAATTCCTTGAGTTATGTATCAATATCTTAGCGATGAGTTCGCTGAAGTGATTCCAATATAACTGGTTTCTTGAACTTGTCAGCTCACAATCTTGCAGGTTCGATCAAACAAACGTGAGCTTAACGTGTGGAATAGCTCCCATTTTTCGAAACCTCTGATGCTTCGGCACCAAAGCGTTCCGACCAGTTTTGTACTTGTTCGTCCTCAATCTTTGCAAATAATAGTTTAGGAACCGCGCACGCCAAACCATGCGGCAACGCATCCAGTAAAGTGGCGGCAGCTTCTTTGGGCCAATTTCGATTATCGTTAGGCACACCCATAGCGTCCAATATCTTGGCGGCGGTATCGGGGATAAAGGGTTGGGCAATAATTGCGCCGATCACCATGAGATTAAGCGCCGTGCGGACAATCATTGCAGCCTGTGCCGGGTCGTTCTTCATCGCGGTCCACGGTGCGGCATTGGCCAGATATTCATTGCCCAATGCCCAAATCGCGCGCGTTTCGGCGGTGGCTTTGCGGTATTCCATGGCCTTATGGTGTTCGCGCAACGCCGCCAAACGCGTATCTAGTTCCTCGAACAATTGTTGTTCTTCCGCTCCCGGCTCGCCGCCGGTTGGAAGTTGGCCGTCAAACTTAGCGCCGGTGAATTTGGTGATCCGGTTGACAAAATTACCCAACACATTGGCCAGATCCGAGTTCACCACAGCTTGGAAATGTTCCAACGTAAACGCCGCATCGGCGCTTTCAGGCGCATTGGCCATCAAATGCCAGCGCCACATATCAGACGGGGCGATGGCCAAGGCTTGGTCCATGAAAATGCCACGCTTGTCAGATGTTGAAAACTTGCCGCCATACCACGTGACCCAGTTAAACGCTTTTAAGCGATCAACGGTTTTCCATGGCTCGCCCGAGCCCAACATCGTGATCGGAAAGCTCACCGTATGGAAGGCTACATTATCCTTGCCCATAAACTGAATATAGCTGACATCAGATGCGCCTTGGTCGGTGCGCCACCAATTTTCCCAGGTATTGTTGGTGGCCTCGGCCCATTCACGGGTGGCGGAGATGTATTCAATCGGTGCGTCAAACCAGACATAGAACACCTTGTTTTCAAAGCCAGGACGAGGTTTTCCGTCTTTTAGTACCGGCACCCCCCATGACAGATCGCGGGTGATGGCGCGATCGTGCAAGCCTTCGTCTAGCCATTTAAGCGCGATGGAGCGGGCCAAGGTCGGCCAATGGATTGCGCCCTCCACCCAGTCGCGGATGGTGTCTTGCATTTTCGATTGTTTGAGAAACAAATGGGTGGTGTCGCGAACCTCTACGTCATGGGAGCCGGAAATAGTGGAATACGGGTCAATCAGGTCTGTTGGGTCTAACAAGCGCCCGCAGCTATCACATTGATCGCCTCTGGCCTTGGCTGAGCCGCAATGCGGGCAGGTACCCTCCACATAGCGGTCCGGCAAGAACCGTTGATCGGTTATCGAGTAAATCTGCTGCGAAGTGCGTTCCTCGATTAACCCGGCGGCCTCTAGGCGTTCGGCGAAATGCTGGGTAAAGGCGTGGTTTTGTGGACTGGACGAACGTCCGAACCAATCAAATGACAGCGAAAAGCCTATCCCAGCAGCTCGTTGTAGCTCGTATTGTTCGTCGCAATAGCTTTGTACGTCTTGGCCGGCAGCTTCGGCGGCCAGCTCTGCCGGGGTGCCGTGTTCGTCGGTGGCACAGATCAGCAATACCTCATGACCGCACAGCCGCCAAAATCGGGCGCAAATGTCCGCTGGCAACATGGAGCCAGTTAAATTACCTAAATGCTTGATCCCATTGATATAGGGCAGGGCAGACGTGATCAAAATTCGCTTCATCGGGGTTTTTCGCTTGGGGTTTTGTCAAAATAGGTTAATTTGGAAGAGAAGTAGAATAATCTACACGTTGATAAAGGGGCGGCGACAAACTGACAACCGTTGGTTTCGCCAAATGATAAGGGGAATATTATATGCCTAAATTATTTGGACTAAATGTATTGGGACTTCTGGCTGGATCCATTGCTTTTAATGTATTGGGAGTTTTGTGGTATGGGACTTTGTTTACGGAACAATGGCACACCCTAAAGGGCATTGAGGCCGATCCATCCGCTGAAACATCGCTATTGCCACTGGTCTACGGCTTCATCAATGTTTTGGTGGTGACCTTAGGCGTTGGCTTGTTGTTAAAATGGTTGAGCGTATCGAAATTGCTAACTGCGATAAAATATGGCTTGATCGTTGGGGTCTGCTTTGCTTTGACCACCGAGGCCTATGGGTTGATTTATGGCGGCGAACCTTTGGCGTTGTTCATGATCGAT
>JAESUG010000088.1 GCA_016763185.1 Robiginitomaculum sp. | reverse complement strand
TTGGCCTCGCCGCTGTCTTTGGGCATGGCACCCTTTGCCATCAGTGCGCCATTTGTGCTGGTCCCGCTATTGCTGGCCATTGGGCTTAATATTGCAGGAGCCTATAATTTTGCCCATGCAGAAACCTTGCTCTCGCACTGGGGCAAGACGTTTAGCGGTTTAAGCCTAGGCGCTGTATTATCGGTTATGATTGCCATCATAAGCGGCCTGCCGGCACTGGAAATGGGCGTATTGCTGGGCATGTTGGCATTGACGATGATTGCCATTTTATGTCTGCACGCCAATTACATGGCGTTGATTACGTCTTGGACGCGCTCTGGGGCGCTGGCTACCAATGTATTGATGATTGGTGCTACGGCAAATGCACGTGATTTAATTGAGAAAAACGCTGCCATTGGCGAGCTAAATGTCGTCGGGATTTTCGAAGAACGAGCCGCGCGCGCGCCGTCACAAATTGCTGATATTCCGGTATTGGGCAGCATTGATGATTTGCTGGGCTGGGAACATTTGCCTCATATTGATCGAATTATCATCACAGTGACCTCAACGGCCACGACACGGGTTCGCACCTTGATTGACCGCTTGCGTGGGTTGCCGCAAGATTTGGTATTGTTTTTGGATATGGACAATTTCAATCCAGAAAAAACCAGCTTGGCACAAATCGCCCAAGCGCCAATGGCGTATATTTCTGGCGCACCTCGTGACGAAATGCGGGCGATTAGCAAACGGGTGCAAGACATCGTGTTTGCCAGCTTGATGTTGGTGGCCTTTGCGCCGGTGATGGCCGTGGTGGCGGTAGCGATCAAACTCGACAGTAAAGGCCCAGCATTATTTCGCCAAAAACGACATGGTTTTAATAACCAAGTCATCGAGGTGCTAAAATTTCGCTCGATGAAAACATCAAAAGCCGACGGCCCGATGCAACAAGTCACCCATGATGATGATCGTATTACGCGCATTGGCCGCTTCATACGACGCACCAGCCTTGATGAATTACCGCAATTATTCAATGTATTGCTAGGGAATATGTCTCTAGTTGGCCCGCGCCCTCATGCCATCGACATGCATACCGGCGATGTGCAAAGCCGTCTCTTGGTGGCCGAATACGCCCATCGTCACCGTGTCAAACCCGGCCTTACCGGTTGGGCGCAAATCAACGGCTCTCGCGGGCCGTTGCATACGGCGGATGATGTGCGCGAACGGGTGCGGCTTGATGTAGAGTATATTGATCGGGCCAATTTTTGGTTTGATTTTGTGATCATGCTTAAAACTGCGCCGTGCTTGTTGGGCGATAAGACAAACACGCGATAGCGTTCACCGCAAATTAGCAGATTTCACATAATCTGACAAAATAGAAATCGGAAACCCCATATGCTCTGGCGCCATCTTTTTGGATATCTACCGTTAAACATCGCCCAAGCTGTGGCGGGGTTTGGTGGTATTTTTCTGCTGACCAGACTGCTAACGCCTGAGCAATTCGGATTGTATAGTTTGGTGTTTTCCGTGGTCACCATCACCCATTCCTTGTGCTTTACTTGGATAGAGGCGGCTATTGCTCGCTCTTATGCCCGTGCCGAAGCGGACAATGAATTGGCCGATCATCTGGCCACCGCTTATTATTTCTTGTTGATCGGTACCGGCATTGTTGGGGGGCTGGGGCTAACTGCAATTCTTATGTTGCCGTTTTCAATCGAACTGAAAACCGTACTCGGCTACGGGCTTGGCTCGATGATCATCAGAAGTTTTTTGATTTTAACCCTTGAGGCCCGCAAAGCCGCCCGCGAAGTCGCCAGGTATTCGGTGATTGAGTTTTTCAACGTGATGGCCAGCTTTGGGTTTGGCATTGCCTTGATTGTGTTCACCGAGTTAAAAGCGGCGGGACCGTTTGCCGGACTTATCATTGCGGCGGCCATTGCACTGGCCTTTGATTTACCCAAAATGTTGTTACGAGCCAAAGGCGGCAAAGCTTCATTGGGTCGTCTTAAAGTATTTTTCGCCTATGGCATGCCGCTTTCGGTATCGTTGATTTTGGGCTATATTTTACAAGTCGGCGACCGGTTTGTCATTTCGGCACTGATGGGCAATGGCCAAGTGGGCATTTATGCCGCCGGCTATGGTACTGCCAATCGTGGGTTGGACATTTTGTTTGTATGGGCGGGCATGGCTTCATTGCCTTTATTGATTGCCGCATTGGAATTGGGCAATCCACAAAAAGCCAAAGACATGGCTGGCAAAGCATTTGCGGCGATGGCATTTTTGACCTTTCCGGCGGCCACCGGCATTGCATTGGTCGCCATTCCGTTGGCCAACATCATGACCGGCCCGGAATTTCGCGAGGGCGCAGGTGCAATTATTCCTTGGATCACGGTGGCCGGGGTGATGAACGGCATTACCACCTATTATTTGTTGGTGGCGTTCACCTTGTCCAAACGCACCGGCGTAATGGCATTGGTTACGGTAATCCCGGCGGTGTTAAACATCGGATTGAACTTCCTGCTATTGCCAAAAATGGGCTTAATGGGCGCAGTCACCGCCACCATTATTGCTTATGCGGTTAGCATGGTGATGACCGCTGTGATTGGGCGCAGGCACTTCGCCCTGCCCTTACCTTTTGTTGAAGCCGGTAAAACCTTGTTGGCCTGTGCGGTGATGGCCGCCGTGGTGTTGATGGTGCCGCTTCATGCGGACGCAAGCGATGGGTTGCGCTTAGCGGTGATGGCGGGTGTTGGCGGCATGGTCTATGGCGCGATGGCGCTCTGGCTGAATTTGGCAGATTGCCGCAGCATGTTGGCGCATCGTTTGTTGCGTCAACCCAAACTCGCAAAGGAAGCTGAAGGATGACCTCCCCTGCCCCTTATGACATCACGACGCTCACCAGCAATTTCCCGAATAAACCTGCACCAATATTATCGGTGTTAATCCCTTATTACCATGACGACCCACTGCCGGTATTGGCGGCGCTGTTGGCGCAATTACCGGTGGGCGTTGAGGTCATTCTCTATGATGACGGCACCCAAGACGAGGTCGTAAACCAGCGGATTAGGCAAGTGGTACTGACCACAAACCATCCGGTGCAATTGCTGATCTGTGCGAAAAACAACGGACGCAGTACAGCCCGCAACCAATTAACACTGGCGGCCAATGGTCAATATTTGTTGTTTTTGGATGCGGATATGCAACCGGGCAATTCTGATTTTCTACAAATCTGGATGAACGAAATCACCAACCATCGTCCAGCGGTGGTATTTGGCGGGTTTTTGGTTCCAGAACAAGTTACCCACCGCGATCAACGCCTGCACCGGGCCATATCTGCGGCTTCGGATTGCTTATCGGCCCAACAACGCATGAAAATACCGGCCAAGCATGTCTGCACGTCTAATCTTCTGGTGCGCCGTGACGTGCTAGACATATGCACATTTGACAGCGAGTTTGTCGGTTGGGGCTGGGAAGATGTCGAATGGGCGGCCCGCGCCGCACAGTACTTTGCCATCACGCATATTGATAATCCAGCCGTACATTTGGGGTTAGAAAGCGCTGATACCTTGGTTGCACGATACCGAGACTCCGCCAAGAATTACGCCAAATTTGTCAAGCTACACCCGCAATTGGCCAAGCAATTGCCCAGTTACCGCACCGCACAAATTGCCAAACGCATTCCAGGTTTGAAACTGTTTCGTCCGGTACTTGCGGCCTTGGCCAAAGACCGTTGGCACGTTACGCCGATGAAATTGCGCATTTTGGCCATCAAACTATGGCGTGCCGGTTGGTATGCGGAGCAATTGGTATGACCGAACCATATGAACCAGATGTTAGCTTACGAGGCAAACTACAGCGCCAGATCACCCGATTTACGAGCCGCAAGTCATTGCCCGCGTTTTCCGGTCGTTTCGTTAGCTTTTCTTTTGATGATTTTCCACAGTCCGCCGCCACCAATGGCGGCGCGGTACTGGAAGAAAACCAAGTGCGCGGCACGTATTATACCTGTACCGGGCAAATCGGAACCCACAATCATTTTGGCCCGATTTGTACGGCTGAAGATATTTTACGATTGCACGAACAGGGCCATGAAATCGGTTGCCATACTCAAAACCATATTGATTGCGCCGTTGGTGAGCTAGCGGCCAATATGCATGATGCGTCTTGCAATCGCAGCAAATTACTCGAATTAGGAATTGGGCAAATCAATTCATTTGCCTATCCATATGGCAGCGTCTCGATTGCCAGCAAACAGGTTCTAACTAATAGCTATGCGACCCTACGCGGCGTGCAAAAAGGGATTAACCGGCGGTTCACGGATGCCAACCAATTGCTCGCCGTGCCGTTAGAAGGTGATGTGGATGCGGCGGCGTTTGCTTTGTCATTTTTGGACAAATTGGTGGCCAAACCTGGTTGGTTGATTTTTTATTCTCATGATGTTCAAGATGCGTATAGCAAATGGGGCTGTACCCCGCAATTATTGCACCAAATCATCACAGCGGCCAAAGCCATGAACGTTACCATTGCTCCGGTAACCCAAGTTTATCAACAGATCACCGACGGGGGAATTTCATGAAACCTGAAATATCTGTGGTCATTCCAACGTTTCGTCGTCCGGACCGGATACCGTTGGTGGTGGCCAGCGTTCTGGCGCAACAAAATATTACGGCAAATGTCGAAATTATTATTCTCGATAACGACCCTGCTGCCTCCGCCAAAGATGTGGTGATCGCCATCAACAAAATCACCCCCCGATGGCCAGTGGTCTATGGCCATGAACCCGCCGCCGGTGTTGCCAATGCTCGCAACGCGGCCCTAGGTTTGGCCCAAGGCAAATATATCGCATTTTTGGACGATGATGAAACGGCAACCGATACCTGGCTGCATGACTTGCTAGAAGTGCAACGAGAGACCAATGCCGATATTGTGTTTGGGCCGGTCCAAGGCCGCCTCGAACAAGACGCACCGCACCAAGAATATATTGAAGCCAGCTTTAGTCGCTATGGCCCGGATAGATCAGGGTTAATTGAAGAATTTTTTGGCTGTGGGAATTCCTTGTTCCACCGTGAAAATTTTTTCACCGAAAACCAAGTATTCAACCCCGCAACCAATGAAATTGGCGGCGAAGATTGCGAATTATTTGCGCGTGTTGAGGATGATGGGGGTACTTTTGCTTGGGCCGCCAATGCCTGGGTCTACGAAGAGGTTCCCCCCACTCGCGCCAGTTTGCGTTATAATTTGATCAAAGCCTTTGCCTTCGGGCAAGGCCCCACGCAAACCGCTTGGCAACGCAGGCGCTGGCTCGAAGTATTGTATTGGATGGGCATCGGCGCGGCCCAGGCCGTTATCTATGGTGCTTTGTGTGGGCCCTTGTGGTTGCTCAAAACCAGCAATCGGGCTGACATTTGCGACCGGGCGGCCCAAGGCCTCGGAAAACTGTTCTGGTTTCGCGGGTTTGAACCCAAATTCTATGGGACTTCGGGTCTTTGAACCCTGAGGTAATGGTCTAGCCCCGAACAGCTTTGCTGCGGTTGCCGCAAACACAACCCAGCCTAGGTTATTTTGTTGCAAAATATTGCTTTCTGACACTGAAAACAATAAAAAGACCAAAGTCGAGATCAATGCCCAATAGGCAGCTTGACTGCTTAGCACACTTCGTAAGGCTGCGATCACCGTTGCCACATAAACCACGGCAAAGCAGCTCACTCCGGCTAGTCCGATCGACAACCAAGTCTCTAACCAGCCATTATGAGCGGTTGGCACCAACCATTCGGTTTGCTGGCGCACCCAAAATGCCGGTCCAGTTTCTTCCAGCCAGAAAACCGCATACCCATACCCAAACCAAGGCCGGTGCTTGATCTGATCAAACAGAGCCATCCAAATACCGGTCCGTCCGGTTAAGGTTGGCTCGCGACCGATCAGGCCAAACATAAATTCGGGGAAGAATTGCAGCGCCATGGCAAATCCAACACCAAACACCACTCCGAAATATACCATAGGCACTGCCAGACGTGGCCCCTTGCGGATGACGTATAATCCGGCCATCCCGCTTAAGATCAGCGTCAATGCAATCAATGATGTTTTCGAGGTAGAAAGAACGAGTAATGCCACCGCCAGCAAAAATGCTCCAGCCCAAAACCATCGTCTGCTTGGCCTAAAAATCATGGCGCATAAACTTAAGTGAGCTGACTTGGCCATGTTCATCCCGAGCTGGTTTTTCTCCCCGTAAATACCGGCCCATGCGCCAGCATGAATTTCGCTCATAATCCCGATCTCGGGCAAGATCAAAACCGTTGCGACACTTAACACGGCAAGGATTAAAAACCCCACTGCAAACAGTTCAATAAAATCAGCCCAGTCAAAGCGTGAGGCGATATAGATCGCAAACAATGTGGTCATCACCAACGCAAAGGCCCGCCGCACTGTTATATCTGGGTTAAGTGACCAATTTACCGACGCCAATGCCAAACCAACCGGCACCAGCAACAACATACTTCGCCACAGGGCGTTTCCCATCGACCACGGGCGCAGTACCGCCAATATTATGGTCAATAGATAAACTGGATAAAATAGCGCCCGCAACAGTGGCGAACCATCGGTTGCATGCTCATCAACCAATAACGAGCCTAGCAACCCACCTGAAAACAAAAACATCGCGGCCAACAATAAAACAATTTCTAACCCTTGCCCAAACTTGGGCAAAAACCCGGAACTGGTATTGGCGTAAATGGGCATTCGATTTACCGGTTCGCTTGGCGCGACACCAAATTCGGCCAAGCATGCGGCATGGCTTGAGGCGCGTTGTAAACAAGACCAAGGCATGTTCCGCCCGCAGCTTCAATTTCACGCTGTAGGCTGATCAGTTGACGGGGGTGGGTTTGGGGTTCTGCAACCAAAATCACGCCATCCACATCTGGTGCAATACGCAATATGCTACGCGAGCGATCCCGCGCCGGAACGTCTATCACCGCCAGATCAATCGCATCACGCATTCGTTGCCAGTATGCTGGCGCGCGTGTGATGTGAATATCTTGACCTATCCGCAGGGCTTCGGTACGAAACCGCGAAACAAACAACCGGTGAGACCCAGTTTGATGCAGCGTCATATAATGAGCGTTTTCTCGCTTATTGGCCGTATGTGACAACAAGGATACACGCCAAAACGGATCCATTTTTAACGTCGGATCCAATGGCGCACCAATTCCACCATACACACGGTTGGCTGCAGGGGATGCAAAAATTTTATACTGTTCGTTTACATAAAAATCGAGATCAAACAACCAAACACCGCGCGCCGCATTGGGCGCAATCAGGCGCGAAAATGCGCGCGCACATGTGGAAGTGCCGCACCCCCCGGTCACACCAACAAACGCCAATACCGCCCCGCGACGCTGATCAGCGCGCGCCTCAAAAAGTTGTACTAAGCCTTGTAGTTCTTGCGTCAAAACAACCATCACCATGCATCTTACGAATCCATCGGATCAAACTAACGGAAACATGGTTAACGAGGCATGGACGGCGCTCATACGCGCTACCGAATAAAATCCGGCATACCACCCATGAATAGGCAAGTACCGCTATTGGCTAATACGCAAATTAGTAATGTCGCTCGATATTTTCGCAAATGCCACACTTAAGTCGGCATTGTTCTCAGCGTCAAAAAACATACCCGGCTCGGATGCACAATTTTCCATCATTTGTACGGTGGCAGCATTATTCACGTCAAAAGCAATGGTGTATACAATAATACCGGTCAATTTAATTCGGTTGCACAGCCGTGAAGTCGCGATATTTCCCCGCCGGCTCGACGTATTGAGGGTGGCTTGTGGATGACCATGTGGCCAGTTCCAAGTCACGGTATTGGCACCATCGGTCATCAACACCAGAATTTTGGTCCAGTCTTCGTTATTATAGCGAACGCCATCTCTAATCGGCGCTCTTCTCGATAATACCCGCCACGCCCAGGCTAGACCTTCAGGGATATACGTCCAATTATTTGCTTCCATCTCGTCAATACTGTCATGCAAAACATCACGATCATTGGTCAACGGCGTCAGTGCTTGATTTGGACATTGCTGGCCGGGCAATGCTTGAAATCTTCTGACATTGCTATTTGGGCTGCTATCGCGAGTGTCATGTGACGGCCGGCGCGGCCCAACACACCCGTTCCAGTTATTGGGACTGACATGATCAAACAACATCCAATTCTCGGTTCTGAACGAAGTCGGCAAGCGGACCATATAATTAAACGGCACGATGCCAATGGCGACATTTTCTTCTGACGCCCCTTCAGGCAATAATTGATCGACCAGATCGCGGGAGGCTTCGCGTAGGGCCGTAATTTTCCCATTGTTCAACATCGAACCGGTATTGTCTAACGCCAGCACCAGTTCTACTTTGGTGGTTGAATATACAACTTCAGCGCGGGTAGAGATAACAAAACTGTCCATCCCAAACAAGGATGCGAATATCATATTCAGCTTGGCACTGCCGTTAACCTCAACCCCTGCCCCTTGGTTTATTTCATTGGCAATTATAGTAAAATCCACCCCAAATGACTGACCTTGCATATTCGCATTAAAAAAATCAGTGGCCCGTAATTGTAAGCTTGCCGGTGTTATGTCTGGATCCCGAGCAATCGCTAACGCTGCCGCATCCACCGCACTTTGTAAGCTAGTACGTATATTTTGCGCTCGCGAAAAATCAAATACCAACCCAAAAATCATCACGATCACCACCGCCGATAGCGCGAAAATCATGGCCGTATTGCCACGTATGTCATCGCAAAACTCTGCGATGGTTGATTTCTGTTGTCTCGTTTGCATTTGCTTTCATCTTTATTATGATATTCTTTAGTGTAGTTTAGCCCATGCCTCGTTAAGTTCGCCCTGCCAAAGTTGGTAAATAATCTCTTACTATCGTTTGCCTCGACCTAGAGGCAGGCGAACAATGAAACCCCCTTACAATAATTTGCAACATCAGGGTGCTTGAAACCCGATCGCGGGACATGTAGAGCAAGTATATGATAAAAAATTCCGCACCCAGCTTTGATTTTCATCTTGGCGAAACCGCTGACATGATCCGCGATACCGTTTGCAATTTTGCCTCCGACAAAATAGCGCCTCGTGCCGAGGAAATTGATCGAACTAATATTTTCCCCCGTGATTTATGGCCGCAAATGGGCGCATTGGGATTATTGGGGATCACCGTCGAAGAAGAAGACGGCGGGGCCGGTCTTGGCTATTTGGAACACACCTTGGCGATGGAAGAAATCAGCCGCGCCTCGGCTTCAGTCGGCTTGTCATACGGGGCGCACTCAAATTTGTGCGTCAATCAAATCCGGCGCTGGGCAACACCAGAGCAAAAGGCCAAATATTTACCAAAACTAATATCAGGTGAGCATTTGGGCGCGTTGGCGATGTCAGAACCAAATGCCGGGTCTGATGTGGTATCAATGAAACTTTCCGCCGTTAAAACCGGTGATCGCTATATCCTTAACGGCACGAAGATGTGGATCACCAATGGCCCTAGTGCCGATACCTTGGTGGTCTATGCCAAAACCGACAAGCAAGCTGGCTCGCGCGGGATTACCGCATTTTTGATTGAAAAAGACATGAAAGGTTTCTCCACCGCACAAAAGCTCGATAAATTGGGCATGCGTGGCTCCGATACCTGTGAATTGGTGTTTGAAGACTGCGAAGTACCCGAAGACAATATTATGGGACCCCTGGGCGGTGGGGTCGGTGTGTTGATGTCCGGCCTTGACTATGAGCGCACCGTGTTGGCGGCTGGCTCCATCGGGATTATGCAAGCCTGTATGGATGTGGTGATGCCTTATGTTCGCGATCGCAAACAATTTGGTAAATCCATTGGCGAGTTCCAGTTGATCCAAGGCAAATTGGCCGACATGTATGTAAAAATGAACGCCACACGAGCTTATGTCTATGCGGTTGCCAAATCCTGTGATGCGGGCAGAACCACGCGCAAAGATGCCGCCGGAGCCATTTTATTCGCCGCCGAAGCAGGTACATGGATGGCACTAGAAGCCATCCAAATTCTAGGCGGTAACGGCTATATCAACGAATACCCAACCGGGCGTTTGTTGCGGGATGCCAAGTTATACGAGATCGGTGCCGGAACCTCAGAAATTCGCCGCTGGCTCATCGGACGAGAACTGTTTGCTGAAACCGGGTGAAAAAATGCGTGTTGCTTTCATCATTATCTATGGCCAGAGGCCGGGGGCCGAAGTGAGTTGTTCGAAGTTCTCTACGGCTCCCTAGCCCCCACCGGTCCTCGGATTCAATCCGGGGTCCAGTGTTCAAATAATTCACTTCAGTCCCCGGCCTCCGAGCCGGGGTCCAGTCTTTTTAAGAAAATACATACGGCATAAAAACTGAACACCGGCATCCACCAGTATGACGGCCAGCCTAACTAATATTTGCGAAGCGCCTACTTAACTCAACTCGTCCAATAGACCTGCCTCCAGCGCTTTGACGGTGGCGATATAGCCAGCTTCGGTGGATTTATCGAAGGCTTTCCAATCGCGTAGATCCACGTCCTCCATTTCGGGCAGGATCAAAATATCGGCATGACTGCGCCGTACATCAAGATTGCTGGTGGCCAAGGTTGCACTGCGCATCAGCACCGAGGCAATGGGTGGTGGCTCGCGAAACCCATATTTCCAAACCCACTTAAAAAATCCGGGCGGGTCAACAAATGGCTTGGCTTCCAGCCCGCGCACACGGGTAACATCAACGCCTAGCACCGGCCCGCGATGCGAGTCTTGCATGACATCAACTGGAAAATTATTGAGAACCCCGCCGTCCACATGAACCTGATCGTCAATCACCACCGGCGGCAAAATACCGGGCAACGCAATCGAGGCGCCTAATGCTTGGCGTAACAACCCCAAGCGATGAATGGAGCTACGGCCAGAGGTTAAATTTGATGACAAACAAAAAAACGGCAATTCCATATTTTCAATCTGCGTATCGCCAAAATAACGCTCCAACCGTCGTTTGACCTTGGTACCGCCGGTTAACGATACCACCGGTAAAATATAGTCATCCACCGGGTTGGACGTCACAAAGGCTTGGTAAATACAAGCTTCGATTTGTTCATCATCCCAACCCATCGCCACATTGGCCGCAATGATGGCGCCCATCGACGTGCCGCCACAAAAATCAATCGGTATTTTAGCCTCACGCAAGGCCCGCACTGCGCCAATATGGGCGTAAGCTCGCGCCCCGCCCCCAGACAACACCAAACCAACCGAGCGTCCGGCGGCGGTGCGTGCAATACGGCCAACATCTTGTTGGTTACCGGTACGCCAATGGAAAATACGATCCGCACCGGCGGCTTGCTTCCAGTCCTGTCCGGTGCTGATGGTACGTTCATTCGGATGGTGCAGCAAAATCACGTCAATCATCCGCATGGCACGGGCTGGGCTATTTTCAACCGGTAGCAACGGATTAGACGGGACCGCATCGGCGCGACCGATCACCCATAACCGATCTGCTTGACGCATGCACAATCGAAACCAATCATTGTCGGCAATGGGCGTGTACAGGAAAACCACATCATAGATTTGTTCTTGTTGGTCAAACCAGTCCAAAGAATTGGTTGCGGCATCTGGCCCAATAACCGTGATGGTTTTGCCTAAATTGGTTAATTTTTTAGCCAGCTCTCGCGCCAAGTGCTGACAATCAATTGTTGGGGAGCTGGCCAGCATTGCAAAGACTTTGGGCTGGCTGCGTTCATTGGCTTTGCTATGGCGATTAGAGCGCATCCGCTCCACCATCTTGCCGGCCAACGCCCGTAACAAAGCCGGATATTTGGCCACCAATTTATCAAAAACCGGGCGTGATATCTTGACCAATTGTGCATCGCGCAACGCATAAATTGCGCTGGCATGCGCCACTGCCCCCAAAAATGCCATCTCACCAACTGGCTCGCCACTTCGGATATAGCCCAACAGCTCTAGCTCACCATCAACCGCCCGATGGAACGCGCCCAGCACGCCCGATTTTACAAAATACACATGGTTGGCAATATCACCCGGCTCAAATAAAACTTTGCCACCGGCCAAGTTGATTTTTTTACCGCCTTGGGCCAAGGCTCGTAATGCCCCGGCCGGTGCATCGACCAAAATGGAAATTTGCGCCAATTGGGCCGGGGTGAATTTTTCGGATTTGGCGGTCATGTTCAATTCCAGCTTTGTGCAAATTTACCAATGAAGTCCATCAATTGCGGATCGGTCCATTTCCCGCCGGCGATGGTCCCATAGGTGCGGGCAATCTCGCGGCCATCGGGTCCGGTCAACGCCGCCATCGGCAGGCCCGCTGTCCCGCCGGAGCTACGTTGATTGACCTGCAAGCTCCGGAAATACTCCCAGCCATCCGGCGAACCGTCGGCCAATATATCAAGGTTTTTGACATTCATATCTGCATAAATACGTTGCAAATCGAACAAGCTGGTCTTCGGGTCGGCGGTTTTTAGGGCAATCGCGGCAAACTTGTTGGAATTATAGCGCTTTGCCAAGGCATTTAATCCGGGCGTTTCCACCAAACAAGGCCCGCACCAACTAGCCCACAACTCCAGCAATACGGCGCGGCCACCAAACATCTGCATCCAATAATGATTGCCGGTTAACGTTTGGATCGGCACATTGGTTGGAATACCAGAACCCATTGGCGGCGTTTCAAAATGAATGGCGGCTGGATGCTCCATCAATGCCAATACGGATGTGGGCAATTCTTGAGCGATACCGGTACCGGCAAAGGGTGCCAGCGCCAGCGAAGTTATAACTTGTCGTCGGTCTAGTTTCATGGCGCGCACTATAGGTCTAATTCATGAAGAAAAAAAGAAGCTGTGCCGCCCCCGGTTCAAACTCGACCTTGGGAGTGAAGCGCTTTACAATGGAGCTGTTCAAAACGATTCATAGGAAGCCTGTATGAGTGTCCTTTCCACCCAGATTGACCCAAATGACGAAACCTTTGTCGCCAACAAAGCGACTATGGACCAATTGGTTGCCGAGTTACACGACAAAACTGCGCACGCCGCCAAAGGTGGCTCGCAGCGGGCCAGAGACAAACACACCGCACGGGGAAAATTGCTACCGCGCGAGCGGGTTGAACACCTTCTTGACCCCGGTGCACCGTTTTTAGAGTTATCGGCATTGGCCGCGCACGAAATGTATGATGCGGATATCCCCGGCGCTGGGATGATTACTGGCATTGGCCGGGTTGAGGGGCGCGAAGTTATGATCGTTGCCAATGATGCCACCGTAAAGGGCGGTACCTATTTTCCGATGACCGTGAAAAAACACCTGCGCGCCCAAGAAATCGCCGCCGAGAACCATTTGCCGTGTATTTATCTGGTCGATAGCGGCGGGGCCAACCTGCCCCATCAAGCCGAAGTATTTCCCGACCGCGACCATTTTGGCCGGATATTCTTCAACCAAGCCAATTTGTCCGCTAAGGGCATTGCCCAAATTGCGTCCGTTATGGGTTCGTGTACGGCGGGCGGTGCCTATGTGCCGGCCATGTCCGATGAAACCGTGATCGTGCGCGGAACCGGTACTATTTTCTTGGCCGGCCCGCCTTTGGTCAAAGCGGCCACTGGCGAAGTGGTTTCTGCCGAAGACTTGGGCGGCGCTGATGTCCATGGCCGCCAGTCCGGTGTGGTCGACCATGTGGCCAATGATGACCATCACGCGTTACAGATTGTGCGGCGCATTGTCCGCGATCTGAACCGGCCACGCAGCCAACCCAGCGGACACGACTATGCCGAACCGCTTTATGATCCAGCGCAATTAAACGGCATCATACCCAGTGATGTCCGTGCCCCGTATGATGTGCGCGAGGTCATTGCCCGGCTGGTCGATGGTTCCGAATTTGATGAGTTTAAAAAACTGTATGGCACCACATTGGTCACCGGCTTTGCCCGAATTTACGGCCAACGCGTCGGCATTTTGGCCAATAATGGGGTATTGTTTTCACAAAGCGCCCAAAAAGCCGCGCATTTTATCGAACTTTGTTGCCAACGAAATATTCCCCTAGTGTTCTTGCAAAACATTTCCGGCTTTATGGTCGGCAGCGCTTATGAAGCCGGTGGCATTGCCAAAGACGGTGCCAAAATGGTCAATGCGGTGGCCTGCGCCAAAGTCCCCAAATTTACGGTGGTCATCGGTGGCTCATATGGCGCTGGGAATTACGGCATGTGCGGACGCGCCTATTCGCCCCGTTTGATGTTCATGTGGCCCAATGCCCGCATCTCGGTGATGGGCGGCGAACAAGCAGCCTCGGTTCTGGCCACCATCACCCGCGATGCCAAAGAGCAGCGGGGCGAAAAGTGGAGCGACAAACAAGAAGCCGATTTCAAAGCCCCCATTTTGGCCAAATACGAAACAGAAGGCTCGCCCTATTACTCAAGCGCACGGCTATGGGATGATGGAATTATCACCCCCGCCGACACCCGCCGGGTGTTGGGCATGTCGATCGCCATGAGTGCAAACGCACCAACCGAAGCCACCAAATTCGGCATTTTTAGAATGTAATGCCAATGGAGAAGAACATGACAAAATGGAGTATTGCGGTTGCCAGCATCGCACTGGTTAGCTGTGGCCCGCCCAATATCACCGCCCAAAACCAATTTATGGATAATCTTTGCGCCCATTGCGGCCAATCCTATGCTGGTAAATTGGTTAGCACCAACGAGGCCGACAAAGACATGGCCGCGCAACCGATGGTGATGGAAGTGCGGAGCTGTACCGACAGTGAAATTCGCATCCCATTTCACGTCGGCGACGATCATTCGCGCACCTGGATCATCACCAAAACTGATACGGGCCTACGGCTCAAACACCAACACAATCACGAAGACGGCAGTGCCGATGCCGTCACCTATTATGGTGGCGACACCAATGATATGGGAACCGAAAACACCCAAACCTTCCCCGTCGACGAGTTTTCAAAAATCATGTTTGTGGCCAATGGCTTGGATGTATCTGTAACCAATGTTTGGACGGTGAGCATCACCAAAGATACCTATGCCTATGAACTGCGCCGCAAAAACCGCCATTTCCGGGTTGAGTTTGACTTGAGCCAACCGGTTGCGGCCCCGCCTGCGCCTTGGTAACACACAAGAAAGCACCTCTAAATGGCTGAATTTCCATTTGAGCTTCATGCAACGGACGGAAACGCTCGCACCGGGGTATTACGTACGCCGCGCGGCGATATTCGCACGCCAGCTTTTATGCCGGTGGGAACTGCTGGGACGGTAAAAGCCTTGTTGATGGATCAGGTGCTTGAGGCCGGTTCCGATATTATTTTGGGCAACACCTATCACTTAATGCTGCGCCCCGGTGCCGAGCGGGTGCGCGATCTCGGTGGCTTGCATAATTTTTCCACGTGGCAAGGGCCGATCTTGACTGATTCTGGTGGGTTTCAGGTATTTTCGCTTAGCCAATTGGCCAAAAAATCCGAAAATGGTGTGATTTTCCAAAGCCATATTGACGGCAGTCGCCATGAATTAACCCCGGAACGCAGCATTGAAATCCAAGCTGAACTGTTGGGTGCTGACATTTCCATGCAATTTGACGAATGTACCGAACACCCGATTTCGCACGAGGACGCGGCCTTGAGCATGGAGTTATCCTTACGTTGGGGTGCGCGCTCGAAAGCCGCCTTTGGCCAGCGTCCGAAGCAAAGCTTGTTCGGAATTGTCCAAGGTTCCACGTATCCCGATTTGCGCCAACAAAGCGCCGAAGCTTTGGTCGAACAAGGCTTTGATGGCTATGCCATTGGCGGTCTGGCGGTCGGTGAAGGCTTTGAAAGCATGTGCGAAGTGCTGGACTATACGCCGGGGTATTTGCCGCCCGATCGTCCCCGATATTTAATGGGGGTAGGCCGTCCCATTGATCTTATTGAAAGCGTGGCCAGAGGCATTGATATGTTCGATTGCGTGATGCCAACTCGGGCCGGCAGGCACGGCCAAGCCTGGAGTGATTTTGGCGCATTTAATCTCAAAAACGCTAGGTTTCGCGATGACAAAGAACCAGTGCTGGCCGAGGTAAATTGCCCGGCGAGCCAAGACTATTCACGGGCTTATCTGCACCATTTGGTCAAATGTAACGAACCTTTGGCGGCAATTCTACTTTCATGGCATAATATTGCGTATTATCAATTTCTTATGCAGAGAATACGAAGTTCAATTTTGGCCGGAACTTTGGATGTTTTGCGCCGCGACCTTGCCGATAAAACTGCGGCGGGGTTACCCTAAAACAGGTATAGAGCGATCAGTGATTGCCTCGACGGCGGGAGGACTTGTCGCGCTTGTCGGTAGCCTGCCTTTGCGAGGATGGCGGCGGTCCAATCAGTGTTTTCGGTGAAACCGGTGGCGCACAGCCAATCCCCAATGCATAGCCCTTCAAAAAGGCACGTCTGCGCCGGCCATGATCAAATTTTTCTTCGTAATGCTCGCGGGCAGCTTTGGCCCCACTGGCGGTACGAATTACGCCGCTAAACGGGATCAAACCCGATGACACCGAACGAACCGCGTCCAATGTGGTATTCCCGGCCATTTCAGCCCGTTGTCGGTTTTTGGATTTCTCAATCGCAATATCATCTGCGTCCAACTCATTCAATGCGATCTCAAGTACTCGAAGTTGATACGAAACACCCGTGCAATCATGCCGCGGTGGCGCTCGATAAATATAGCCCATATCCTCCAATGCCAATGGTGCAATGGGACGGCGTATATTAAAATCATCCAATGGCGCCGATACTGCAGTGGCCAAAGAGGAGCCGGCACCCCGTAATCTTTGCGTACGGGTCGCACCTTGTAGTGCGAGCGGAGGTTGTTGGCGGCTTGGCTTTAGGCTTGGCGATCCCTGATCCGGCACACCATAGCGCATTTGTGCCGGTTGATCCGGTGTGGCGCAACTAACCAACAGTATTGGCAAGAAAAATAAGCAAAAATAATACTTCATATCCTTCATCCTATAGCGCATCTCATCGATTTAAAGAAGATTTTGCTCTTATAAAATCGCAAAGTAGTAGACTCCCCAATAAAATCATACAAATATGTCAAAACTTCGTTGACCAATGCGTAGTCCCTGATAGGTTCCGCGCGATTCAACCACCCTACCGTAACAAAGCAGTAGGATGGCAAAGCACTAGGATTGACAAATTATACGGGCCCGTAGCTCAGTTGGTAGAGCAACTGACTTTTAATCAGTAGGTCTCCGGTTCGAACCCGGACGGGCTCACCATATTTTTCAAGAACTTAGCTGTCTGCTAGCTAGAACAAAACGGGTAACTAGAACAAAACGGGCACTGCCCAACTTTGTTTTGTTTTGTGGCACTTAGTTCGTAGAGATTGTTATCACCCCACTGTCACCACCATGGTCATCACCCGATTTATTCGGGTGATCCAACTCTTTGATATCGCACCATGCCGACTAGGTATGCCGTACCAATTTTTCCTCTTATCACATCCCTCATAACAGCAACACAAAAAACTGAACCTCGAAATTCACAGCAAAACAGGGCTTGCTATTTGCAGATAAAGACCCTAGAACATAACATGAACATAAAGGAATAATTTCAAATGGTCAAGCTGGCGAATGTGTTTGTCTGTCAATCTTGTGGCTCTGTGCATGGCAAATGGGCCGGACGCTGTGATGCTTGCGGCGGCTGGAATACCTTGGTGGAAGAAGTTCCTGAATTGGGGCCGGGCCAATCCAAACCAAGCCGCAAGAACCGAGGTCGCGGCATCCAATTCACCGGTTTGCAAGGCGACAGCGCGCCCCTGCCCCGCTATCAAACCGGCATTGCAGAATTTGACCGCGTGTGCGGCGGCGGCATTGTGCCCGGCTCTGCGTTATTGGTCGGTGGCGATCCGGGAATTGGAAAATCCACCTTAATGTTACAAGCTGCGGCTAAATTGGCGCTAACGGGCAAATCAGTGATTTATATTTCCGGCGAAGAAAGCATTGATCAGGTTCGCTCTCGCGCCGCGCGGTTGGGACTGGCCGAAGCGCCGTTGCAACTGGCCGCTGAAACTTCGTTGGGACCGATCATAGATGCTTTAAAGTCGACGCGGCCTGATCTAGTGATCATGGACAGCATGCAAACCTTATGGACCGAAAACTTAAGCGCGGCCCCCGGCACTGTAGCCCAAGTGCGAGCCTGTGCCCAAGAACTAACTCGGTTTGCTAAAAAATATGGAACGGCGGTGGTATTGATCGGCCATGTGACCAAAGACGGGCAAATTGCTGGGCCACGCGTGGTCGAACATATGGTCGATGCTGTGTTGTATTTTGAAGGCGATCGCGCCCACCAGTTTCGGATTTTACGCGGTGTAAAAAACCGCTTTGGCCCAACGGATGAAATTGGCGTGTTTGAAATGGGCGAACGCGGGCTGGCCGAAGTGCCCAACCCTTCGTCACTATTTCTGGATGGCTGTGAAAACGGCACCATCGGATCGGCTGTTTTTGCTGGAATGGAAGGCACCCGCCCGGTACTTACCGAAATTCAAGCCTTAATTGCGCCGTCGCCCCTTGGCACCCCGCGTCGGGCCGTGGTCGGTTGGGATGGGGGGCGATTGGCAATGGTAATGGCGGTTTTAGAGGCCCGGTGCGGTATCTCGTTCGCTGGTAAAGACGTGTATCTAAATGTAGCGGGTGGTTTAAAAATCAGCGAACCCGCCGCTGATCTAGCGGTGGCAGCGGCGTTGATATCATCAGCATTTGACCAACCCTTACCGCCAAAAACCGTAGTTTTTGGAGAAATTGCGCTATCAGGCACCATCCGCCAAGTCTCACGAACCACGGCGCGATTAAAAGAAGCGCAAAAACTAGGCTTCAACCATGCGATGATTGCGGCCGGTGAAAATGATCATCCCGCCAAATCACAAGTAGAATACACCATTGCAAAAATTGGTAAATTAGGCGATCTTGTCCGCAGATTCGAGGCGCCGAGCCCGGACGCGTAATACCTGAGGCAAATTCATGGATATAAATCCTGCGACCGCATTAGATATTGTTGCCTTTGGTGTTTTATTACTCTCAAGCCTGTTGGCATTGACCCGGGGCCTCATTCGAGAATCGCTTTCTATCGTCTCATTTGTGGTGGCGACACTGGCGACCATCTTCACCTATCCGATTTTTAAAACAGTCACCGAGAACTGGATTGAAAGCGAGCTGATCGCTACCATTGTCACGGCGGCGGTAATTTTTTTGAGCGTGTACGCCTTAATGACGTTTACCACCCACAAGCTGAGCGGTCTCGCCCGACAAAATGTCCATATTGGTGTATTGGACCGTGTTTGCGGGTTTGCGTTTGGTGTCGTGCGCGGCATGGTGATGTTGGCACTTGTACTGCTCGGTTGGAATTTTGTTGCCAAGCCAGATCAAACACCCGATTGGGTGGCGCAAGCACGGGTTTATCCAGCCATTTCAGCCACCGCTGAGGCGCTCATATCCTTAGTCCCCAACTCCCGCTTGGCCAGCACCCCAATACAAACCAACCAACCAGCCAAGGAACAAGGCTATGAGCAAAGCGATCGCAACACGTTGGATCAAGTTGTCTCCACCAGATTAAAAGATAAAGAAGAAGAGCCAATCGAACCAGATCCGCAACAATGACCAACATCACCAACGCCGATTGGCCGCACCTGATGATTGACCCCTTGGAGGATAAGCCGCGCGAAGAGTGCGGCGTGTTTGGCATTTGGGGCATGAAAGATGCTGCGGCCTTGGCGGTATTGGGCTTGCACGGCTTGCAACACCGCGGCCAAGAAGCCTGTGGCATTGCCAGCTTTGATGGCAAACGCTTTGCCACGGAACGTCATTTGGGCTTGGTATCCGAACACTTTTCCGGCGAAGGTGTGCCTCTGCGATTGCCCGGGCATGCGGCCATTGGCCATGTGCGCTATTCAACCCAAGGCGAAACTGCTTTGCGAAATGTGCAGCCGTTATATGCGGATCTAAAATCTGGTGGTATCGCGGTCGCCCATAATGGAAACCTAACCAATGCCCGGCATTTGCGCGAGCGATTGGTAGGAAAAGGCGCAATTTTTCAATCAACCTCGGATACCGAAGTGGTGTTGCATCTGGTTGCCCGCTCGCGGAGGACCAAGTTAATCGACCAGTTTATTGATGCCTTAAAGCAGATTGAAGGCGCGTATGCTTTGGTGGCATTGACTAATAAAAAGCTAATTGGCGCTCGTGACCCATACGGCATTCGACCGCTGATTTTGGGCAAATTGGGTGCCAGCTATATTCTAGCTTCTGAAACCTGCGCGTTGGATATTATCGGCGCGACCTTTGTACGTAATATTGAACCAGGTGAGGTGGTGGTGATCTCTGAACAGGGTCAAATTCGCTCTCACCGACCGTTTCCCAAGGTACAAGCCCGGCCTTGTGTGTTTGAGTTTGTCTATTTTTCGCGACCGGATTCGTATATAGACGGGCGAAATGTTTATGAAGTCCGCAAAGAAATGGGCCGAAACCTCGCCCGTGAATTTCCCGTTGATGTTGATGTGATTGTGCCGGTACCGGATTCTGGTGTTCCCGCCGCCTTGGGCTATTCGCAAGAAACCGGCATCCCGTTTGAGCTCGGCATTATCCGCAACCATTATGTTGGCCGCACCTTTATTCAACCCACCCAAGCGGTGCGTGATTTAGGCGTGCGGATGAAACACGCCGCCAATCGCGCCGTGCTAGCTGGCAAACGGGTGTTGTTGGTCGATGATAGCATTGTCCGCGGTACGACATCGCTTAAAATTATCCGCATGGTGCGCGATGCCGGAGCTAAGGAAGTACATTTTCGCTCGGCCAGTCCAAAAATATTGCATCCTGATTTTTATGGGATCAGTATCGCAGATCGCAGCAAACTGATCGCCGCCACCCATTCACTAGAAGAAATGCAGCGAAAATTAGAAGTTGATAGTTTGGGTTTTTTAAGTGTCGACGGTCTATACAAGGCGATGGGTGAAACCAAGCGCGATCCCGATCACCCAAAGTTTGCCGACCATTATTTCACCGGTGATTACCCAACCCGATTATATGATCATGAGCATGCCAAATCTGACAAGGATTTACAGCTCTCTTTATTGTCCGAAATAACCTAAGCCAAATGCATGACCTCAACTAAAACACCCCCCCTTGCGGGCCGCATTGCCCTGATCACCGGTGCTTCACGCGGTCTTGGCCGTGCTGCGGCATTGGAGCTGGCCAAAGCCGGTGCCCATATTCTTGCCCTGGCTCGCACCCAAGGCGGCCTCGAAGAGCTAGATGACGAAATTCGTAAAGTTGGCGGCAGTTGCTCGCTGATCACCGCAGACTTGGCCGATCTAAACGGTATTGACCGCTTGGGCGGCGTGGTCGCTGAACGCTGGGGCAAACTTGATATTTTAATCGGAAATGCGGCCATGTTAGGGTCGATCTCGCCGACGCCACAGATTGATCCGAAACTATTTGAACAAACCATCGCCCTGAACTTAACCGCGAATTGGCGTTTAATTCGTTCATTTGATCCATTATTGCGCGCATCCGATGCGGGCCGATTGATTTTTGTAACCTCTGGTGCCGCAAAATCTCGCAATGCATTTTGGTCTGCCTATGCCGCCAGCAAATCGGCGCTAGAGGCCTTAGTCGAAAGCTATGCCAAAGAAATTGCCCACTCCAATGTCCGTGTAAATTTGCTAGACCCCGGCCCCGTCGCCACCGCCATGCGCGCCAAAGCCATGCCCGGCGAAGACCCCGCAACCTTGCCAACCCCGGCCAACTTGGCACCTCTGTTTCTCGAACTTTCCTTGCCATCCTGCCAGCGCCAAATGGAAATCGTCAAGTTTTCCGATTGGGTGAACCGCTAAACTACACCGCCAAACAATGGCGTTTTTGTGCAGGTTGCCAATAGCTATCGAAACAAGCAGCAATATTGCGCAAGAACCGGATGCCATCAGGTGTCACTTGCAGCCGCCGGTTTGACAGCGTCAACAAGCCATCTTGGGCTAAGGGCGCCAGTTTCGGCAACGCATCGTCCAGCGCCGCAGCATCAAGGTCAAATGAACGACAAAGCGCCGCCATATCTAATTGGCCTTGACTTAAAACCTGCATGATTGCGGCTCGTCGTAATTTGTCGTCTTGGCGCAATCCAACACCGCGTACCACCGGTAGATATCCAGCACGCACCTGTTGTCGCCATTTACCCATTTGTGGGTCGTTTTGCACATAGCCTTGCGGCAACGCGGATATTGACGAGGCACCAAACCCGATCAACACATCACAAGCATCATCCGTATAGCCTTGAAAATTTCGGCGCACTTGGCTGTTGGTACTGGCGAGCCCAAGCGCATCATCGGCGCGCGCATAATGGTCAAACCCAACCCGGATATACCCGGCATTTGTCAATAGTTCCGCCACCAAGTCTGCTTGTTGCAAACGTAAGGCGGTATCTGGCAAATCCTCAGGCACGATCAATTGTTGGTGCTTTTTAAACCAAGGCACATGAGCGTAACCGAACACCGCAAATCGGTCGGGTTGCATTTCCAGCGCCAGATCAATGGTACGGCGAATATCGTCCAAGCTTTGGGTTGGTAGCCCGTAAATCAAATCAAAATTAATCGCGAAAATACCCGCCGTCTTCAACCAGTTGATGACTTGGCGTACCATTTCGGGCGGTTGTATCCGGTTAATCTTTTGTTGGACGTGCAGATTAAAGTCCTGCACTCCCAAGGACACACGGGTCACGCTGGCTTTGGCATATGCGGCGGCTTTGGCGGCATTCATAGTTCGTGGGTCAATTTCCACAGCGATTTTGGTTTGACTTGAGAACGAAAACTGCGTGCGTAGCTTTGCAACCAAGGCATAAAAATCTTCGCCGGATAATAAGCTAGGCGAACCGCCGCCAAAATGAAGTTCGGCCACTGGACCTTGATGTTCCGACATTGCTGCCGCCACCAGAGTAACTTCGCAGGCAAGATCAGCTAGGTATTCACCAATGCGCTGATAGCCGGTGACGATATTGGTGTGACAACCGCAATACCAACACATTTGCTCGCAAAATGGAATATGGACATATAAAGAAAGCGGCTCGCTCTGCGGTAATTCTTGTAACCAGTTTCGGTATTGGATTTGGTCGATTTCGGCGGAAAACTGAACCGCCGTCGGATAGCTTGTATATCTGGGCACCTCGGTATTGGCATATTTTAGGAAGCTAGTTTGCATAAGGTTTACTACCTGATTTTATCGCAAAATACCATGTCCCGAACTATCGGTTTAGCTTTTTTCTTGCCCGCCGCGACTGCCGTCCATATATGGATTTTTGCCTTGTTTTACCACCAAACGAATGGGGGTGGCCTTGAGGTCAAAATCCTCGCGCAAGCCATTGATCA
>JAESUG010000087.1 GCA_016763185.1 Robiginitomaculum sp. | reverse complement strand
TTAGGTAAGGAGCCGGTACAAAAAGCCAAGCTAGTTGGCCGGTTTTCCAAGCATCATCAGTTGCGGATGTTTGCCAAAGCAAAACAGATCAATGATGACGGAGTATTGCGAGTTGAGGTTTTATCCGGGCAACAATCGTTTCGGATGGCGAGCTTGTTGGCGGCCAATTGCTGGGCGGAAATACCAGAAACTGCGGCGGATTTGACCGACGGTGATTTGGTACGGATATATCCATTTATCGGGAATGAACCAGTATGAGAGTTACCGTAAAATTATTTGGTGCGTTTCGGGTATTGGGTGAAGGTTTGGAGCTTGATGTTCCGTCAAATGCCAATATCTCGCAAATTCGTGCCGCGATGATGGAACCGGCTGCAACTGCCGAATTGCTACCGACACTGGAAGTTAGCCGCTTTGCCAACGAGCGCGAAGTATTGGCCGAGGCCGCCACATGCCATCCGGGGGATGTGCTAGCAATTTTACCCCCGGTTTCAGGAGGTTGAGCATGTCCGTGCATGTAGAAGTTCGTAATATTGAACAAACCGTATTGGATACATCCGAAGCCTTAGCGTTTGTTGATGCGCCCGGCAATGGTGCCGGGGCGTTGTTTGTTGGCGTGGTGCGCGATTGGAACCAAGGCCGCAAAGTTAAGGGCGTGTCTTATGATGTGTTTGCACCGTTGGCCGAACAAAGCTTTGCCGAAATTTGTGCAGAGGCGCGAGAGAAATGGGGCGAGCCATGCCGGATTTTTGTGGCCCATGGCAAGGGGCGGCTTGAGGTTGGTGGGCTTAGCATTGTCATCGCCGCTGGTTCGCCGCACCGGGGCGAGGCGTTTGCGGTATGCCGCTATGTGATCGAAGAAATTAAATCACGCTCGCCGGTGTGGAAGCAAGAACATTATGTCGACGGGGATAGCGAATGGGTGAAGGGCCATGCCCTGTGCGGTCATGACTAAGGTGGTTGGCTTGGTGCTGGCTGGCGGCAATTCGAGGCGGATGGGCCGCGATAAGGCCGCTTTGGAGGTGGCCGGAGTTTCACTATTGAACATGGCACGTAAGCCATTATCAGCCGCTGGATGTCAGCAAATATTGGTAAGTGGTGCCGGTGGGCTGGTTGATCGCTATCCCAATGCCGGGCCGTTAGCCGGGCTGGACGCGGCAATTATAGGTTTATCCGATGGCACATTATTGTTGGTTGTGCCGGTGGATATGCCCCATATTACGGCGGATTTGTTGACGCAATTAACGGATGAATGCGCGGGGCAACCCGGCGTGTATTTCGCCAAACAACCGTTTCCGTGTTGTTTGCGAGTAACGGCGCAATTGCGAGATGCTGTGCAGCAAGCTTTGACCATGACGAGCGCGGATCGGTCGTTGTTTGGTTTGTTTCAACGATTGGGGTTTGTTGAGCTTGTCATGAAACCTGCGCATGTGGCGCAATTTTTCAACTGTAATACCCCCGAAGAATTTGCCAGTTTGGTCAGTTTGGCCAGTTTGGGGGGCAAGTCATGAAGTTAAAACTGGCCAAAGGGCATGTATCATTACGGGCGAATGTCATTGAAATGCAAGCTTTGGTCACGGACGGAAGTTTCTTCGAAACCCTCACATTGGCCGGTGGCGAGTTGAACATTGTGGTGTCATTGGTGGCAGACGGTGTTGCCAAATTACAATTTGATTCCAGTACCGCAAGCTTTCGATTTGTGTTTCCCCGTCATGCCATCATCGCAGAGCTGGCGCGGCCAAGCCGAGGCGGAGTTGGTGGTGATTTTGACCGAGGAGTGTTCTCGTTGGCCATTGATATGCATGATGTGCGCGAGCGGGCAGCACGCCCATGAGATTGTTTTGGCTCCTTCCATTGTTTGCTTTGCTGCTGTCTTGCGCCCGACCCGCTAGCAATACCGTGGTGGTCGCCACCGCCAGTAGCTTTCGGCCAGCCTTAGAAACATTGGCGGCGCTATTGGAGCCAACATGTGATGTGACCCTTCGGATAAGCTCTGGCTCAACCGGGGCATTGGTCGCGCAAATCACCCAAGGTGCGCCGTTTGATTTGTTGATCAGTGCCGATCCGGTGTTAAGTCAAAGCTTACTGGGATTGCATGAGGAGGTTGAATTGGGGGCCGTATTTGCCATAGCGCCGATGGCGTTGTGGCAGCGTGATACCGCAAACCCAAATGCGCCAATTGCCATTGCCAATCCAGATATTGCGCCATTTGGTCGGGCGGCAATGCAGGTATTGCGGGCCAAACATGGAGACGATCTGCCAAAATTAGTACGCGGAGCCAGTGCCGCACAAGCATTTTCGTTTGTTCATCTAAATGTCGCCAAAGCCGGGTATGTGCCGCTGTCGCTATTGCTGGCGGCGGATATTGCGGACGGTGAATACGAAGTGGTGGCGCCATCACTTTACACAGCCATTGACCTACAAGCGGTGATACTGACGATGAACCCGGCCCATATTTGTATTGCCGAGCAACTGGCCAACGCCGATTTATCCCGGTTTGGGTATGGTGCGCCATGAGCTTGGAAATTTTATCACCGCTTCTGATTAGCCTGCAATTGGCCGCGGTCACCAGCGTTATTTTGCTAATTATCGGGGTGCCCTTGGCGTTTTGGTTGAACCAATTGCACGGGATTTGGCGGGCTGTTCTTGAAAGTATAGTGGCGGTTCCACTGGTGTTGCCGCCGACGGTGTTGGGGTTTTATCTATTATTGCTGCTCGGCCCCAATGGAATGTTTGCGCCGCTTGAATTGGTGTTTTCGTTCCCCGGTTTGGTGATCGGTTCGGTGTTGTTTTCCCTGCCATTTATGGTGCGCCCGGCCCAAAGCGCGTTTGAAGGCATTGCGCCATCGGTGTTTGAGGCGGCGGCTTGTTTGGGGGTTGGGCCGTGGCAACGGTTCTTTTTGTTAGCACTGCCGTTGGCGCGCAATGGCATTTTAAGTGGCTTGGTGCTGAGCTTTGCGCATACCTTGGGCGAGTTTGGGGTGGTGTTGATGGTTGGCGGTAATATTCCGGACCAAACGCGGGTGTTGTCTATTGCTATTTTCGATGCAGTTGAGCGCGCCGATTATGCGCAAGCGCACCTTTTGTCGGTGGGGCTGGTTTTGTTCTCGTTCGCGGCGATGGTGCTGGTGGCATGGTTAAATCATCGAAAGCAACCGCAATGAAAATTGCACTAACGCATCCATTAGCTGATTTTGTATTGCAGGTGGAAACCCAAATCCCCGATGTTGGAATTAGCGGTTTGGCCGGGCCGTCGGGGGCGGGTAAAACCACGTTTTTGCGGTGCTTGGCCGGGTTAACTCGCGGCCAAGGCGAGGTGCATTTTGGCGAAAAAATATTACAAAGCAAGAAGGTTTTTGTCCCGACAGAACACCGGCAAATTGGTTATGTTGACCAACAAGGGGTGTTGTTTTCGCATATAAGTGTCGCCAAAAACTTGGACTTTGCGCTGCGCCGAGCGCGTGCGGGTGGGCCGGATTTACAGGGGATGGCCGAAAAATTTGGCATTGAGCATTTATTGCACCGGATGCCGGGCGGCTTGTCGGGCGGTGAAGTGCAACGGGTTTGCTTGGCGCGTAGTTTGCTAAGCCATCCGAAGGTTTTGTTATTGGACGAACCATTTGCCGCACTGGACGAAGAAGCCAAAACGGATTTGGCGGACAGTTTGCAAAAAGTGGTCTATGGTTTACGTATTCCAGTGCTGATGGTGGTGCATGAATTTACGACGTTAACCCGGCTGGCCGATCATGTTTTGTATTTGCAGCGCGGAAAATTGCTGGGCCAAGGTCCGCTATCGCAAATCTTGCTGGCCCCGGAACTTCCCTTTGCGGCGCGGGCCGATGCTTGTGTGATGATTACCGGGCAAGTTGAGAGCCATGATGCCAAATTTAGCTTAAGCCGGGTGCGCATTGGGGAACATCAGGTAACGGTTCCCGGCATTTCGGCGGCAATGGGCGCGCCGGCTATGTTGCGGGTGCGGGCCAATGACGTTTCCATCAGCCGCAAGCCCCAAGCCGCATCCAGTATTTTGAACTCGCTGGCGGTAACAATTCGCGAAATTCGCGAAGCAGACGAGCGTCCGGGGCAAGCTTTATTAGTATTGGATGCCGGTGATTTTGCGCTATTGGCACGGGTAACCCGAAAATCAATAGCCGAACTGGATTTGCAAATCGGTCAGCAAGTCTACGCCCAAATCAAAGCGGGTGCCGCTAGTTTTAGGTAAAATGGTTTGCCTTGCTGAAACTGAACCACAACCGCGATTACCGCTGGATTTATCGACGACAACAGCATCGGTTTTTACCTGCGCGAGTTGATTGCTGGTCATCACGATACCTTGGCAAAATTAGTGGAGTAGGGCGTGATCACCCATCTTATTGGGATTGGTTTGTGGTAAAACACGCTTATGCCAGAGGAAGTCTTTTTAGAAATTCTAATGTTAGCCGAATGACAGCTAGCATTGCCGGGTTGCCAGCAAATGTGTTCAATAACCAGGTTACATTCTCTATCACCCATTTTGCAGCGGCAATAGAGGACTTAGCTAAGGCTAGAGTCGTTTTAATTGGATTTGCCTTCACCCATTTTCCGCCTTTGATGGCGTTGGCAACGAGCGAGCGGGCGAAGTTTTTGATGCTTTCGGAAAAACGGCGTGAATTTCGGTTTTTGGGATCGGGGGTTGGCGGGCTGACCTTGGCTTCTTCGGCTAGGGCAGCGACGGCA
>JAESUG010000086.1 GCA_016763185.1 Robiginitomaculum sp. | reverse complement strand
TTGTTATGGCCGGAGCCACGGGTGAAAAATGCACCCTTGGGGTGGGTGCCGGGCAATGTCCGGTACGGGATATGATCGCCGTCAACATCCAGATAGCGATGGAATTTTTCAATTTTCTCAAGCTCTGCTGCCGACAATACCTTGCCCCGATCCGGCTGATAGCTGTCATCCCAAGTTAGCTCGTCCACCATCCAATCATTCATGCCAATATCAATATCCGACAATACAAATACCGGGGTTTGAAAGCGCTCGGCCAGATCGAGCGCTTGCACTGCCATTTCAAAGCACTCGCCAGGGTCAGCGGGGAATAATAGCAAATGGCGGGTATCGCCGTGACTGGCATAGGCGCACAGTTGAATATCGCATTGTTGGGTGCGGGTTGGCATGCCGGTGGACGGGCCGACCCGTTGGATATCAAACAAGACCATCGGAATTTCAGCATAATAGGCAAAGCCGATAAATTCGCTCATCAACGAAATCCCGGGGCCAGAGGTCGGCGTAAACGCACGGGCACCATTCCACGCCGCACCAATGATCATCCCGGCCGCCGCCAATTCGTCTTCGGCTTGGATGATGCAGTATTTGTTATGGCCGGTTTTTGGGTCGACCCGAAACTTGGCGCAATATTTGGCGAACCCGTCCATCAATGAAGTCGACGGCGTAATCGGGTACCAAGCCCCAAACGTAGCCCCGGCATATACACAGCCCAAAGCGGCGGCAGTATTGCCGTCAATCATCACTTTGCCTTTGGTTTTGTCTTTGGTTTCTACCGAAAACGATAACGGGCAATCAAAATGAGCAATCGCGTAATCAAAGCCCAAAGCGATGGCTTGCATATTTAGGTCAATTAGCTTTGGCTTGGCGGCAAACATCTCGCGAACCAAGTCATGAATGACACTTAAGTCCAGATTTAAAAGTGCAGCAACTACACCGACATAGGCCATGTTTTTCATCAAGATACGCGACCGCGCCGCGCGAAACGCAGAATTGCACATTTTTGCCAACGGCACGCCCAAAACTTGAATGTCAGAACGCTTGGCAAATTCATTGTTTGGCCATGTGTTATCATAGAGCAACACCCCGCCGGGGCTAAGCTCCGCCAAGTCTTGGGCATAGGTTTCGGCGTTCATGGCCACCATTAAATGCACCTCGCCAGAACGCCCGCGATAGCCCTTTTCGGTTACTCGAATTTCATACCAAGTGGGCAAGCCTTGGATATTGGACGGGAACACGTTTTTCCCGACCACCGGCACGCCCATGCGAAAAATGGCCTTCATCAACAAGCCATTGGCCCTGGCCGAACCGGTGCCGTTAACATTGGCCAATTTGATCACGAAATCATTGACAGATGGCTGGCTCATACCGTCACCTTCATGTCTTGCTCGTCGGCGTGATGAATGCTTAAAACGCCCTCTTGCATATCCCACGCCGCCGTTGGACAGCGTTCGGCGCACAGGCCGCAATGCAAGCAAACATTTTCATCCTTAATCATCACCCGTCCGGTTAACGGTAGCTCATTCGAGACGTACAGCGCTTGATCCGCCTCGTCCTCCGAAGCGCTAAGTCGGCCTTTTAAACTGGCCTCATTGTCAGCATTGGGGGTAATGGTCAGGCACTCAACCGGACAGATATCAACACAAGCGTCACATTCGACACAAAGCGGCGCATCGAACACCGTTTGAATATCGCAATTCAAACAGCGTTGCACTTCGGTGGCAATTTGTTCTGGCGAGAAGCCAAGCTCGACCTCAACATCCAATTTGGCAAAGCGCTTGACCAGTTCCACATGTTCCATTTTGCGCCGTGGTGAATCATCAAATGAATTGGAATAGCGCCATTCAAACATCCCCATTTTAGTCGTATTAAGTTCCATTTTGTCCGGCAAGCGTCCGGTGAGCATTTTGCCCTGGCAATGCTTGTGGATGGAGATCGCGGCTTGATGGCCATGTTCCACCGCCCAGATGATGTTTTTGGGGCCAAATGCCGCATCACCACCAAAGAACACGCCGGTTTTGCTCGACTGGAACGTGGTTTCATCAATCAATGGCACGTCCCATTTATCGAACTGAATGCCGGCATCGGCTTCAATCCACGGGAAGGCATTTTCTTGGCCAATCGCCAAAATCACATCATCACAAGCAATGAGGACATCATCGACCACGGTTTGGTTGGTAATGCGGCCAGTGCCATCCACTTCGTACTCAATTTCTTCAAACAACATGCCGGTCAATTTGCCGGCCTTTACCACAAAGGCTTTGGGCGAGTGATTAACAATAATTTCGACATTTTCCTCTTCGGCGTCTTCTAATTCCCAATCAGAGGCTTTGAAAAATTCTCGCGGTTTGCGCGCCATGACTTTTACGTTTTTTGCGCCCAATCGTAAGGAAGTACGACAACAATCCATCGCCGTATTGCCAACCCCGATAATCAACACGTTTTCGCCAATGGACTTGGTGTGCGCAAAGGCCACTGATTCTAGCCAATCAATGCCGATATGAATACGGTCACTGTCATAACGGCCATCTAGTTCAAGGTTTTTGCCCTTTGGTGCGCCAGTTCCGACAAACACAGCATCCCAGCCCTCATCCAATAGCGCTTTCATGCTGTCCACCAGCGCGCCCAATTTCAGCTCCACGCCCATGTCTAAAATATAGCCAAGCTCCTCGGACAATACTTGTTCTGGCAAGCGAAAGGCCGGGATGTTCGAGCGCATCAAACCGCCCGGTTCATCCAATTTTTCGAAAATCACACATTCATAGCCCATCGGTGCCAAATCATTGGCCACCGTAAACGAAGCTGGGCCAGCGCCAATCAGGGCAATCCTTTTACCATTGGTTTTTGCCGGTTTTTTGGGGAGTTGGTCGGAAATATCACCGCGATGATCGGCGGCAACGCGCTTTAACCGGCAAATGGCAACCGGGGTTTCTTCAACCCGGGTCCGCCGACAAGCTGGCTCGCAAGGCCGATCGCACACCCGCCCCAATATGCCCGGAAACACATTGGACTCGCGATTTAGCAAATATGCGTCCGCGTATTTACCTTGGGCAATCAGCCGAATATAGGCCGGAACCGGTGTATGGGTCGGACAGGCCCATTGGCAATCAACGACTTTATGAAAATAATCTGGATTGCTGGTATCTGTAGGTTTCATATTTGGTACACCCTCGCCTTTACATTCAAAATTCTATCTGCGCCTTTACGCTCTAGCAAGTTTTGATTTTGGAACGGGCCGGATGGTTGATCATCAAGGCTGTTTTTAACATCATCGCGCACTCTTGCACCACCTCTCTTTTGTCACCTTACGACTCCCATCACTTGTCACCCCACGACCCTCTCCCATCTGTCACCCCACGACTCCCACCACCACGTCACCTTACGACTTGTTCGGGGGGTCCATAGCGCACCATAAAAAATGCTTGGGCTTATTGCACAAATTATGGACAGCAAGCGCACCTTAATATCTACCATAGGACTTCAACACAACCGGTCCCCGGATCAAGTCCGGGGACCAAGTAAGTAGAAGATACGCAAAAAGCTAGAACAGAGATGTTTTGATTTATGCGAGTGACCTTTTGAAAAAAATCGTGTTATGGGTAGCTATGGAGCTAAATTGGCAATTCACTAGGCGAAACATCTTACAAGGCCTCGGCCTTACCTCGTTGGTGAGCGCCTGTACCGCGCCAAAACTCACGAAAATCCAATCTTCTCGACCGAACTCGGAGAGCAAAATGCAAAAACCAATTATTATCGCGCACCGTGGTGCTTGTGGCTATTTGCCGGAACACACCATCGAAGCCTATCAATTGGCGATTGATCTGGGGACTGACTTTATCGAACCGGATATGGTTTTTACCAAAGACGGGCACCTCATCGCTCGCCATGATCATTATTTATCGACCACCACCAATGTGGCCGATCATCCCGAATTTGCTGACCGCAAAACCACCCGCCCCGACCATAAGGGCGAAGATTGGTTTTCCGAGGATTTTACCTTGGCTGAGATCAAAACCTTACGCGCTCGCCAAGCCATGAAGCACCGCAATCATGATGCCGACGACAAGTTTGAAATTCCAACCATAGCGGAAGTACTCCAGCTCACCCGTGATAATGGTGCCTCGGCCAAACGTCCGGTGGCCTTAGGCGTGTATCCTGAAACCAAACTGCCCAGCTATTTCAAAAGCATCGGCCATGATTACGAACCGGCGGTCATCGCAATGCTGGAACAAGCCCATTGGTGGCAACAGCGCTTCCCGCTTTATGTACAATCGTTTGAAGCCGATATTCTAATTGCGTTAAAAAAAGCCAAACCTGACCTGCCGTTGATTATGCTGATTGAGAATGAAGAAAATTTGCATTTGGAACGCTATGCTAAATTTGCCGATGGCATTGGGCCGTTCAAAGCGTTGCTAGTAGATGAGACAGGCAAATCCACTGGCGTGATTGAACA
>JAESUG010000009.1 GCA_016763185.1 Robiginitomaculum sp. | reverse complement strand
GCGGAAGACTTCTTCCAGAGTGGTTAGTCCGGTTCTGGCTTTTAGGGTACCATCTTCTAGTAGAGTAATAAATCCCTGTGATCGGGCGATGTTTTGCAGTTGCGAGAGACTGGCATTGCAGAGGATGGCCTCGCTTAAGGGGTCGTCCATTTTGGCGACTTCGAAGATGGCAATGCGCCCTAGATAGCCGGTTTGTGAGCACAAATTACAGCCCTTCGGCGCCCGCCATTGGGGTTTTTCTTGCATTTGCGCAGAAATCAGACCACCGGTTTTGACCATTTCCCAGATCTGGGCCTCGCCTTCGGGGCTCTCTACCGGGTGGCTGCAATGGGGGCATAGTTTGCGCACCAGACGTTGGGCAACCAGCCCGCGTACCGCCGAGGTCACCATATATGGCTCCAGCCCGATATCGACCAAGCGCGCAACCGCAGCCAGCGCCGAGTTGGTGTGCAACGTCGATAGTACCAAATGCCCAGTTAAAGCTGCTTGGGCGGCAATGGTTGCGGTTTCGCCATCGCGGATTTCACCGACCATAATGATATCCGGGTCTTGGCGTAAAATCGCTCGTAAGCCCTTGGCAAAGGTATAGCCGATATTGGCATTGGTCTGAATCTGGATAATCCCGTCCATGTCATACTCCACCGGGTCTTCGATGGTGATGATCTTGCGCACCCCGTCATTCATCCCTTGCAGGCTTAGGTATAATGTGGTCGATTTGCCCGAACCGGTGGGGCCAGTAACTAGGATCACGCCATTGGGATGGCCCAGCAGATCTTGCATCATCGCTTTGGCGTGACCATCAAGACCGAGGGCTTCGAGGTCCGGTAGCTCGCTTTCTTTGCGAAGCAGGCGTAGAACTAAGCTCTCGCCCCATGAACCGGGCAAAGCCGACACCCGAAGGTCGATATCCTGTCCGGCAAAGCGGATGGTCTGACGGCCATCTTGGGGCAAGCGGCGCTCGGCAATGTCCATGCCCGATAACAGTTTGATCCGGCTGGCGACCGCATCAAATCGGGCGCGCACTTCGGTTTGTTTGTTGTGCAATACGCCGTCAATGCGATAGCGCACCTGGAACTGTTGCTCAAACGGTTCGATATGGATGTCGGAGGCGTTTTCTTTGAGGGCCAAGGAAAATATCCGATTGACGAAGTCGATCACCGGGGCCTCTTCGGCCATCTCGCGCAGGCGGGCCGCGTCCGTATCGCTAAGGTCGGTGGCACTGGTGCCATCTTCATCACGAATATGAAACAAGGCGATGTCCAGCACCTGATTGCTGGCCACATAATCTTGTAATTCTAGCTTCGAGGCGCTGCAGCGGGCCTCAATTTGTTCGCGCAGTTCTGGGTCGAGAATATGGCGGGCGATGATCTGGATCGGTGCGCCGGAGGCAATTTGCCAGATGGCGCACTCGCGGGCCAATAACCAACGCGGGCTAAGCTGCAAGCTTTCGATGGCCCGTTGATAGTCGTCGATCTCGCGGGAGATATCGGTAATATCCAAAATGGCCAAGCCCAATTGCTCGGATTGTACCTGCAATAGATCATCCTCGGACACCGCGCCCAAGCGCAACAAAGCCTGACCCAGCAAGCCACCAACCTCTGCGGTTAAGCGTTTGGCTTGGGTTAAGTCATCGGCGCTGATCAACCCGCGCTCGCACAGAACATCGCCAATGGATTTTAGAAGCATCTTATTCATAACGGCGCACTATAGAGCCGCAGCGCCGGGATGCAATTTCAAATGCAGGGCTGGGGGAGGATCGGGGCGTGAGGGACAGTATGGATACTGAGTAGGTGTCATTCATTTCTTACCATCTACGGTCCCCGGCCTTGAGCCGGGGGCCAGGTCTTTGTGGTGCATGAAGTGTTCTCCAAGAAGTTGGATACCGGCCTGCGCCGGTATGACGGGCGTGGAGTGTGGTACCGTTATCCATCCATCGTCACCCCGATGAAAATCGGGGTCCAAGTCTTTGTGGTGCATGAAACATTTCTCAAGAGGCTGGATACCGGCGCGGGGACCGGGGTGGTGGGAAGATGGTTACCTGCACAAAAGATGGGCCCTCCGGTCAAGCCGGAGGGAAACGAGGGAGTTGGAGAGAGAGGGGATGACCCCAACAAAAAAGCGGCCCCCGAAGGAGCCGCTTTCGAAATATTGTATCAAGCAAAAATTTGCTTAAGATTAGTCATCGGCGAGGCCATCACCAAAGGCGCTAACTACGCCATTGCGAGCCAAGAGGCGATCAACGTCAATGGCCATGTTGGTTGTTTCAAACAAGAACAATGCATCGCCACGAATATAGGCAGGAACACCGGCACCAAAATCAAGTGAAGTAAGTACTACTTCACCGTTGGCATCTGGTGTTGCTATGCCGTTAAATTCGCCATTGGCACCAGAATTGGTCATCGTAACTGTGTACGCAGTTGGACCCGTAAGACCGGTAATCCGGTACACCGAAACTGTTCCAGTTGGGCTGGAACCGTTCCAGTCATATGGACCACGCGCTTGACCTTGACGATCCAAACGATCCAGACCACCAACAGCACCAGGCTCCGAAGTAATGAAGTCAGGCGTACCCGGTGTGAACGTAACCAGTGCCGAAGTAACCGTTACATTCTGACTTGGGATCGCAGCCATACCTGTAGATCGAACGCTGACGGTAGAACCTGCAGTGGCTTGTGCACCCGTCATTGAAACATTGATCGAAGGCCCTGTCGCCGGCGTAACCGTAGCATTGTTTGCACTAAGAAGAACATTGGCGCCTACAGGAGTTTGCAACGCAGCTGTATGCGTAACACTGGCAATATTACCAGCAACCATAGAGGTACCCGCAGCATTAACACCAACCGATGGATTGATCAGGTAAGTCACTGTGCCTAAAGGCGTTGCAACACCTGCGGCAACAGCGGCACCAGCCTCTTGAAATAACCGATAGTTCGTCGGACCCACAGCCAGAGCAATTTGTGTATTAGATGCAACAGCGTCAGAGGTAACAGTACCACCAAAGGCAGAAGCACAACCAACATCAGGGGTAGCATTCGTACCAAAGATAGAGCGCGTTCCGCCATCGGCATCGCCTTCAACCGCAGCACCGCCGGACAAAAATGCCGTAACCGTAATGCCAGCCGACAAGTTCGCACAGCTAGCAACCGAGATCGGTATAGTGAACTGGATCTGAGTGGTGACCTGTGGTGAAGTTGGCACGCCAAGGTTATACGTAACCACGGTATCAGTGGTTGCGCCACCGGCAATCACAGAACCATTTGCAGGTGTGTGTACGCCTGGACCGAAGGTTGCAATGCTCGTACCGCTGAGTGCGCCGTTAAAGGTCACGCCAGCAGGGATTGTCAAAGTAACCGTCAATACGTCACCGGCAGGAAAGTTACCACCGCTGGTTAGGGTCAAAGCCCCTGTGTAAACACCATTGATTGGCGTACCTGCAATATCAAGCTCTAACGCCAATGGGCTGTCAAAGTTTGTGCTAGTTTTAGAAAGGCTAAGCGCGTTAGCTGCACCGGCAGCCATTGCTACCATTGAAACGGCAGCGAGTAGGGATTTGATTTTCATGATTTCCTCATCTGTTGATCAAAATATAAAGTGCAGCGAATGCTACACGCTTCAGTAAAAGTTCATAG